>JAAAOB010000133.1 GCA_009909035.1 Bacteroidota bacterium
GCCTAAGACATACAAGGCCCAATTATTTTACAACGAAAAATCACTCAAATTGAAACATTTATTGGAATCCTTATTTTCTCACAGCCTCTCCAGAGGGGACAGACAATAGAGCGTTCAGCGGAATTGTCAGGGGTGTGTCCCTCCGCATCCCGCAATTCCCGGACCTCTAGTACCGTTACCACTTAATTTATATAGTGAAATTTGTGAGGGAAATCACTTATTTGACGGTCATTTACCCATGCTTCCGCCTTACTAATTAAGTGGTAACGGCACTATAACCTACTCATACTTAAAAAAAACCGACGACCCGATAATCCGAGAAACTGGTGAACCGACGAAGTCTACCTTCTTCCATTAAATTGTTTGTCAATTTATACGATTCAACGATAACGACAGCGTGCAAACCCACTCTCAATAATTGAACCGCTGGCGTGTGTAGGCTTTGACCGGTTCGCCATCCTGGCGGGCAGGGCGAAATCGCCACTGGAGGGCGGCGCGGAGCACGGCGTCCATCAGGCCGTGTTCAATAAACGGGACCACCTCATACTCCCCGTCGCCGGTATATTTTCGGATCTCCACGATCGAGGCCTCTTCCACACGGCCATCCTTATCCACCAGGAAATTGACAATCATCTCCACATTTCCTTTTAGCTCGCCGGGCACATCCTCCGGGGTGCTCGCCTCGACAATTCGCACGACCGTCGGTGGTATTTGCGGGTTGGAGACGATCGCGCTCTCCTCGCCCTCCCTTGAGGTTCCTGTTCCCGGCTCAAGATCGGGCATCTCCGGAACATCAAGATCTAAGTCTACATCCAGCTCGATCTCAATTACCTCATCCGACGGTACCGGCTGCGGCACCTGGGGACGCGGAGGCGGGGGCGGCGAAGAGATCTGCTCGGTGATCATCACTTCATCAATCAACACCTGGTCCTGCGGCGGATCCACCTGGTACACTTCCGGCTCCATGGCCTCTTCAGGCCAGAACCTGACCAGCAGTACCAGCAGAAGCTGGACTGCGATCACCGCAACCAGTACCCGGTTGATGTAGTTTGATTCGGATTCTTGATTTTTCAATGGATGCTGAGGTAACAAATCAATTATGTTGTTTTATTTCTGTACACCGTCTGACGGGCTACGTTGAGCAGATGATGTTTATTCCGGATCGCTCCGCCCTTTTGCCGTAGCAATCGAACGGAGAGTGTCGTCCACGCGGTACTCCACCGGACTGTGAACCATTTATCGAGCTGGTGCGTCAACAAAATACGAAAAGAATACACTCCGTTTAGGATGTCTTAAAAATGTTTCTGGCTTGTGAGTGTTTTTTTATAGTCCGAGAGTTGTAGGTGCGAAATATACGTAGCCCTGCAAAGCAAGCAACCTATCATCACCCACGATCTCTTTTATTGAAAAGGAGAGATTCTTTTCGCAGGGTTCCGTGATTGAATTCGGGTTTCGTACTATGCCGCGCCGATGGCGCTTCTCTACATTTTGGTCTGCCTGAACCCCACAGATTCACCTTGTGAACCTGTGGGGCTACGGACATACCGCCCCGGAGCGGGGCTGGTTTATTCCCTTAAAAAGGCGAACGCCATTCATGGTATCCAATACATCCGGACTCAAAAAGTTTAGCCCCGAAGCGGGCGTAAGCATCAGCACAGGGCATCGCCTTGTGTACTTGTCGACAGTATTCTATATCAGCCCTGAAAGGGCGAGAGCCTTCATCAAACCTGTGGAGCTACGCCCATGCCGCCCAGGAGCGGGGCTGGTTTGTACCCAAAAAAAAGTGCGCCATACAATGAATCAAATCATCTGAATCTCAAAATAAATCCTGAAAAGTATAGCTAAAAAACCGTTCACAAATCCATTCGCGGATAAGACTATACGTCATGCCCTGGATTTTTTCGCAGAGTTTCGCGGATAAAATCGCTGAGTTTCGCTGATGATAACCCAAGCACCAGCGGTGCGGCATGTCCGTAGCCCCTGGTCAGCGCAAAGCGATGGCCAGGGGTTGCCAAACTACGCATGACAAAAGAGAGCGCCGTAGGTGCGAAATATACGTAGCCCTTCAAAGCAAGCAACCTATCATTACCCACGATCTCTTTTATTGAAAAGGAGAGATTCTTTTCGCAGGGTTCCGTGATTGATTTCGGGTTTCGTACTATGCCGCGCCGATGGCGCTTCTCTACATTTTGGTCTGCCTGAACCCCACAGATTCACCTTGTGAACCTGTGGGGCTACGGACATACCGCCCCGGAGCGGGGCTGGTTTATTCCTTTAAAAAGGCGAACGCCATATATGGTATCCAATACATCCGGACTCAAAAAGTTTAGCCCCGAAGCGGGCGTAAGCATCAGCACTGAGGATAAGCCAGCACCAGCGGTTTCATCCCTGAAAAGGCGACCGCCATTCATCGAATCGAGTCATCCGGGCTCAAATAAAAATAGCCCCGAAGCGGGCGTAAGCATCAGCACAGGGCATCGCCCTGTGTAGTTATCGACCGTTTTTTCGGTATCAGCCCTGAAAGGGCGAGAGCCTTCATCAAACCTGTGTGGCCTGACCCCCTGGTCACTGCACGGACTCACGGAACCTGGCGGGGATATACTCCTTGATCTTTTTCAAAAGTTGAGCCTGGATCGTTGGATTGCCTGCCACAATTCGCTGGCCAAACAGCCAATCCTCCCGGCCTGTCCAGCCGGTAACGATTCCACCCGCTTCACGAACAATAAGCGCCGCGGCTGCAACATCCCACGCATGGAGTGAATACTCGTAAAATCCATCAAATCTGCCGCAGGCCACACAACAGAGATCATAGGAGGCGGCTCCCGGCCGGCGTAGTCCCTGGAGTTCACCCATCAGATGACGAAACAGGTCCAGATACGGATCTATAAGCGAGAGATCATTATACGGAAAACCGGTAGCCACAAATGCCCGGCCCGCCTCCCCTGTTTTGGAAACGCCAATCGGTTTGCCATTGAGCTTGGCTCCCTCTCCCGCAACAGCCGTAAACTCTTCGTTCCGATTAACCTCAATCACCGCGGCCACTTTCGGCTTTTTGTTCTCCCACAACGCCACGGATACACAATAAATAGGAAAATTATGCGCAAAATTGGTTGTACCGTCGATAGGATCCACGATCCATGTTCGCTCAGCGGTCAGCATCTCCCGGTTTTCGGTCTCTTCTGCCATGATGCGATCATCCGGACACTGATTTCTCAGCAGGTTCAGAATGGCACGTTCCGTGGCCAGGTCAGCATCCGTCACCAGGTCGTGTACTCCTTTCTGACGGATGTTCAGAAGCTCGGATCGAAACCCCTGAACGGTCTCTACTCCTTTCCTTGCGGCTTTTAACGCGATGTCGATATCAGTCTGCATACATCTGTTTTATTGTGATGATTGATTTATCGAAGTGGGAATGTAAGAAGCCTTTCCGGAAATTACAGGACTCTTTAAACCAACCAGTTGTGATGTTAGTAGTCACGAAATGGTTAACCCCGCCCTGTTTTTTTAAATATAACCTACACAATTTTAAACTTGTTTATGCTTTGAAAACCGCTTACTATTTAGAAAATCATCAAAACAGCGCCTATAGATTAACGTTACAAAACAGTTTTTTTAACCAGCACAATGTTTTGAAGCACTCGCTCTTTTTATCTATAGGCGGACTCTGTGTCTCTGTTTTTTTTGGGCTCCTGGCCGGATGCGATGACATAAGCTCTCAGCCAGAAGCTGAACCCACCTCTTTGAACTCGCTCACAATCTCGCCGAATCGCCTGCAATTTGATGCATCCGCACCAATCGGCACCCAGGTTGTGCCATTTGACATCACGGTTACGCTTGATGATCCCCCCAACTCTGACCTTCGCTATTCTGTGGAGCGGCGGGGTGAGGTCGCCTCTTCCGGAACTCTTGACCCACAGAGCGATCGTATCTACACCACCACGTT
Source organism: Bacteroidota bacterium (assembly GCA_009909035.1). Classification (GTDB taxonomy): domain Bacteria; phylum Bacteroidota; class Rhodothermia; order Balneolales; family Balneolaceae; genus SW132. The sequence goes on from JAAAOB010000133.1 coordinate 3,944, forward strand.
TTCGCTTACGCTTAATACGGCCGAAAGTATGAACTTTACCGTACACGTGTTTACGGAAGGCAGACGGAGCGATCGTCTCCGGGGCAGCATAAGAGTTCGCGGACGCTCCGTGTCGCGGCCCGTCATTCTGGAGGCATTCAACACGGAAGAGGTAACGATTCCGGATTCGGGCAATGAACGGATCGACTTTTTTGCCCGCGTAACGCACCCGGAGGACCAGGACTTTATCGATCGGGTACAATTTTTCCTGATCGACCAGCAGGGAAACCGACTTGGCGATGAGTTTGAACTATTTGACGACGGCGAACTGAATAACCCGGAGGGCCGGATTGACGAAGCGGCCGGTGATTCTCTCTACAGCCGGGCACTCTTTATCGAACCCACAAACAACCCCGACAATGTCGACGTGTTTTATTACGCCGTTGGGGTCGATGGCCAGTCCAGCGATACAACTCAAACTGAACTGCAAATTCTTGAGTAGAATGAAAAACTTTTGGCACATCTCCTGGGCACTTCTACTCCTCATGTTTGTAGCGGGCGAACTGCGCGCCCAGCATTTTGGCCCCATACCTGATCGTTTTGAAACCCTTCGGCAAAACTCCGTCACATCACTCGAAAGTACCGGTTCCAGGCTCTGGATAGGTCCCGGTTTGAACAGGATTGACGAAAATAGCCCCGATATCTTCATCCCCGAAACGGCCGACAGCGTGTTCGATGGCCGCGGGCGGGTATTTTCTCTGGAAGCTGATGGCGACCGTGTTGTAGCGGGACTTGGATTCAATACCGAATCCGGTGAGAGTTCGGTTCAAACAGCTATGGGATTTTATGAAACGCTCGATAACGGGTCCAGCTGGCGCTTCATCCCGTTTCCGCTTGATCCGCCGCCTCCGGAGGATGCAGACTGCACAGCCGCGTCGGTGGGTCCCCCATGCGATCTTGAGTTTACCTATGGCGATCAAACCTATATTCAAACCCGGATTACGGTTCCGCAGCAGTCTCCGCCGTTCGAAACCGATATGAAAGGAGAAACTATCATGGCGGCCGCCTGGGCATCCGGCATTTTGCGAAGCCTTGACGGCGGAGAGACCTGGGAACGGCTTATCCTTCCCCCCTCATCGGTTCGGGAATTCACCCCGGATAACGTCTACCAGTGGAATTCTCAAACCGGTTCAGGTGAGTCTGTCAATCGATACGACCCTCGCAGCGACAATAACCTGCTGGGGTTTGGCCTTTTGATTGATTCTGAGAACCGGGTCTGGGCGGGAACGGCCGGCGGGATCAATGTATCCGAAAATGCGCTGACGGCACCACGCGAGCAGATCTCATGGACACGGATTGGCGCTGACGGCGAACCCGACGGACTTCTTGGAAACTGGGTTGTCAATATTCGGCAGCAGCCAGGTACCAACAGAATATGGATGACCAACTGGAACGCCAGCAACAGCCCGGACGACCGCTTTGGGCTGGTCTATACGGATGATGGCGGAGAGACCTTCCGCCAGTTTCTTGAAGGTGAACGGATAAACGATATCGGGTTTCACAATGGAAAAATTTACGCCGCGGCCGATCGCGGGCTCTTCATCTCTGCGGATGACGGCGAGACCTGGCGACGGATTGGTCAAATCAGAAGTTCAAATCAATTCATTAAAGCCGACGCTGAATATTTTGCGCTATCCTCTGCCGGGGGAAAGATCTGGGTCGGATCATCCGACGGATTGGCCTCCTCGTCCGACGGTGGTGAAAATTGGTCGATCCTGCGTGTAAATGTTCCGCTCCGCGATGGCACCATTTACCAGGAGGATGCCCCCAATGTCGACACGTATGCCTATCCTAATCCCTTTTCGCCCGATGTACACGATCTTGTGCGAATAAAATACGGCATCGAAAAAAGCGGCAGCAGCACGCTCCGGATCTTCGATTTTGCAATGAATAAAGTGTTTGAACAACGATCCGGTCAAGTCACCCAATCCGGATCGTACGAATTTACCTGGAACGGGACCGATGGCTCTGGCCGAGTCGTGGCTGCAGGCTCCTACATTTACGTAATTGACACGCCCGGCGGCCGGGTGGACGGAAAAATATTACTGATTGATTGATGATGAATAGAATGAAATGGATCAGCATCCCCTTACTACCTCTGTTCTGCATCCTCCTGTTTGCAGGAGAGATCACTGCGCAATCGGCCGGCTTTGCGGGATCATTCAGCCGTATGGGATTTGCACCGCGCGGGATGGCCATGGGGAACGCCTTTACAGCGGTGCACCAGGAGGGGGCGTTCGGGTACTACAACCCCGCGCTTACCGCCCGGCCCGGTGATAAGATTTCGTTGGATTTTTCAAGTGCAGCCCTGGCATTCGATCGCCGGCTGCACATGGTAAATACCCATTTCCAGCTCCCGCCATCCGCCGGAATTTCCGTGGCACTGATCAACGCATCCGTGAGTAACATTGACGGACGCTCTCAAAGCGGCTTTTCAACGGAAACGCTCTCTACCAACCAATACCAGCTGCTTTCCAGTTTCGGCATCCGGTTCAGCAACACTTTTTGGGGAGGTATCGGGATCAAGTTTAATATCTCCGATTTTCATGACGAGATCTCCAGCAATACCTCCATTGGCGTTGATGCGGGGTTCTACAAACAGCTTGGGACACTCGGCCTGGGCCTGGCCGTGCAGGATCTTTTTGGATCCACACAGTACGACACCTCCGAACTGTTTGGCGTCAACGTTGGGGGGTCCCGGAGCAACTCCTTTCCTACACGATTTAAATTCGGGTCATCGTATATCCCCTCATCCATTCCTAATCTGCTGGTAAGCGCCGAGTACGAGGTACAGGTGCTGGAATCCGAGATCAGGCGTGAATCCACCGAGCTGGTGGAAGGACAGCCGCGAACGGTCATTTCGCGGGAAGAGGTGACCACCAATTCCCAGTTTGTTCGGTTTGGCACCCGCTACGACGTCCACCCGAGAGTGTCGCTCCGTGCCGGTGTCCAGGGCCTGGACCTGAACCATGACGTTAACATTCAACCAAGTGCAGGTTTTTCCGTACATTTACCGCTCGACCGCTTCACACCGTCCGTTGATTACGCCTACGTACGCGAGCCGTCGAACATTACGACCATGCATGTATTTTCAATTCGTCTGCAATTATGAAGTTCATCCTATCTCTACTCTTTACAATTGGAATCCTGACACAGACAGCCGCTGGTCAGAATGCAGGCAGCGGCATGGATTTTCTGAATATTGCACCGTCTGCCAATCAGCTCTCACTGTCCGAGGCCAGCAGCTCAACGCTAACCGGCGCTTCAGCGCTCTATTCAAACCCCGCACTTCTGGTGATGGAACCCTCTTCAAGCATTGAGCTGACCTACACACTCTGGATTGCCGATGTTAACAACCAGTTTGCAAGCGCCAATTTTCTGCAGGATGGGTATGCACTCGCCTTCGGGGTCTACAATTCACGATCGAATGATTTTGAAGCCCGGGATCAGCCCGGCCCGTCCCAGGGTGATTTTTCCATCAGCTACCTGTCGCTTTCGGGTGCAGCGGCCTACAGATTTGGGCCGGTCTCCGCCGGCATTACCGCCCAGTTTCTGCGCGAGGAGGTGTTCCAGCTCAGGGCCAACGGGTATGCCATCAACGCCGGTCTCGCGGCAGAACTGATTGACAACCGGGTGAGACTGGGTGCTGCTGTTCAAAATCTTGGCGAGATGGATGAGCTGGATGTGGAGTCAACAACCCTTCCATCCACTTTCCGGCTCGGGGCAACGGCTGACCTGCTTGAATTTACCACACCGGGAGCCAACGACCTGCCGATTTTGGTTTCGGTGCACACTGAATGGATTCAGCCTCTTGAAGATTTACCCACCTCCGATTTTACCGACCGAGGGGATAACGACGACTTTTTCAGCCTTGCCGGCAGCGTTGATATTGCCGACCTGTTTGACCTGAGAGGGGGATACAAATTTGGGCCCACCGAGCGCCCCGTCAGCTTTGGTCTTGGCCTCAATATTGAGCCGGTTACCGTTAATTACGCCGTCCTGCCGTTCTCTACCGGGTTTGGCTGGGCTCACTCGATCGGACTTCAATTCTATTTTTGAATCTCCTGCCAATGACTTTGCATGAGAAGCTACAATCAATGTACCGGGAACTCACTCCGGACACAGATCAAATGGTCGATCTGTTTGTGGTTCCGCTGATTCGGTTTCAGTATAAAGAGTCAGACTACCTGTATCTTCTCTACAAGGAATTTATAGAAAATCCGGAGAGCCGATACAACGTCCACAGTACAAGCGTTTGGCAGCACTGGTCGTTTGTTTGGAGAGCCGTTCGCAATCCGGCCACTATTCTTCACTATCACTGGCTCGAATCTACGGATTTAAAATCACTGGCCGGCATGGCCTATAAATTACTCTGCATTATCCTGTTTCAAAAGCTTGGCGGGAGCATCGTCTGGACGGTTCACAATAAATTGCCGCATGACGACCGGTTTGAATGGCTGAACCTCAAGATCTGCTCCTCAATGGCCCGCCGGGCAAATCGTATTCATGTCCATTGTTCGTATGCGGCAGAAGAGATTAGCCGGTTTTACAACCAGCCGATTTCCAAGTTCAGGGTGATTCCACACCCCGCCTACCCAAAGACAAGCATCCCACGTGCAAAAGCCATACGCAGGCTCAACAAAAAGCATGGCCTTCAACTCCGCGATGAGCAGCAGATTTTCCTGATGTTCGGGAATATCAGCTCTTACAAACAGATTGATAAGGTGGTGGAAATCTTTACCCGGATGGACCACGACAACGTATTGATTGTCGTGGGACCTGTTAAAAAAGGACAGATGTCTCACTACAGGAACATACGGTCGCTTGCAGAAAAAGCCGGCAATGTGCGGCTGATACCCCATTTCATCCCTGAAAATGAGGTTCCGCTCTACCACAACGCGTGCGACTGCGTTGTCTTTAACTACAGCGAGATACTCACATCGGGGGGCGTTGCGCTTGCTCAGAGCTATGACTGCCCGATTATTGCTCCAAACCTGGGGTGTATCCAGGAGCTGCAATACGATAACTTGTTCCTCTTTACTTGCCAGGAAGAGCTTGAGTCGCTGCTTGTTGAATTTTCCTCAGCTGGAGGCCGGAATGCGTAACCTGGCCGCCAAAGGACTATGGATATTTCTTGGTGATGGGGGTGCAAAATTATTCGGTTTCCTGGCATCGATCTACCTTGCAAGAACTCTCGGGGTCGAGCAATACGGGCTGATTACGATCGCAATCTCTGTGCTAAGCATCGTCAGCTGGTTCAGTGATCTTGGCATTAAAACACTGGCCACCCGGTCCATGGCCGCGTCTGATCCCGGTCAGCGCGATCCGTCCCGATTTTTATGGCTGAAAATCACTCTTTCATGCCTGGTGATCGCCGGCTCCGCATCCCTCACCTGGCTCCTGCTGCACGGTCAGCCAGAGCTCCGAAACCTGATTCTGCTCTTTATTCTCTCTCTGCTGCCACAGGCTCTCAATATCGACTGGTACTACAAAGGAATTCAAAAATTTGAGCGGATCACCCTCGCTCACTGGGTGCAGGGCAGCATCTATCTTTTAGGACTCCTGCTTCTTGTGTCGGCCCGGGATCTGTTAACCGTTCCGATGATTTACTCGTTTTCACTGCTGGCGGGAGCCTTCACAATGATCCTATCCTATCGGGGCAAAACGCCGCTGAGCAGGTGGCCTGACACCCGGCACTGGTTGTCTGATATTACGAGTAGTTTTTACCTTGGAGCCGGTCATTTTTTAGCACAATCCGTCATTCTGCTTCCTCCACTTATCATCGGTAGCTTTTTTTCAGAACTACAGGTCGGCTTCTACGGTGTGGCGTTAAAGCTGATACTGGCTGCCATGCTTGTCGATCACATCATCAACACCCTGATGCTTCCCAACCTGACAAAGCTCTGGAATGAGAACCGACGCGAGGTTCAGCCTCAGCTGATGATTATCAGCCGGTGGGTGCTCCTGATTGGTGCGGCGGGCACCCTGATCCTTAGTCTTTCTGCCGGCCAACTGATCCACGGTCTGTTTGGCGACGAGTATAGCCGGGCAGCTCCCATGCTAATTATGCTTTCCCTGTTATTGCCGGTCACTTTTTTAAATTCCGTCTATACCTTTGGTTTGATTTCATTTGGCAGGGATCGCTCCTTTTTAGTCTCCACTTGCTGCGGAGCTGCCGGAGCGGCATTTGTGATGATCGCCGCCAGTCTTTCCGGAGAAGTTCGGGTGGTGGTTGCATCGGTGGTGATCTCTGAAATCTGGATGACAATCTGCATGTTCTACCAGTTTAAACGGGTTATGGACCTACCCCTTGGCCGGTATACGCTGGCTCTGGTGCTGATCCTTGCCCTGCTCCTGGCGGCCGGCTACTGGCTGGTTCCGTCTGGCTTTATCGCAGCAATCATTGCTCCCCTGCTACTTGCCGGTTTTCTCTATATCTTTGGTCTTTTACAAACGGCTGATTTGACCTGGATGAAACGGAGAATGACGCTGTGATCAGAAAGATACACATCGGAGTATTCGGCATGAGCCGCGGATGGGAGCGGTTGCTCATGCAGATTGGACTCTCCTGGAGCCGGCTCTACTCCGTACAGGCGCTTTCAGTCCGGGAACAGAGCTGCGTTTTACTCTGCAAAACTCCGGATGTGCAAGAGCATCAACAGCTGACGGCCTACCTGACAGCCGGCGGTGCCATTCTGGATACCACGGGCCAGCTATCGACCTGGAGTCCTGTAGAGCGGAAGGTGGACCGCGTTGAGCCGACATCTCCCGCCTTTCGGCATATTGCGTCGATACACATAGGCACGCGTGCCTTGGTACATCCCTCCTGCAGCGACCTGGAGGGACTGGCCTGGTTTGATCCGGATCCCGACAGGGCGTATGCTTTTGCGGGCCTGCCAGTGGATCATTTGACAGAATTTGGGCGGCAGTCTCACACGGAATTCCGATCTTCCGGCCTCCCCCCCGTTGCGGAGCGTACCGCGGCACAAAGCAGTCAGCCCTTTATCGATGCCGTACTTTCGTTTTTCAAAATTCTGCATCACAAAACAGGCGTACCACTGGTCCACAAGTGGTGGATGCCACATACGGATAAACGTGCGGCAACCTTCCGGATTGATACAGACTACAGTTCAAAACCGGCCATTGAGGCCGCTTCAGGACCGGTTATTGAGCACGAGATTCCCGCCACCTGGTTTCTCCATGTGCAGGCTCACGAGGGCTGGCTGGAGTACTTTAAAACCGTACCCCGCCAGGAAATTGCCCTTCACGGTTATCGCCACCACGAATATACATCGGCGGATCAGTACTATGCGGATATCTCTATGGCACTTGGCCTCTTGTCTAAAGTCGACATCCATCCGGCTGGATATGCCGCTCCCTATGGGTTCTGGTTGAGAGATCTTGCAGAGGTTCTATCCCGGTTCAACTTCGACTACAGCAGCGAGTTTATGTACGATTACGACTCCCTTCCGTCACGGCCTCCCGTCTCCAAGACGCTTCAGCTTCCGGTTCATCCCATTTCCATCGGGTCGTTCAGCCGGTTCAGGTTTACATCATCTATGATACGGCAGTACTACCGCGAATGGATACAGCTGAAAATGCTCCAGCGGATGCCGATACACCTTTATCATCATCCGAATGATCATCATGAATCTGAACTCCACGCCATCTTTCGCTCCCTTCCCCACGAATCGACCTCGTGGATGTCATACCGTGAGTGGGCTGCGTGGTGGAAAAAAAGATGCTCTCAGTCCACTTCTGCCAGCTATGATACTGTTCAAAAGTCCGTACATCTCACAGAGAACGGTACCGTTCCAATGGCCATCCACGCAGAAGAAAATAGGTTCATACTTACACATAAGCCAAAGATCGATATGGAAGAGGTGCGATGGGCTCCGTACATTGAGTCCGCTCTGCCCGAACTCATACAAAAACGGCGTGCTGCGTCATCATTTTCGGCTGTGCAGTGTAAAAAAGATGAACTGATGACAAGATTATGGAGAAACCGATCCTAAACATCCTGATGATTGCCCCCCTCTCCGTTGGCGTGGTGCATGGCGGCGTTCGCATGCAGAGCCTGAAAACGGCGGCACACCTCCGGGAACTCAGTCACGTGATAACGTACTACAGCCCGTGGAATGCCTGCGATCCGGCCGACTTCGATCTAACCCACGTTTTCCTGGCATCGAATGAAACACTTGCCGTATCGCAACAATTGAGATCATCGAAGGGAAAATTTGTCGTCTCACCGGTTTTTTTTACGAGGCGGTCATCTGCAACAATACGCCGATCATTAAAGATTCAATCGATTGGCAGCAAACTGTTTAAAGGGTTTTTCTCAGATTATTCTATTAAATCAGAAATCTGTCATGCGGCTGATCTTGTTCTTCCGAATACGCATCAGGAATCTGAGCTCATTACGAACGGTTTTGGCGTGCCGGAATCTAAGGTGCGGGTCATTCCGAATGGTGTAGATCAGCGGTTTGAGACGGCCACGCCGGACTTGTTCAAAAAGACATACGGATTGACGGGCTTTACGCTTTTTGTAGGCGACGGATCCGCACGTCGAAAAAACCTCTATCCCCTTCTGAAACACCACACAAGTGACGACCCGGATCTTGTAGTTATCGGGAGATTGGACAACTCCTCCTACTCCGGCCGATGCCGAGAAATTATCGACAGAATGGAGAACATTCATTACATTGGTCCGCTGCCTCATGACGGGCCGATGCTTAAATCGGCATATGCCGCGGCCGCTGTTTTTGTTCAGCCTTCGCAGTTCGAGACTCCCGGAATAGCCGCGCTGGAAGCGGCACTGGCCGGGTGTTCTCTTGCCGTTACCCGTGTGGGCGGCACGAAAGAGTATTTTGGCGGTCACGCGCAATATATCGATCCTGAAAACGAACAATCGATTATGAAAGCTGTTCGACGTGCCCATCAAGAAACAATGGACGAGACCCTGAAGATGAAAATCAAACAACACTATACCTGGAAAGAGGTCGCTGCAAAGACCGCTGAGGCGTACAAAACCATTCTATGAAGCAACCGATCACCATCTTATTTGGAACACGACCTGAGGCCATTAAGCTTGCACCTGTGATCCTGGAGCTGCGGCGGCTCAGTATTCCGCACCGCGTCATTCATTCCGGTCAGCATGCAGACCTGGCCGATGATATTCTAAACACATTCGGGATCGTCCCGGACCAGCGCCTGCAAATGATGACCCAAACGCAGACACCGCTCGATCTGCTTCAGAGACTTCTTGGGGAGTTGCCAAAGTGGATAAGCAGTGAGCAGACCGGGATGCTGCTTGTGCAGGGTGATACCACAACCGCACTGGCGGGTGCCCTGACGGCCCATCATCAAACGGTACCATTGGCTCATCTCGAAGCCGGCCTCCGCTCGTACGACCGCTCCCAGCCATTTCCCGAGGAGGCCAACCGTACGCTGATCAGCCACCTGGCCGATACTCATTTTGCTCCGACGGCGAAAGCCCGTCAGAATTTGCTTGATGAACATATTGCCGAACATGCCATTCACGTAACGGGAAATTCAGTCGTTGATGCGCTTCAGCATATCCTGGAACTCTCTCCCGTATCCGTTCAAGAGGTCAGAAAACGGTATGGTGCAGAAAAAAAACGGCTGCTGCTGCTAACCACTCACCGGAGGGAAAACTTCGGGGAGCCGATGCGGCAGATCTTCATGGCCGTTCGCCAGGTATCCGAAGAGCTGACGGATCTAAAAGTGCTGCTGCCGGTTCACCCGAATCCCAGTATTAGGGAAGCATTACAGATTCTTCGCGGCTGTGACAACATCGATCTGATCGACCCGCTCTCGTACACCGATTTTGTACCTCTGATGGCTGCCTCTGATCTAATTCTTACCGATTCCGGCGGTATCCAGGAAGAAGCTCCATCCCTGGGAACCCCTGTATTTGTGCTCCGGAACAAAACAGAACGCCCCGAACTTATCGAACGGGGCGCAGGAAAGCTGGTAGGTACGGATCGTGAGACGATCTTTTCGAATGTTAAACGGTTTTTTTCCACCGTAGACACAAGAACCTCCGCTGAAATTTTCGGCGATGGACACACCGCCGAACGTGTCGTGCAGATTTTAAAACAAGGCGTACAGTAAAAGCGCGACAGGTATCAGTTCTGCACGTTTGCCCATAGTTTTTTTCGCGTTGGCTCGAATCTGCGACAAGCAGCCTCATCTATTGTCAGTAGATAAAAAGCAGGCCTTAAGCTTTAAAGACTTTGTTGCTATCCTGCGACGCGTTTTTCATCGCGTTTCGGGTATCCACAATACAGTCGGACCAGCTGGCTAATTCGCGGTAATTAATCTCATCATGGTTTGTGGCAATCACGACAGCATCAAATGAACGGATGGTCTCTTCATTCCACTCAACAGATTTAATACCGGCATAATGCGGGTATTCGCGCGATGGACGGATCACAGGTACGTACGGATCGTAGTAGGATACGTCAGCGCCCATCTCTTCATAAAGCTCCATTAGTTTATATGTTGGAGATTCTCTGTCGTCGTCCACATTGGGTTTGTAAGCGAGTCCAATCAATAAAACACTGCTGCCGTTTAGTGCTTTTTTATGATGATTCAGGGCTTCCAGGGTCCGGCGAATAACGTATCTCGGCATATTGGTGTTAATCTCCCCCGCAAGCTCAATAAAGCGTGTGGGCTGTTCTACCTCACGGGCCTTCCAGGTCAGGTAAAACGGATCAATCGGAATGCAGTGTCCACCAAGCCCCGGCCCGGGGGTGAATTTCATAAAACCGAACGGTTTTGTTCCGGCGGCATCCAGCACTTCATGTACGTCAATTCCCATGGCGTGGTAGATCACTTTCAGTTCATTCACCATCGCAATGTTGACCGACCGGAAAATATTTTCGGTCAGCTTCACGGCCTCCGCGGTTTTTGTGTCGCTGACAGGCACCGTTTGCACAATGGCTGTATCGTAGAGTGCACATGCAAGCGTTAATGCGTCGTTGCCGTGACCGCCCACCACTTTTGGAATTTTGGACGTATTAAAGTCCGGGTTGCCCGGATCTTCTCTTTCGGGGCTGTAGGCCACGTAAAAATCTTTCCCTGCTTTCAATCCGCTCCCTTTTTCAAGAATTGGAATAATCAGATCTTCCGTTGTTCCGGGATATGTCGTTGATTCGAGGATCACCAGCTGCCCTTCCCGAAGATGCTCCGACACGGTTTCGGTGGTCTTTTCAACGTAGGTCATATCCGGTTCCCTGTGATGGTTCAGCGGTGTGGGAACGCACATCAAAAGCGCGTCGGCCTCATCCATCCGGTTAAAATCGGTGGTCGCTTCACACCGGTCACTCTTCGACAGAATACCCATCATCTCCTCTCCGAGATGTTTGATGTATGGAGTTCCCGAGGTGATGCAGTCCACTTTATGGGGATCAAGATCAAACCCAATCACGGGCATCTCTTTTTTGTGAAATGTCCACATTAGCGGAAGGCCAACATAGCCAAGCCCGATAATCCCTACTTTATATGTTTTGTTGTTAATCTTGTCCAGTTGTTGAGATAAGCTCATGGAGTTTTTCCTGAATTAATCGATATTAAACATTTGCATCGCATTTTACGTGCCAAATATAAGCTGAAACCATCCCATTTATAAACAGCTAATTGTCCCCTGTTTCGACCGTGCGCACCGCACGATCTGCCTGATCGTTGCAGTCTTACATAATCCAGCGAGCTGGGACTGCCGGTATCAACAAACCGTCTATTCCAGCAACTCAGGCTTCTCTTTTTCCAGGCGTGTAAATACCTGTTTTACGGATTGAGACTGGTTTTTTGGAAGAATGAGAAGTGCATCCTCTTTTTCGACAACAACCAAATCTTCCAGCCCGATAATTTCAACGTGTTTGTTGCTAAAGACTAAATTTGTTCCCTGGATAACATCGTCCTGTCCGGTTTCCGAAAAGTAGTCGAAAAGAGACTCATAGGATCCCAGGTCCGACCATTCAAAGTCAGAGGGCACCACCCGAATATTTTCGGAATGCTCCATCACGGCAAAATCGATACTCTCGGATGGAATCTCCTTCGATTCTTTCGATGGCAGACGTCCGTCTGTTTGATGCCGGTACGCTTTTTCGGCGGCTTCGGCAATATCGGGCCGATGTGTCCGGAGTTCTTGCAGGTAAACGCCTGCCTTAAAACAGAAAATGCCGCTGTTCCAGAGAAATCGTCCCTCCTTCATGTAGTGAGCGGCGGTATCTGCATCCGGTTTCTCTTTAAACGAGAGCACACGTTCATCGTCATGTTCGATGTATCCGTACCCTGTTTCGGGGCGTGTCGGCTTCAGACCAAATGTAACTAAAGCGTTGGTTGAGGCTAATTCAAAAGCTCGATTCACAGATCGTTTGTAAGATTCCGTCTCACGAATGATATGATCGGCGGGAGTGACAAGCATCAGGTCGTCGGGATCACATGCCATCGCTCCAAAGGCCACGGCTGCCGCCGTATTCCGCGCTTCCGATTCAATAACCCATTGATCAGCTTCGATACTGACCTGGTCCAGGTTTTTCCTTGACAAGTCTACATTCCCTTCATTGCAGACCACCACAAGTTTATCGGTCACCGGCCTGTTTCGTTCGGCTGTAAGCTGAAACAGCGTACGATCACCAAAGATTGGAACATACTGTTTCGGCCGTGACTTTTTTGAGAGCGGCCACAAACGGCTGCCGACCCCTCCGGTCAAAATTACATTCACCTTTTTCATGAAATACGCTTTTTATCTTCTTCAATCATCTCTTTGATAAGTTCATCCACCGAATATTTGGGCTCCCATCCAAGTTGGGCTTTTGCCTTGGCGGGATCACCGATCAACAAGTCCACTTCTGTCGGCCGGAAATAAGTAGGATCAACTTCCACAATTACATCGCCTGATTCTTTGTTTCTTCCAATCTCATTGACTCCTTTCCCCTCCCACTCAATATCGATTCCGGTATGATGAAAAGCACGTTCACAAAACTCACGAACCGTTGTCGTTACGCCGGTTGCGAGCACGTAATCTTCGGGATCATCTTGCTGTAGCATCCGCCACATCCCTTCCACGTAATCTTTTGCATGGCCCCAGTCGCGTTTCGCGTCCAGATTTCCGAGAAACAGTTTTGGCTGCTTTCCGGCTGCAATTCGAACCGCTGCCCTCGTAATCTTCCGCGTCACAAATGTTTCGCCGCGATTGGGCGATTCGTGGTTGAAGAGAATTCCGTTAACAGCAAACATATCATAGGCTTCACGGTAGTTGACGCAGATCCAGAACGCGTAGAGTTTTGCAACCCCATAAGGTGATCGCGGGTAGAACGGCGTCTTTTCAGTCTGCGGAACTTCCTGTACTTTTCCGTAGAGTTCACTTGTGGAGGCCTGGTAAAACTTGGTTTTTTTGGTCAGACCGAGAATCCGGATCGCCTCAAGAATCCTCAATGTTCCAATGGCGTCCGTGTTGGCCGTGTATTCCGGGGCTTCAAAAGAGACCTGGACGTGGCTTTGTGCGGCAAGGTTGTAAATTTCGTCGGGCTGAACTTCCTGGATGATCCGGATAAGGTTGGTTGCATCCGTCAGATCACCGTAGTGCATGTAGAACGGCAGGCCCTTAAAATGGGGATCCGTATAGAGATGATCCACCCGGCCCGTGTTAAATGAGCTGGAGCGCCGTTTTATTCCATGAACTTCATACCCTTTTTCCAGTAAAAGTTCTGCCAGGTAGGCCCCGTCCTGCCCTGTGATGCCTGTCAGAAGTGCTGTTTTATTTTTTGAACTCAAAATGATTGTTTGGTTAAGTCGTGATTTTACGTGCGGCTCTATTATCGTCAATTTTGATAAAAAATGTAGGACTCTTTTTTATAAAGATACAGCAGTAGGTTCAGCAGGTAGGATGTGGCTATCTCCCGTAAAATCAGTGTTTGTCCCATCGTTTATCAAAGCGTTAGGAAACCATTACATTTTGACTTCCTTTATACTCTCCCTGTGTTCCAAAAACCAGCGGTAAGTGTTCCGGATCCCTTCTTCCAGGTCTGTTGAGTAGGACCACCCTTCGTTTTTCATCCTGGATACGTCCATTAATTTTCGGGGTGTACCGTCGGGCTTGCTGCTGTCCCAGGTGATCTCTCCTTCGTGCCCGGTAATTTTCTGTACCGTTTCGGCAAGCTCTTTGATGGTAATATCTTTGCCTGTTCCGATATTGTAGAGAGACTGCTCTAAATTGTTCTCCATTGCAAAGAGCACCGCATCGGCCAGATCTTCCACATAGAGAAACTCCCGCATCGGTTTTCCGGATCCCCAAAGCGGCACCGGTGTATGTCCATTTTCACGGGCATCGTCAAATTTTCGAATCATCGCAGGTAATACGTGGGATGTTTCCAGGTCAAAATTATCTCTCGGGCCGTATAGGTTGGTCGGCATGAGTGACACGTAGTTTCTGTTGTGTTGGCGCCGGAGGGCTTCAATCAATTTGATTCCGGCAATTTTAGCAACGGCATACCACTGATTCGTAGGTTCAAGCGGCCCGGTAAGCAGGTACTCTTCTTTCAGCGGCTGGTCCGCCAGCTTTGGATAAATACAAGAACTGCCAAGAAAAATCACCTTTTCTGCGTTCTGCTTATGAGAGGCGTTGATCAGATTGTTTTGAATCTGCAGGTTGTCGTATAGAAAAGGGTACGGATATTTATCATTGGCCAGTATACCGCCAACCCGTGCGGCGGCGATAATGACAATATCCGGGGTTTCCGATGCAAAGAACTCGTCTGTGGATTGCTGATTTGTCAGGTTCAGTTCAGCACTGGTTCTGAAAACGAGGTTCTTGTACCCCTCTTGTTCAAGCTTATGTTTAATTGCGGATCCCACCATACCGCGATGGCCGGCGATGTAGATTTTTTTGTTCTTCATGTTTGAATTAGCTAAAAGTTTACCCGGTGACGTATACAGCGTTTATCAGTTTCGAAAACAAAATAAGGAAGAATTTCTCTCTTCTTAAATTTAAATGAGGTGAACGGTTTCTAAAAAAATCCCGCTGCCGGAATACCGGTGCGGGATTTTTTATTTGACTCACCAACTATGTACGCCGATGGCTATTTAATAAGCGTCATTCGCCGGGTTTGAACGCTGCCGTTGACGCGCAGACTGTAGAAGTAGATGCCGCTTGAGAGGGATGAGGCATCAAATGTTACGGCATGTCTGCCCGCCTGCTGTCCCTCTTCGGTAACGAGGTAGACCCGGCGGCCGATGGAATCAAAAACCTGGATTTCTACGTCACCTCTTTCGGCAAGAGTGTACGGAATGGTTGTGGTTGGGTTGAACGGGTTCGGATAGTTTTGAAGCAGAGTGGTTTGCCGCGGCCGCTCGTCCACCGGCGGCTCAACCGAAACGGCCAACTCCGTGGCCAGTTGAAGGTCGTTTAACGCATGAATATCTCGATCAGCGGACACTGATGCTTTCAAAACCCTCGCCGTTACGGGCCGGTTCCAGTCGCGCTCCGCTTTGAGGACGACTTTTACAAGGTTCCGGGCCGTTGCCGGCGGCACGTACCCTTTGTGAACCATCGCGGCTGCCACGTAATTATCGCGCGTGGTCTGAAATTCGATCAGGCGGTTGTCAGCGGCCCACTCCAGGCCCCACTCCATCGGTTCGATTTCCTCGGCCGACCAATCATCCGTCGTCAGTTCCGCGATCTCCATTCTGAAAGAGATCCCCGAAAGATCCGTATCATCTTTTGACATAATAAACAGCTCGGCTGTTTCGCCGGTGTACAGAGCCTCAAGACGAAGCTCAGCCAATGCAGCCGGCGGATCAATTTGCATGTTTTGGGTTCCGCCGCCGCCGGTTGTTTCATCAAAGTTGAGGCCCACGACCTGCAGATCGTTTTGGTCAACGCGGCCGCTGCCGTCCGCATCTGCGTGGGTTGCCGACTCGGGAATCCATGTCTCTACTTCGCGAGGGGCCCAGTCAAAGCTGTTGAATATCGGCTGCGGTCCCTCCGAGAGCCAATAGCTACCCAGCGGCAAAACATCGTCTTCATTTACTGTTTCATCTGCATCGGTATCTCCCGGCCATACGTCCACCCGCGCTGCGTTTGGATTGACGCCTGTAATCAAAATATCGTCAATCTTGTTGGTACCACCAGGTTTTATAACATCTGATTCATCCTCATCTACACGCATATCGGAGGTTTGAACCCATCGAATGTAGGCTGATTGCAGGTTCTCCAGGTCAGCGGGCAGATCCACCTGGTTGAGCTCATCCATGGTGCTGTCCCCTACTTTTATCTCACCGCCAGCCACATCTGTCCAAGTAGTACCGTCCGTGCTCCACTGCAGCTGAAAATCGCGCGGACCGGTACTTGATCCATCGTGAACGGATGAGAGCTTCAGGGACTCCATGTTCTCCGTATTCACAACCACCTGCCAGTAGTTTTGCCCTTCGGCGAACGAATCCCAACTGTCAGAGCTGGCTTCACCGCCACTACTTATCTCTTTAAATGATGCGCCATAAATTTCCAGCTCTGAGTCGGCATTTTCCGGTGTTGAGAGTGACGGGATTGTCGTATCATTTTCAAAATCCCAGAGCGCAATGGTGTACCGGAAGGGCGGCTTTTTCAGGATGTTCATTTCGGCAGACGGACTTGCCGTTTCATCCCAGGTGCCGTTGATACCGCCAAATGCGTAGTTCCCATCTCCGTCCAGCTCTGCACGAAGCGCCACGCTGTAGGTGCCGACCTCCCGCTGGAACGCGATCTCGCCGGTGTAGGTGAAGAAATCATCGGAATCCTGCTCTACAAATTCCATCAGCTGCCACACATCTTCTTCCCATCCCGAGGGATCCGTGTTCTCACTATTTACGCCAACCCAAAGCTTGACTCGGCTGCTGTTGGCTTCATCAACGGTCACGCCGTTGGCAAAAACCTGCCCGGTAGCGTTGAACTCGTCCCCCTCCGTCAGTTCAAAACTGGCGTGTGTGGTTAGCTGGGTAATCGATATCGACTCTCCGACAGTAAAAGGGGCGTCTGCTGGACCATCAAAGTCGATGGCATCGCCATTTGAATCCGATAGTTCTGCATTCGAAAAACTGAAGTCAGCGTCGCCGGCAGGCGCCTTCTCTTTCACCCTGAAGGTTAAGATCATCACGTCCCCTTCTGCCTCTGAGGGAAGCGGCTCTATTCTCGAAACCGATGCCCCGATGACGCCAGACGATAATATTTTCCCAACATTCAGGCCGCCATCGGAAAGCCCGGTAGTGGATACTCCCACATATTCAAAAATATCCGGGTCGTACTCCGTTTCCACAGAGAAAAAGTAGAAGTCGGAAGTGCCCTCGGTTTTAAAAACCACATCTACTGTGTCACCTGCCAACAGCTCACCGGACGGCAGATTGGCTGAAACGGTGACGGACTGCGACATGAGCGGCGAACTGAATGCTGTGATTAAAAACGCCAGGAATGAAAATAGGATTGGTATGTATTGCTCTTTTGATTTCATAAGTCTCTCGGTTTTGTTCTTGATTTAGCGTTTCTCCTGTATTACCCCGTATGCTATTTCTCAGGAGATCTTACTTTTATGAGCAAAAAATGCCGGTTCCCTTACAGATTTTTTTAATTTTTTTTGAAAGAGCTGTCAACCTCTGGTTGATTCTTACATCTGTCAAGTACCACCAAAAGCAGTCCAAAAAGGGCGTCAACATTTCCAGAGATAGGTTCTGTGGGTTTTGTGATGGCGACACCCCAGGGCTTCCAGGCTGCGCTGCATCAGCCAGTTTTTTTCGCTCACCCAGGCGCCCTCAAGGTGATCCAGCGATGGTGCGGCCCGGTGGGTCATCTCTATTCCGCGTACAAACACCAGGGCCTCAATCCCCTTTTTGCGATATTCCGGCAGTGTTCCGAAAACGACCGTCCGCAATCGTTTGACGTGACGTTTTAAAAGGAACAGGCGCGGTATGTGCCACCAGCGTAATTTCCCGCCGGTTTTAGCCGATACCTCATTCAGGTCGGGAATCGACACGATAAAAGAGACCGGTGTTCCGTCCACGAGGGCAAGAAGAACACTATCCCTGATCACCACGTGCTTCAGCTGATTCACCATCTCATTAACCGTTTCGCGGGTGAGTTCCGTGAAATCCTGTTCCCGTTCCGCGATATCCTGGTTTGCCCACGCACGGTTGTAAATCTGCCGGATAGCTTCAGCATCTTCATCGGGATTCTTGAAATTCACCGGCCGTATCTCTACATCTAATCTCTGTTCAATTCGGTTGGTGATGTTGATCAGGCGTTCCGGCAGCGATTGATCAAAATCCCGGCGGTAGCTCCAGTGATCGTCCAATTTTTCCGCTCCGCTCTTTTCAATCAGCTCCTTGTAGTACGGCGGATGATAGTGCATCCCGTAGACCGGGGTTTCATCGTAGTTTTCGACCAGGAGTCCCCAAAAGGTATCATTTTCACCAAAATTGATCGGCCCGCGAAACGCATGATATCCTCTTTTTTGATGCCAGTTCCGTGCAAACTCCAGGATGGCATCCAGAACATCGGGATCATGAATAAATTCAAGAAACCCCAGCCCGCCCATCACAGGGTCCAGCGCTTGATCTCTTTCCGGGTGATTCATCACCGCGAAGCGGCCCACCATCTTTTTTCCATCAAACACAAGGTATCGCTCACATTCCCCGTGGGTAAAGAATGAATTTTTTTCAGGATCGAATATATTTTCAATCTCATATCGAAATGGGGGAATCCAACAAGGATACTCTTGGTAAATCTGCCGTTGAAAATCGTGGAACCGGTCAACCCCGGCTCTGTTTTTAACTCGTTCAAATTGATATCTCATTGAAGCGCAGCTTTTCTTACTTTTCAGTATATGTGGGTTTAATCTACTAAATCGTCCGACTGTGCAAGTATAATGAATCTCCGCTTCATTCCCGGAGTTTTTACCCGCTAACTCATCACTCAAACAGGCAAAACAAGTTTATGAATAAAAAGGGATGGCTAACGCTGCTGCTTGGATTGTGCTGTCTGCTTGCAGGGGCTCTTCATGTTCAGCTTGAGCCGATTCAGCGCCAGGACCTGCGGTCAGCTGCACAGCTCGATTCACTCATCACGCAAACCACATACGATTTCAGGATCCCCGGCAAACATATTGATGTGCGCGAAACTGTCATCGATTCGGTCTTCAGCCGTAAAATTTACACAATTACGGTTCCCCCCGGGTTTTCAAAAACTACCTTCCATCATCACCTGAACAAAAGAATCCATCCTCTTGGAGTTACATCCTACGGAACGGTTGGATTCCCCGGGCATGATCTTGAACTCAGGATTATATATAATAATACTGTGCATCGATCTATTTATATTTACAGTGATGAGAGCCTGGCGTATGAGAACCCGGTAATACCAAAGTTGCCTGCCAATTGATACAGAGCCTGATATTATGAAACTCATTGAAACCCATAAATTTTTTAAGCGGTTTGAACTGCTGGATTTCCCGCAGCCTGAAATACTCCCGCTGCGGTATCCTCTGTTTATGTGTCACGGGTATGGCGGAATAGCGGGCATTGTCCGGCCGGCACCTATTCACGAGCCCTGTATGACGCTTCGAAGCCACGGAATCCACGCATTTGCTCCCAATATTGTACCGTATGCAACAATATCAACGCGTGCCGAGCAGTGGGTGGAAAAAATAGAACAGCTGAAGGAGCAGTATGGGTATGAAAGATTTAATGTGGTTGGGCACAGCATGGGGGGACTGGATATGCGCTACGCCATTTCAAAGCTAAACATCGCCGATTCAGTTGCTTCCCTGACAACGATCGCAACCCCGCACAGGGGTACCAGCCTCGCGGAGCTTGTTCTTACCACACCCGGGCTGCTGAAAGATAAGCTGGGTGAAGTATTTGACTGGTTCGGTGAAAGCATCTTTCCCAATGCGAAAAGTAACGCCGTAGCCGCTGTTGAGCAGCTTACCAGGGAGTATGTTACCCGTGAGTTTAATCCCGCTGTGCCCAACAACGACTCGATCCCCTATTTCTCCTTCAGCGCGGCAGTTGGACGAGGCACCAATCATCCGTTAAACCCCATCTACCGCTATCAAAACATGCACATTTACAACCACGAGGGGCTGAACGATTCCTTTGTTTCCGTGGAGAGTTCCACCTGGGGGAAAAAGGTTCAAACCGTTCCGTTAAGCCATATGGAACAGCTGGATTTACAGGTCAGCAAGGAGAGAAAAAAATACGTTGAGAACTTTTGGCTCGACCTGGTGCATAACCTCATCGAACACGAGCTGTGAACAGATAAGAACGATCCTTAAAGCTCTGTGTTTTCAAGAGAACGAAGAACATCTTTTGCCGTCAAATCGTACTGAATCGGGGTGATGGAGGCAAATCCCTTCTCAAGGATATCGATGTCGCTGCCACCATTTTGCTCCAGCAGTTCAAACTTACCCGTCATCCAGTAGTAATCCCTGTTGTGCGGGTCCACCCGGCCTTCAAATTCCTCCACATAGCGGCTTTCCGCCTGCCGTGCCCAACGCAGTCCTTTCAGAGGTCCCGAGGGTGCATTTACGTTGAGTGTAACCCCTCGTTTTAGCCCGTTATCCAGCACGTAGCGAATCACCCGCCGCGCGGCCTCCCTGCAGCCGGTCATGTCTGCATCTTCATCATAATCCGTGCACGAAAATGCAATGGAAGGATATCCAAGGACCGTTCCTTCCGTGGCTGCACTCACGGTTCCCGAATAGATGATATTGATACCGGCGTTACTGCCGTGATTAATCCCGCTGACCACAAGATCTGGTTTACGGTCGAGCAATTTATCGTGCGCCAGCTTAATACAGTCGGCGGGAGTACCGTTTACCGCCCGTCCGCTAAACCGGTTGTCGAGCTGAAACGGGCGTGCCCTCAGTGGAGTTGTGACCGTGATGGCGTGCCCCACGGCACTTTGCTGCCGGTCCGGGGCCACAACCTCAATATCGCCAAATTCTGCAGCCGTCTCAGCCAGGGCTTTAATGCCGTTAGAAAAAATACCGTCATCGTTCGATACAAGAATTAAAGGGCGTGATTTTTTTGCCGTCATTCTGAAAATGTATTAGTTGTACTGTTCCTGTTCATTGGGGAAGTCTCCCTTTTTTACATCGCCAATGTACTGGTGAACGGCATCGCTCATTTCGGTGTGCAGGTCCGCGTATCGCCGCAGGAATCGCGGGCTGAAATCTTTGTTCAATCCAAGCATATCATGCGTCACCAAAACCTGTCCGTCGCAATGGGCCCCGGCCCCGATGCCGATGGTTGGAATCGATAATTCAGCCGTGACTCTTTTGGCGAGCGGGGATGGAATTTTTTCCAACACGATAGAGAAAACACCGGCTTTTTCGAGTTTTTTTGCATCTAAAAGCAGCTGTTCAGCCTCCTCTTCCTCCTTTGCACGAACCTTGTACGTTCCAAACTTATAGATACTTTGAGGCGTTAATCCCAAGTGTCCCATTACCGGTATTCCGGCATCTACAATTTTTTTAACTGTTTTTGATATCACTTTGCCGCCTTCAAGTTTAACGGCATGCGCACCGGCTTCTTTCATCATTCTCCCCGCGCTGATCAATGCCTCTTTTGCCGTAACCTGGTAGCTCATAAACGGCAAATCGGCGATAACCAGTGCCCGGCTGACGCCCCGCACAACACAGGACGTGTGGTAAATCATGTGTTCGAGCGTCATCGGTACGGTTGTATCAAAACCGGCCATCACGTTACTTGCGGAATCTCCAACAAGAATGACGTCAATGCCGGCTTCGTCCAGGATGCCGGCCATCGTGTAATCATAGGCGGTTAACATGCTGATGTTCTCGCCCTTTTGCTTCATCTCCACGACAGTTTGAGTCGTCACTTTATCTGTGCGATCGCTTCGCTTTTTTGTACTCATGCCTGCTCCCGCGGTACGATAGCTGATGAAGCTTCAAGCTCGCACACGACCTGATCTTCAACCATCGCTTTTCCTTTCATCGTGATGAAGTTTCGCCGCTGGTTTGCGAGGTGTACTTCCATTTTTAGTTGATCACCGGGGACGACCGATTTTCTGAATTTCGCGTTGTTGATACCGGTAAAAACAATGAGGACGTCATCGGGATTATCAACCAGTGAGCTGTTCAGGAGCATGAGGCACCCGCTCTGTGCCATCGCTTCAACCTGCAAAACGCCGGGCATAATCGGCTGATCCGGGAAATGCCCATTAAAAAACTCCTCATTTGAGGTGACATTTTTCAGCGTAACAATTCGTTTTTCTTCAATTTCCAATACCCTGTCGACAAGCAGGAACGGGTATCTGTGCGGTAGCAGTTTTTTTATCTCAGCTATTTTCATCGAAATCTCCTTATAACTTTATTCAATCGTTAATTGACCAGCGGCCATCTCGTACGATGTAAACCATAACTATCGTTACCGTAAAAAAGGTCGCCTAACCAGAGGTCTGTGAAACCGGCTGCAGTGCACACAACGGTCACCGAAGCTCATGTGTAATGAATTGAAAGCCAATATACTAATTATCTTGTACGGTACCCACATATACATAGGCAATTCCACCTGTCAGGCTTTCCGATTTTTTTTCAGCAAAAACACCTGCTTGCTCCATCAGGTCAAGAAATTCGGTACCCGCCGGAAAGGCTGCACTGGTTTCCGGCAGATATGTATATGCCTCGCGGTTGCCGCTAATCCACCCGCCGACTGCAGGCATTACGTACCGGCTATAGAATTCGTAGGGAACTTTCATCACACCCCCCGGCTGTCCAAACTCCAGGATAACAACTCGCCCCCCGGCCCTGACGACGCGGGCCATCTCTCGGAGGCATCGAATCGGGTCATCTACATTCCGGATACCAAAAGCGATACTCGCTACATCAAAGGAGTTATCATCATACGGCAGGTCCATGGCATCCGCCACTTCAAACGTCACGACAAGCTGTTTTTTCTCAGCTTTTGCTGGTGCAAGCTCAATCATCTCTTTGCAAAAATCAGTACCAACAACAGCTCCCTTGTGGCCTACGGTCTCCTTGAATTCAAATGCAAGATCGCCTGTACCTGTGGCACAATCCAGAACCTTATCCCCCGGTTTTGCGCCACTCATATGCACCGTTTTTTTTCGCCACGCATTATGGATACCCAACGATAAAATACTGTTTATTTTGTCGTAGTCGCCGGCTATATCAGCAAACATCGAACGTACTTTTTCACTCATAGCTTCTGCATTTGTTTATGTAATATTCTCTTTTCGAAACCAAGTAACAGATCAGAACATTCACCGGGACAAGAGTTACGGGGATTGATTAATCGTTGCCAATATGATCGATTTTATTTAGATATACGGCTTTAAATGAACGGCCATTTTTTTCTATTTGGTTGATGGAACCGTTGGCATGGGCAATTTTATGCATATTTTCAATCCCATAGCCCAGCCACTTCGACAGTAGTATCCTCATCAATCGGCCATGGAGAATCAAAACGATCGTTTCTCCTTCAGATTCCAGCAGCGATTTTATCCTTCCATTTGCCCGCTCAAACACCTCGACAGGAGATTCCCCTCCCGGAATGTTGTAGTTAATGTTTCCGGATGCCCATTCGTTGTGGATATGATTCAGTTCATCGGCAATATCTTTCGATCGTTTTCCTTCCAGGTCCCCAAAATTCATTTCGTCCAGGTCATCATAAGACTGAATGGGCATAGAGAGGAGTTTGGCCAGCGGCTGGGCCGTTTGGATCGATCGTATCATACTGCTAACCACGAGCTGGTCAACTGTTTCATTTTTTAATACGTCAGCCACTCGATCTGCCTGCTTTTTACCGGTTGAGTTTAACGGTGCATCGATGCCCCTGCCCTGCATCATGCCCTTTTTGTTAAACTCTGTTTCACCATGACGAATGATGTATAAACGGGTTTTACTCATTTTTTCTTTTTGGAGTTAAAATTTATCACCGCGTCCTGCACATGTTTTTCGAGTCGCTGTACTTCCTGAGGAGCTATATTCTCTTTCATTGAGTAGCGAACCAGCAACATCTTCAGCACCCGGTCGTTCAAAGGCAGTTTCTCTTTTGCCTTTGTTTTGTCAAACTGATCCCACAACCTGCGCAGCAGGCCAATTTTAAAGAGGAAAAAGAAAACAATACCAAAAAACAGCGCAAGATACATCCCTTCCATTCCCATCAGGCTGAGAAGAACACCCGCCACAAGAAGCTGCACAAATTCGTGGTGCAATACTTTCAATACCGGCAAAACGGAGAGCGAAACAAACGCACTTTTGTTGAAGTACCACCACAGGTGAAACGCCAACGTACCCACGGCTGCAACCCATGGATTGACCAGAAAAGCGAGAAGAAAGTAGAGCAGCATGGCCAGCGAGTCGGAGCTGTCGATCCAGAGAATAGATTTGTGAATGAGTGATTCAAACGAAACCTTTTCTAATATTCCCGGCACGTACTCTTCCACCGAGTCGCGCGTGGCAAAAAACCAATGCCCTGCAGATGATATTGTGGATACAGGAGATTCCAGTATGCTGATTTTGTGAGAGCTATTTCCAAACATAAACACAAAGATAGGTGCAATTCTTCAAAATTCACAGGTTCATGTTCGCGCAATAGTTACAATACCGACTTTTTTGCCGGTAGCTGTAAAAAGCGTATCAGCCAATTCAAACGTTGTTGCCCCTGTTGTGTATACATCATCAACAATAATTGTGAAACTACTGCTGAGCTTCTCATTCTGCGTAATCTGAAACGCTCCGGCCACATTATCGATTCGCTCTTTCCTGTTCAGCCCCGTTTGTGAGATCGTCTGTTTTTTACGTACAACAGTTCCGTTTGGGATGACGGGTATCCCGGTTGTTTCACTTACTCCTTCAGCGATAACCCGCGCCTGGTTATATCCACGCTGTATGAATCGCTTTCTGTGAAGAGGCACGGGAACCAGCCGCACATGGTCCATCTCTTCGGAGTAGACATCCAGCATACCGCTTTTGCCCAGTAAAATTCCCGCTTCAGTACCAAGACGGTGGCCGATCGGCTGAATATGATGGTATTTCAACTTATGAAGCAGAGCCTGGAGGTATCCCATTTTATCAAACCTCCAGAGAGAAAACCGAAATAGAACGCTCTCAGGTAACAGAATGGATTCGTCGTCTGTATCGGGCTCAAACCGGGTCTTAAGGCATTCACTACAGATGGCGGCACCTTTAACCATTGGCATGGTGCCACAACAGGCGCAGACCGGTGGAAATACGACATCGGACAGCGCCTGACCCCACTCTTTTAATTTTAATGGTCTCATTTCCATAGCTGTTCGGGCTTATTTCATCACCATATTTCAAATTTTTTAAATTAAAGTGAAATGTGCAAACCTATCCCCGGCAAACGGTGTTTTTAAGTTCTAAAATGATGAGTCTCAGGCTATGGTCTTGCACTTTAATCTGCGGGTAATAAAGCCTCAACGCCGGTTCAGAATGGTAAAAAAGTGAATGAAGGTGTGCCAACATCACGGATAAATTGACAAATGCGCTCTTTTAGATAGATTGAGATTTAGTTAGATTAGGTTTTACAAAAAAATTAAAATAAACCACCACGCATGTCTTCCATTGGAAATGATCTTGCTGCAATACGCAAGTACAAAGGATATTCAATACAGGATGTTCATGAAGCAACGCGGATTCCGATACACACGATACAAACTATTGAGGACGGGACTATTTTCACCGACTCCAATGAAATTACGACATACGTACGGAGTTTTGTTCGAACCTATGGACGGGCCATTAAATTATCGGATTCACTTTTAACCGAAGCTCTTGATCAGGAAGAAGTTGGGGAATATGACCATAAACTTCTTGATCCCTTTCCCGAGCTTTCTAAAAAGGCAGAAGAGAAAAAAAGCGCCTCTTCTGACAAGGATGATGAAGAGGAATCAACGAGTGAAAAACCGTCAGACAAGAAAAAAGGCTGGCGAAAGTCGCGAAAAAAAAACAAAGCTCCCTCGTTTACATTTGAGGAAGAGAAAGCCGCGTCCGGTTCACCTACATCGTCAAAAAGTGAAAGAGCCGGATCAGCAGATGTACGAAATATTGATTGGTCAAAAATAGGAAGTGGTGGCCGAAAATCTCGCCGTTCAAAACCACCGGTATGGCTTCTGAGCACGATATTGGTCATTATACTTCTTGTATCGGGATACGTAATTATTTCACAGTTCGGGCTGTTTTCTGAGATCGGTTTGTTCAAACAAGATCAACAGAGTCTTCCTCAATCTGAGGAGTTGGAGCAGCCGGCCGGGATGGAAAATCAGGATCTTCCCATAGAGCTTTCGGAACAATCCCCGGGCGAGACATCGGACGAGCAGTTAAACACCGCCCTTGAAGATACACTCTTTTTGACCGTGTACGCAGCCTATGAACGGCTGGACCCGGTTCGCGTATGGAGCGACCTGAAACGGCGAATTGATCCTTACTGGATTGAGCAGGGCACGGCGCTAAACTTTGAATTCCAGGATACGATCAGGGTAAGCGGAAACTACTCAAACATGCTCCTGTTTTTTAATGGCAATCGCATAGAAAGCTTTAGAAGTCTCTACTACAATGAACAGGAAAATGCCGTTGAATTGACGCGGACCCAGTTTACCGGCAACCCGCAGTGGGCAACGCCTGTACCTTTTGATCTCCCGGATAATGTTGCTGAGCCTGACACCGTCAGAAGACGCCCCTCATTCTATTAATACAATTCGCGAAAAAGGCAATGGACAAGAAGCAAGCCAAACACCGCGTAGCCGAGCTACGTGATACGATCGAAAAAGCAAACCGTGCCTATTACGACGAGGCCCGGCCCTTCATCAGCGACAAAGAGTACGACGAGACATTAGACGAGCTGCGCACTCTTGAAGAGAGATACGGCCTGCAAACAGCGGACTCCCCCACGCAGCGGGTTGGCGAGCAGCCTACGGAGTCATTCCCCACAGTGCAGCACCCGGTTCCGTTATTGAGTCTCGACAACACATACAACTCCGAGGACTTAAAAGATTTCGACAGAAGAGTTCGCGAACGATTGGGTGACAATAAGTTTACCTATGCTGTTGAACTCAAATTTGACGGCGCTTCGGTCCGGCTCAGATACGAAGATAACCACCTGACGCTCGGCGCTACACGAGGTGACGGTGAACGCGGCGATGACATCACACAAAATATAAAGACGATAGAAGATGTTCCCCTGAACCTTACATGCGATGGACCTTCCGTGCTTGAAGTGCGTGGGGAAGCATACATGGAAAAAGAGGCTTTTGTCAGGCTGAATCAGTTCAGAGAGGAGTCGGGTCATGAGCCGTTTGCAAACCCGCGGAATTCCACGGCCGGCTCCTTGAAAATGCAGGATCCCCGCGAGGTGTCGCGGCGCCCTATTCGTCTCTTCGCGTTCGATCTGATACTCGATTCCGTTGATGATACCAGAACTCAGGCCTCTAAAATGGAGCTTCTTGCATCCTGCGGTCTGCCGGTTTGCGAACATTTTGAAGTCTGCTCTACCATTGAAGAAGTGTTAGAGATTGTTGAAAAATGGGACGACCTCCGTCACACTCTCCCCTACGAGACAGACGGTATTGTAGTGAAAGTGAACGAAGATAAATACCGCGAAACACTTGGCCGAACGTCTAAATCACCCCGCTGGGCTATTTCCTATAAGTTTGAGGCCGACCAGGCTGCCACGCTTATGGAGTCCATCACGCTCCAGGTTGGCCGCCTGGGCAGCATAACACCCGTTGCAGAGCTCCAGCCTGTTCAGCTTGCCGGAACTACCGTTAAACGAGCCTCTCTGCACAATGAAGATGAGATTCACAGGAAAGATATTCGGCCGGGTGATACGGTGGTTGTGGAAAAAGCGGGGGAAATTATTCCACAGGTAATCTCAGTTGTAAATCCCGACCGACCGGGCAGGCCTGCCCCGTTTAAAATGCCGGCGGAGTGCCCCGCCTGTGGCAGCGAGCTGGTAAAATTTGAAGGTGAGGTAAAATGGCGATGCGAAAATCAGTTCTGTCCCCCCCAGGTTCGTGAACGCATTATCCATTTTGCCTCGCGGGATGCCATGGATATTGAAGGACTGGGAGAAGCCGTCGTCGATCAGCTGGTGGATGCGGGACTGATCCAAACCTATGCAGATTTGTATAGCCTGCAAGTTGAAGATATACTTCCTCTCGAGCGTATGGCGGAAAAGAGTGCCCAAAATCTTATCCGGGCGATTGACAGAAGCCGCCGACAACCATTTCGCAGAGTTCTCTTTGCACTGGGAATTCGTTTTGTAGGTAAAACGGTTGCCAAGGACTTGGCAAATCGCTTTAAGACGCTGGATACTCTGATGGAAGCTGATGAAGAAGCTCTGGCTGAAACAGATTCCATCGGGCCGAAAATTGCCGGATCGGTCGTCGCCTTTTTTGGTAATCCTACGAATCGTTCAATTGTTGAAACGCTCAAAAACGCCGGCCTGACTTTCCAGGAAGAGGAGAGCAACCAGGCATCAAATAAGCTCAGTGGAAAAACGTTCGTTCTTACCGGGTCACTGCCTACGATGACACGCAAGGAAGCGACTGGCAGGATAGAGCAGCATGGAGGTAAAACAACCTCGTCCGTGAGCAGCAAAACCGATTATCTTCTGGCAGGGGAATCAGCCGGAAGCAAGCTCGACAAAGCTAAATCATTAGGTGTTCCGGTTATTACGGAAGAGGAATTGGACAGGCTAATCAACGGAAACATCAATTAGTCGCCAAAGTTCTTTATCCGGACAAATAATTTGGTATTATTAGTTCTTCCGTATGAAGGGATCGCGAACAGACGATTTTTTTCTGCCTCAATTTTTTTAAGATTTCTTGATAATGAAAATACTGGAATATTTAGGCCTCGGTCGTAAAAAAAGTGAGGGTGCTCCCCTTATCGGCGAGATGAAGAAAAAGGAGCAGATCGAGGCAAAAAATAAGCGGAAAAATATTTTTCGTGTATGCATTGTGCTGGGATTTTTGGGGATTGTCCTCTACTCGTCTCCGGAAGTGATTTACCAGCCGGTAGCGAACTATTCACTGGGAGAACCCTGGCGGGCTGAGGATCTGACCGCTCCATTCACGTTTTCAGAGCTCAAAACCGATGAGGAGATCCAAAACGAACGGGAGGCGATACGGGCAGGAACCCCGCCGATTTTTCATATTGACCAGAGTGTACCGAATCGCTCACAGGCAGCAATAGATTCAATCTACCGGAACCTGCAGCCCGTCATCGACACATATGTGCAGTGGAAACGAAACCAGGCGGCCGACTCGTCTGCAGCCAGGAACGACAGTATCCGATTTGAACAAGAGAAAGAGTTTTCCAATGTTTCGTTAGATGATCGAGCCTGGAACATCCTTTTATCGAACTATGCCGATGTCAGGCTTGAAAACGACGGCAGCGGCCGCCCCTTACTCAACAACATTCGGGAAGAGTTAGACCGCCTGTTTACGCAGGTTTATAATGCCGGTGTCATCGATACTTCAAAAGATCAAATTGAGAGCAGCGAATTGAGAGTTCGCAACCTGCAAGAACGTACCGAACGAACGCTTTTGCTAGACAACACGAGAGACCGGTTTGAAGCACTGCAGTATATTAGCACACGGCTCAGGAACCGTTTTCCCGCTGATCTTACACGGGTGGGACTTCAGATAGCTGACCAGGTTCTTCAGCCCAATTGGGTCTACAGTGAGGAGGCAACGGAGACGGTTTTATCAGAAAAGCTTGCCGATATTTCCCGAACCAAAGGGGTGGTTACCAATGGAGAGGTCATCATACGACGCGGGGATATCGTAACTCCTGAACGAGAAAATAAACTCCGTAGTCTTGCCATGGCACGCGCTTCAACAGCTACTGAGTTTGAGCGATTCATTCGGCAGGCAGGTGAAGCGCTGGTTATCATCCTGATTACCATCCTGTTTCTCTACTATCTTTACCTCTATCGAAAGCTGATCTTTGCTGAAATCTCCAATTTTTTAATGGTCTTTTTAATCCTGGCCATCCTCAGTGTTGGCAGCGCCGTGATCTACCATATCGAAAGCCTGAACGCGCTGGTTGTACCCATTGCCATTGCCCCGATTCTGCTTACCATCATTTTCGATTCGCGCGTTGGATTGATGGCCACCATCACGCTGGCCGTCATTACGGCAGTGATGCACGATAATAATTTTGAATACCTTGTGGCCACAATCACGGCCTGCAGTCTTGGAATTTTCTCCGTACGTGATATCAAAAACCGCTCACAATTCTTTCTCTCCACCCCTTCCATTGTATTCAGCAGTTATATGCTGGTGCTTGGAGGGTTTGCTCTTGCGCGCTACTCCGGATGGGAATCCTACCTCGACACTGTATTTTCCGTAGCCATAAATTCAGTATTTATTCTATTTACCTATCCGCTGATACTAATCATTGAAAAGTCTTTCAAAGTAACAACCGATTTTACCTTGCTCGAACTAAGCGATACGAATCGTCCGCTGCTCAAAGATTTAATGAGGAAGGCGCCGGGGTCATTTCATCACAGCCTGCAGGTTGCAAACCTCGCCGAGGCTGCGGCATCAGCCATCAAGGCCAATGCACTCCTTTGCCGGGTTGGCGCTATGTATCACGATATCGGCAAGATGGTGAAGCCGGGATATTTTATTGAAAACCAAAATGAAGGCAACGATCACGACAAGTTAAAAGCCAAAATGAGTGCGCTTGTAATCAAAGCACACGTCAGTGATGGAGTGAAAATGGCCCGGAAAAACAATTTACCTGAGGTGATCATCGATTTTATCCGCACCCATCACGGAACCTCGTTAATCCGTTACTTTTTTGATAAAGCACAAAAGAATTCGGAAAAAGAAAATATCGTGCCCGAGGAGGAGTTCAGGTACGACGGGCCCATACCTTTCACTAAAGAGCAGGGCATTTTACTGCTTGCTGACGGCGTAGAGGCGGCTTCACGGGCCATGAAGAACCCGACATATAACAAGCTCGAAAGTCTTATCAACCGTCTGGTGGAAGATCATATCAGTGAGGGTCAGCTCGATAACTGTCCACTCACCTTTCGTCATATCCAAATCATAAAAGAGACCTTTTTAAGTATCCTGGTTGGTGTTTATCACAGCCGGGTTGAATATCCTGAAGATGAGGAACAATCAGCGAAAAAAGAGTCCGATCGCCGGAAAGGAAACCCATCGACCGGCAAAGCAAAGGAGAACCCACCAATCGAAGAATCGGATAATGATACGGTGGGAAATGAGACTACCTATCAAGAGGAACAGAAAAGTGACGACTCCTGATGGCATTCGACAGTGAGCTGAAACGCTACCTACAGTTTGTAAAGGTTGAAAAAGGGTTGGCTGAAAATTCTGCTTCGAGTTATAAGCATGATCTCGAGCGTTATTTACGTTTTCTGCAGCGCGATTGTCAATTGGATAATCTCCGCGGGGTGACACTCCACCATATTGAACTCTTTTTGGATGAGCTGGCCAACATCGAGCTCTCGCCCGGCACAATTGCACGAAATATCTCCAGTATTCGGAGTTTCCATGAATTTGCACTGGTCGAAAATTTTGCCGAGGCTAATCCGGCCGAGCTGGTCGAACTCCCCAAAAAAGCCGGTAAACTACCGGAGGTTCTCTCCGCATCCGAAGTTAAAGCAATTATTGATGAAGCCGATCGAACGGAAAATGCAGGCATTCGGGATGCAGCCATCCTTGAAACACTGTATGCAACGGGGATACGGGTCAGCGAGTGCACGGGGCTTGAAACCGGAAATCTCTACTTTGAAATCGGTTTTATT
This sequence comes from Bacteroidota bacterium, assembly GCA_009909035.1. Classification (GTDB taxonomy): domain Bacteria; phylum Bacteroidota; class Rhodothermia; order Balneolales; family Balneolaceae; genus SW132. The sequence continues at coordinate 35,822 of JAAAOB010000133.1, forward strand.
CTCGTAACCGGAAAAGGCAATAAGGAACGCCTCGTTCCGGTGGGTGAAATGGCCAGAACTGCAATTGAGCATTACGTAGAATCTGTTCGAGACCGCTTTGTAAACCCCAAAAACCGATCCAAAACGGAAAATAAGCTGTTCCTGAATCAGCGCGGCGGCCCCCTGAGCCGCATGAGTATTTGGAATATCGTAAATAAATATGCTGAAAAGGCAGGGATTGAAAAGAATGTGTACCCACACATTTTCCGTCACTCATTTGCCACTCATCTGCTTGAGGGCGGAGCCGATCTGAGGGCCGTGCAGGAGATGCTGGGGCACAGTTCGATCAACACCACGGAGATATATACTCACGTCGACCGGTCTCTTCTTCACCAGGTGCATAAAGAGTTTCATCCTCGTGCCTGAGACTGCCGGTTTTTCGCATATCGCAGGCAGACATGCAGTTCATCTACATTTGCAAAACGCTTTTCAGGAATAGGGTACTTGCCTATTGATTTTAAAATCCTTATCAATGATCACATTATACATTCAATACCCATGTAGATTCTCTATGGAACAAACGTCACTCTCTTTTGCCGCCTGGTTCTGGCTGCTCGTCCCAATGCTGGGTGTAGTCATGCTTTCAATTGTCACCTATTTCATTGAAACCAAGAGGGATAACGAATGAACACGGCTACATTAACCACGTTCATCATTTACCTTGTTGCCCTCATCGGTTTCGGGTTTCTTTTTTACAGGTCAACTGATACGCTTTCCGATTACATTTTGGGGGGCAGAAAACTGGGAAGCGGGGTGGCTGCGCTTAGTGCAGGTGCATCAGATATGAGCGGCTGGCTGCTGCTTGGCCTTCCGGGAGCTGTATACGCATCCGGTTTAAACCAGATCTGGATAGCGGTTGGTTTGTCCATCGGAGCATACCTCAACTGGCAGTTTGTGGCTCGCAAGCTCCGAAAATATACCGAAGTTGCCAGCGACTCTATTACTCTTCCCGATTACCTGGAGTTCCGTTTTTATGATAAATCCCGGATGCTCCGCGTCATTTCAGCCGTGGTCATCCTCATATTTTTCGCCATTTACACGGCCTCCGGCCTCGTGGCAGGTGCCACACTGTTTGAAAGTGCGTTTGGCCTGGCTCCTGAGATTGCACTCTACACCGGCACATTGATTATCGTGGCCTATACGTTTTTGGGTGGGTTTATGGCCGTAAGCTGGACCGATTTTTTCCAGGGAATCCTGATGTTTCTTGCCCTGATCGCCGCCCCCCTGATTATCGTTGTTACATATATGAGCTGGGATGAAATTGTGGCAACTGCTGCCACCATGGATCCAACCTACGTTGACGTTTTTCACGAGATGTCTACAATCGGAATTCTCTCCCTGCTGGCCTGGGGGCTTGGATACTTTGGTCAGCCGCATATTTTATCGCGATTTATGGCGATTCGATCGGAGCAGCATGTGCCAAAAGCCAAAATGATTGCCATGATCTGGATGGTGTTTGCACTCTACGGGGCAATATTTGTGGGATTTACCGGTATTTCATTCTTTGCTGACAGCCCGCTTGCAGAAGGCAATCAGGAAATTGTATTCCTTGAACTTACACAAGTGTTGTTCAACCCGTGGATTGCAGGAGTTATTCTTGCGGCTATTTTATCTGCCGTGATGAGCACTGTAGACTCGCAGCTGCTGGTCTGTTCAAGTGCAATTGCCGAAGATTTCTATAAATCACTTTTTAAACCAAAAGCTTCTGAAAAAGAACTGGTGTGGGTGGGCCGAACAGCCGTCATTGGTGTGGCAATTGTAGCACTGATGTTAGCCTCTAACCCCAACAACCTTGTGCTCGACCTGGTAGCCTATGCGTGGGCAGGATTTGGTGCCTCCTTCGGGCCGGTAATCATTTTCTCACTTTTTTGGAAACGTATGACCCGCAACGGAGCTCTTGCCGGGATGGTTGTGGGTGCGGCAACTGTTTTAATCTGGGAAAATTTATCCCTCATTTTCCCGGGGGCAGAGCATGAAATTATATCACTCTACTCCATTATCCCCGGGTTTTTACTATCGGCATTGTCGATACTTATTGTAAGTAATATTGGTGATGGACCATCGGAGGATGTTCGGTCACAACACCTGAAAGTGTGAGCATCACTGACAGATCATGACAGCCGCTTTCACTCATCGAGATTTCAGGATGTACGTTGTTTCTATTACGTCATTCCACTCCCGCCCTTCATGAAGAGGCGGGCTTTAACATGACCTGCGCCGGGGCAGAGAGGATGAGGTACCTACGTAGACCCCGGTACATATTCCGGAGTGTCCCGCTGTCGGCCGGCAGGTGGCATTGGGAACTCTCCCCTGGCGGTGTTTTCACACTGTGAGAAACTCCGTCAATTGACGGACAGTAGCTGGTGCCGGCCGTATACTTTATTCGTAACACATTTAATTGTGGATTCAATACCTGTTTAGGTATCTTTTGCACGGTCTGAAAAAGGAAAAAATATCTCCACCTGTTGGGCCGTTGAAGTACCTGTTTGTGAATGAACTACCTCAGGGCAGAGCCCGCGAGGTATCAACTTAAAACACCATAACTTTTTGGTCGATATGGAGTTTATTTTTGAGTGTCCCCCTTTGAAGGGGGACTTTTATCTGTTCCGACCCAGAGGGTCGGGGAATTAAACCACTAAGGATTAACAGATCCTGCTGTTTTAAACTCAAAGACTTTTTACGTTTATGCACATTGCATCCATTTTCGCTCAGCACCGCTCGCGGAACATTTTTTTTGCTTTCCTATCCTGGCTGACTGCCTTCATCGTGTATACTTTGACGGTTGCGCCTACAGCTTCATTCTGGGATCCGGCCGAGTATATTGCGATTTCTCACACACTGCAGGTTGCTCATCCCCCGGGATCGCCGTTTTTTGCCCTGACGGGCCGACTGGTTTCAATGTTCATGCCGGCTGAATATGTAGCGCTAAGTATAAATATGATCAGTGTTACGACGTCAGCACTTACGGTTATGCTGCTCTACCTGATCACCATAAGATTGATTGAACAGTTTCGCGGCCCCATTGGTGAGCTTGATGTTGCAGATCAAATTGGAAGTTATGGGGGTGCACTTCTGGGTGCTTTTACGTTTATGTTTACCCATACGCAGTGGTTTAATGCTGTTGAGGCAGAAATGTACGCCACCTCCACATTTTTTACGGCGCTCGTGGTATGGCTTGCCCTAAAATGGTCGGCATCCTACGAAAACCCCTACTCCGAACGGTGGCTGATTCTGATAGCCTACCTGTTTGGAATCGGTATCGGCGTGCATTTGCTCAACCTGCTTGCCGTATTTTTCGTTGCTCTCATCATCTACTTCACCGTCTATGATTTTTCGGTAAAAACATTTTTAATTGCCATCGGTGCTTCCGTGGCCTGTTTTCTGACTGTTTACCCTATCACTGTAATCAATCTTCCCAACCTTGCGGATGATATCTCCAGCTCTACGTATGGGCTGATCGGGCCGTTTACCTATCTTTTTGTGATTGTTGGTGCACTGATCTATGGTGTCTATTACACACAAAAAAAAGGAAAGCGATTCATTAATATCGGGCTGCTTTGCTACATGATGATTATGATCGGTTACTCAAGCTATGCACTGGTTATCATACGTTCTCAAGCTGCGCCACCGATTGACGAAAACGACCCGTCTACACTTACCGATTTCGTAAAATATCTGAGCAGAGATCAATACGGATCAGCCCCTCTTTTAATGGGCTATACCTACAACGATCGCACCGGTACCATCGACCGAAGCCAGGAAAAACTGTTTCCCCGGCGCCACTCAGGCCAGGGAAGACATTTGCAATACTATGCCAACTTCGACAGCGACTGGGATTTTTTCTGGAGCTACCAGGTCAACCATATGTACCTGAGATATTTTAACTGGAACTTTATCGGGAGGGATTCCGACATCCAGGACGCAAGCTGGATCTCCGGCTTCTCTGACAGCCGGCACAAGGATAATCCGGCCCACTCCTACTATTTCTTTCTCCCGTTTATTTTCGGTTTAATCGGGTTGATATACCATTTCCAAAAAGACTGGAGGAGAGGTCTGTCTGTATTAGCGCTGTTTATGCTCACCGGGCTGGCGATTATTTTCTACCTGAACCAAACCCCCTTTGAACCCCGGGAGCGGGATTACGCCTATGCGGGCTCGTTTTTCGCATTTTCCATATGGGTGGGACTTGGTGCAACCGGAATTCTTGAGATGATAAAACAATACCTGTCGGGAAGCCGGGCCGTCTCCTACGGTGTGCTCGCACTCATGCTGGCCGCCGTTCCCGTCTGGATGGGGATTCAAAATTATCCCAGCCACGACCGCAGTGAACGGTTTGTGGCGCGCGATTACGCCTACAATTTGCTAAACTCGGTTGAGCCGAACGCCATGATTTTCACCAATGGCGACAACGATACCTTCCCTCTTTGGTATTTGCAGGAAGTAGAAGGCATACGAACCGATGTGCGGGTGGTATGTCTTAGCCTGCTGAACACGGACTGGTATATCAAACAGATGAGAGATCGACAGACGCATGAATCCCGACCATTGCCGATTACCTTTACGGATGAAGAGATTGAGAAGATTACATCTGAGTTTGAACTTTATCGCCCGCAGGAGATCTCTGTGCCGGTGAATAAAGAGCTGCTGCGGTCTGCTTTTGAAGGGAATGCCGACGAAATGATCGACATGCAGGTAACCCCGATGCTCCAGGACCAAATTCAGTCGGCCGTCCCTTTTTCTATTCCCGTAGAAGAGCTGGACGATGAAGCAACCTGGTACCTGGAAGGTCGATCCGCCGGCAGAGATCAACAGGGGAACCAGCGGCACTACCTACAGGCGCAAGATATTGTTGCCCTTGAAATTATTGAGCAGAATCAGTGGCTGCGGCCCGTCTACTTTGCAAACACCGTGGCCGGCGACAGTCAGCTCGGCCTTCAGGATTACTTCCAGTTTGAAGGGAAGGCGTTCCGTGTTGTACCGAAAGAACGCCCCAACACCGGGCAGTTTGGTTATATCGATCCCGAGGTTCACGCCGACCGGCTGGCCGGGTTTGAATTTAATAACTGGAACAGTCCTGATGTCTATTTTGACGAAAATATTCGCCGCATGCTCAGCAACTACAGATATGGCTTTACACAGCTGGCCGATACCTACATTCGCCGGGGAGAGCTTGAAAAAGCCGCTTACTGGCTGAAATACGGGGAAGACAAGATTCCATTCAGAAAGGTAGAAAACGACTGGATGATCCCGACACTCTACTCCTACCGCTATATGAAAGTTAACGAAGAGGAGAGAACCCGTGATCTGTCTACATTTGTAGCTGAACGTCTGAAACACGAAGTTCGCTACGATATGAAAGAGCTGGATGAACTCGACAGAGAAATTTCAGATCTAGATCGAGAATCACAAAATGCACGTGCCAATGCCGATATGGACCGGTACCGTTCGTTAACAAACAGGGTGACACGACGAACCAATCAGCGTAATGAGCTTATGCAGGAGCTGAGTTTCAGGATCAGCCTGCTCACTATCTTGCAGCACAACTTGTACGAGTCGGATAATTCTGATCTTGCGGAAGAGCTTAAATTAGATGTTCAAACAATTACCGATGGACGGCTGATGCTTCCTGAGGATGCAGATTCTGCGCGACAAGAGGTCAGCCGATTTGGACTTGGAATTTAATTTTATAGTTCAGCTTCTTATATTCAGTTTATCATTTCTGATTTTTTTAACACACATGCAGATTCCATACGCTTCAGCTTTCAGCTAAAGAGTATTAACTGCACATATCAGTAGAAATCTTTGCCGGCAGAAAATCATGATTCACAATTTTACGGGTGAAAATGTAGATGAGATCGCCAATGTTCTTGAAGTTCGTCCCAAAGCACTTGGTGATGATATCTACCGTTTTGAACTGGTGAACGAAGAGGAGAGCCGCAAGCTTGCCCTTGAAATCCATCTCGGTCTTGATATCGACAACAAAACAATGAACATGGTATCCGTTTACAGCGGTGCCACCTTCATGCAGCTCCATAACTGCACGGCGTTTGTTGCCAGCAAGATGCTTAAACAAGTTACATTTTTTGGCAAACAACAGGGGATTACATCCGGGCTGATTGTTGAAGTAGGGGCCGGTTGCAGCCTTTATGCCAACGTAAGTGATGAAATACTTACCGGAGATTTTACCAAGCTTCCGGAAGACCTGATGATGTGTGGTGTTGCTCTCTCCCTTACAGAAACGGAAGGCTTTGATGACTTTACCTTCGATGAAGACGATGTTTCCTGATCCTGATTCCCATCCCGACCTGCCAAAACTGGAAATATTCAATCCATCGGGAGCTACTCTGCCCTTTAAGTGCTCCATCATTCCGAAGCTGCTCTTCCAGATTGAGAAGCATGAGCATGTGAGATTTTCGAATCTCGAAATTGTCTTTACGGATGAAGATGGCATTGTTGAGATTAATTCTAAGTACCTGGAAAAAACATACGTCACCGATACGATAAGCTTCAGGTATGATGAAGATGATTCAAATCAGGCCATCGAGGGAACGATCTATTGCTGTGCACCCCGGATTGAAGAGCAGGCGCGGGAATTACACATTAAACCGCGAGAAGAGTACCTGCGAATCATTGCCCACGCCATGCTGCACCTTGCGGGCTATAGCGATAAGACCGAGGAAGAAAAAAAGAGAATGACCGACCTCGAAAACGTCTATCTTTCCAAATTTTTGTCTCGGAGTTAGCGTTGCCGGGCTACACCTTACTTCTTGTTGAATCACCCGGAACGGCATCACGATTACAATCCCTTGTGCCGGCTCATGTATACGTGATTGCCACATCGGGATATTTGTGGTATCCGGAGTTTGATTCAAGAAAGCTTCGCCTCAAAAGAAAAGCCATACCGGAAAAATCGGACCTGAGATCTCATATCCGTCAAGAAGCAACAAATGCTGTTCGAATAATACTTGCGGCAGACAGCGATCCATCCGGAAATTTCATTGCGTGGTCTCTTGCCAAAGAATTTAAAAACCGGCCCGTTTTCAGAGCAAACCTTACCTCACTCAATAAACACTCTGTTTCAGAAATGATCAGCGGTGCAGCGGAAACCGAACCTGACGTTCTTCATCAGAAACTTGAAAATCGCTTTATTATACGGGAACTGTGGAGACGCTACAATCCGGGCATATCAATGGTAAAAGCAGCCCTTGCCACTATTTTTACAACAGAAAGTGGATTTCAGCTCTTCGTTTCAAATCAGGGAACCATCTATAAAAGTCAACGCCCGGTTCAGACGCAATTTGGATCTATCGTGGAACCATTTTTAAGATGTGATGACGTTGCATATACCCACTACGTCCCGTTGTCCACATATGATGCCGTAGATCTGATTCAGTCAGAGCTTGCAATTGCCACTGCAGAAGAGGCTCAACTACAGCTTTACGAACTGTTTACAACCGTCGATCCATTAACAGAAAAGGAACTGATTACCTATCCGCGGACATCTGCAAACGCTTTCTTCCCGGGATCGTGGGATCAGCTTCATCATCAATGGATTCGTAAACGATCCATCGATGAATTTGTGCCTCCAACTTTGCAAAACATAGCGCCGGTGGAGATGGCTCATGATGCAATACGTCCTGCGGACATCAATCTGTCGCCTGATGAGATTTCTAAACGGATCCTGTCGCCGGCGAGTGAGGTGTACAGAGTCATCCACAATCATACCCGGCGGGCGATTTCAATGCCGGACCCATCCCCGTGGGCCTATATTTCTGCCAAACACCGGTGTACCGTTACCGGGTCAGCGCCACTGAACGAGGAGAGTACCGCGCTGAGACCGGCCGTGACGGTTTCTGATCTCGGCAGACGACTGGATGAATTAGGCGTGTTGAGACCTTCCGGTTTCGGAAAATGTATAGATCAGGCAGCAGAAAAGCAGATGATCACCCTCTCCCCCGCCGGGTGCGTTGCCCCCGGCGAGGCACTTCATGAGGTAATGAAAAACGGCCGCCGGTATAAGCGGCAGCTTTTGTATTTGAAAGAAGCCGCGGATGATCCCACCACAACTGCTGAAACTATCACCGGGATATTAACGTCTCAGTGAAGCAGTTCAATTAATTACAGATAGTCCAGTTATATGAACCATAATTCATCGAACCACCCGTCAGCTCAATCACTGCGGGACATTCTCAGCCGTTATATCACAGACTCCCCGTTACATCGATCACACGAGCCTGAGCCGTCCGCAGACCCGCAAAGCTCCAGATATCTCAAGTTTCTTAAACCGATTCCGTGGATTCTTCTATTGGTTTTTCTCTTCTCCTTCTACTGGGATTTCGATAATGTGGAGACCACGCTCTTTTCCCACACCTATTCAGTTGAGGGGCTTCTCAGGATCATCTCTATAAGTGGACTGATTGGATTTTTGACAAACCGGATTGCCATTACGATGCTTTTTCGGCCCATCAAAAAAAGACCCCTGCTGGGTCACGGCCTGATCCCGGCCCAAAAAGATCGGATCGCCCGGAGACTTGCCATTTCAGTAGCTGATGATATGATCAACCCGGAATTGATCCAGAAAAAAATTGAAGAATCTGGTGCAATACGCCGGTATCGCACACAGGTTTCAACGTCGATCTCAGAACTGCTGGAAACACCTGAATTTAAGGCCGATATTAAGTCCTGGATGGCCTCTTCATTGAGGGATGTGGTTGAAGATTCCGACTTCAGAACGAAACTGGCCGGTGACATTGCAACAGAAATTGAGCGATCATCCACAAAAAACAGTATCGACAGGGCCGCTTTAAAAGCGTACACTTTTTTGAAAGGAGAACGCATCCAGGATATAACGGATTCGATTATTTTACAGCTCCCGGAAAAAATTAACCAGCAGGAGACGTTGATTGACCACTACCTGGATACCCTGCCGGGGATGATTGACCGAAGCGGAGCCTCCATAGACCAATTTATTACCGTTCTGCTGGAGCGACTGGTTCAGCAACTCGACGTGAAAAAAATTGTGGAAGAGAATCTGCGTAGTTACGATGAAGAGAAATTAGAAAAGATGATAAAAGGGGCTACGAACGAACAGCTTCACACCATCCAGTATCTCGGGGCGGTACTGGGCACGGTAGGTGGGTTTGTCATCTGGCAACCAACCCTTAGCATTGCCATAATCGGAACCATTTCCGTGCTGATCTATGCTGCCGACAGACTTCTTGGAGGCACCGCGAAGGTACTCAAAATGAATGACCGGTCGTCTACCGGTTAAAGCCCCGCTGTGATGCCAACGTGCACTTTACCATTGGCAAGATCTTCGTTGGGTGAGACTGCATAGGAAAACTTAATAAGACCCAGCGGTGATTCAAACGCGAGGCCAAAACCCAGCGACGTCAGCGTATCCCGAATTTCCAACAGGTCTGTTGGTTCATTGATCAGTTGCGGGCGCCTGTAGATGCCATACGCACCAAACATGAAGATATAGGAACTGCGATCCAGCAGGTAGCGCCCTTCCAGCTCACCCCAGCCAACGGCCGACGCCCGGAACTGGTCTTCGCGAAATCCACGTATAGATTCCGCACCGCCAAACCGAAACAGGTCGGTAATTAAAAATTCCTCGCTTTCGATCAGCATGGTCCGGACTCTTGGCGCAAGGATCTGCCTGGTGCCGAGTGGAATGTAACCGCGGATATCTGCCCGAAGTACGGTTTGAGAAAAGGATTGTTGACTGGCGGACACCTGATCATCATTGATAAACCTTCTGCCTCTCTCAAACATGACCTCGCCATTGTATCCCCGCGTTGGGATACGGAAGCGGTCCGTATTTTTCAGTGCAAAGCCGAGCCCAAAAAAATTGGCCCTTGCGTCCAGTGCCGGAGTCTGCAGGTCAACAGCCGCAGATGCTTCGGAAACCGAGCTGCGCTCCGTCCTGATGTGCGTAAGAATCTCAAACCCGGGGGCAAGCCTGTAGCCGCCCGTTAACTCTACATTGCGGACAAGGTAGCTGGAATCTTGTTGTGTAAAATGAAGTGCCGCCCCAACTTTTGCGGGTACCCCTCCAATAAACTGCTGTTCTGCGCGAATATCCAGCTGGGTAACAAAAGGTTCGAGCTGTTCAAAACGAAGATCCAGCAGGCTCCCATCCGTTACGGCATTTCGAAGCAAAATATCTCCGTAACCAGATATATTAGCTGATCCACTTTCATCCGGCACGAAGCCGATTAAACCATCAAAGAAATTAAGCTGCTGCTCGTCGACACTGTACTGTACGGTTGGAGATCCATTCACAAATACAAGCTCCCCCCCTGATACATCATTAAAAAGTCCGGAGTTAACCAGGTTTTGACGGCCGCGGTTTAGCAGAGCCGTTGTGATACGCTCACCCTCCCTGATTCCCGTTATCTTTTCGAGGTATTCCGCACTGTTTTTGGACACACCCCGAAATTGCAGGCCTTCCACAACATGGCGGGGCCCCGGGGAAATTGTAGCATTAATATGCACGGAGCATAAGGTTTCCCGCTTATGAACCCCATCAATTCTTACTTCACTCATCAGGAACCCAACCGACTCCAGTACTCTCAGCCAGCGGGCGGTCAGTTCTTCTAAGATCCCGGACGTAAAGGTGTACTTTGCGGAGATTCCGGGGAGATCAGGGAGGCCGGCCGCACCATTTTCTGTCTCATACAACACGTTGATCTCTTCCAAAAGATAGCGGCAGCCTTCCCTCACGTAAACAACCAAGCTCTGCCCATCTGTCTGTATTGAGTCGGCCTCTGCATCAAGATATCCCTGTGCGGCGAGCCATCGCGTGGTTTCTTCAGCAGTTTCCTTATTCGAGCTTCTCCTCAACAGATCGGCCTCCATGGATTCCGGAAGTTCAAACCGGCTGTCCGTTCCCTGAATTTGGATGGTATTTTGGCGTGCTTCAGCGGCGCAGAGACCGGAAAACAGGCAGAACAAAAGAGAAAAGATGCGCAGTTGAATCATCATTCTCCGGAGTAACGTTTCAAATCACCGCATGCACATTCACGGTTTAAAAATATCTGACACAAAATTGGGGATAGCAAAACAACCGGTATGTATCTCACGATTGTAATAGTTGAGGCCGCCCAGTGTTTCCATCCCTTGTTCAACGCGGGTTATGACAGCATCTGATACAGGATCTTCTTTTTTTGAAGCACATGCCATCGACCACATACCGGCCGGGTAGAGCGGAATAAAACTCAGGTACATCTTCGATACAGGAAACAAATTGTCCAAAGCAGAAAACAGGTTTTTCATACTGTGATGGTACGATTCTACCCATGGACTTTCCGTCTGGGCCGTAAGTACACCATCCGCGGTTAGTGCTTCGTGGCAGTCCTCATAAAACGATTTTTTGAATAACCCTTCTGCCGGTCCCACGGGATCTGAGCCATCAATAATGATTATATCGTAGGGAGTATCCACATTTTTTACGAAGGCTATGCCATCATCGTGCAGGATTCTTAGTTTAGGATTATCGAAGTTACCCACGCCAGGGAAATATTTCCTGGAGGCGTCAACAACCGTTTTATCAATCTCAACCAAATCAACGTGGGTAACGCCGGGGTGTTTTAATACTTCTCTTGCCGTGCCTCCGTCACCACCGCCAATAATCAACACTCGTTGAGGGTTGGGGTGCGTAAACATTGCGATGTGGCTGATCATCTCGTGGTATACAAATTCATCCCGCTGGCTTAGCATGACCATACCGTCGATTGTCATCAGGTTGCCCCAGGTATCCGTTTCAAACACCTCGACAAGCTGATAGTCTGACTGTTTGGAAAAAAGTAATTGCTTCAGGCCGATTGTGAGACCTGTTCGCCCGTTATAATATTCGTTGAATTGTATCGCCATCAGCTGAAAGTACGTATTTTTTGTAATGGTTAGATCGGCACGATTCTGCTCTTATGCATTTTCCTAAAACGCTACTTGTACCACAGCACGGCAGCTGCGAATACCGCACCGCAAGTGTTGATTCGATGCTCAATACCGTACGATTTGATCTCCTTTAATTCCCGGTTCCTGTAGTCAAACCCGTCAATCACCATTTGGCGAACAATTCCCTCTACCGTATCAAGGTCTGCGTGGTCTTCGTACTCCATGATGACGCCCGGCAGCGAATCATCCTCCGGAATGCCCACGGCAACTGCGGCGGAAATCAGTCGCCCCGGGGTGTTGCCATCGATCGTGGCATAGGCAAGGGGTATTAATCCACCTTTGGGTAGCTCTATATCACCGATGTCAACCTGTTGAGCTGCAGGCGGCAGGATACTGCTCATTCTCATTAAATTCGTATCTCCTACGCCGGCATTTAAAAGAGCTTTATCAAATGCATTGAGCCTGGTTCTTCCTTCCGCGGATCCACGCACAAGGCAATACATATTGGGGGTTTCTGTCATCATAATTAAAAGGCCGTGGGGGTTAACATTATGTTGTCTGCTTGGTGGTAGCCGGTTTAAACATCAGGCGCTGGCCATGTGGCACCTTAAATAAGCCGCGTTTCATTTCCATGCTCGATACATTTTTTGACTCAAATTTTTCCTTCAGGAGTTCCTGAATAATCCATGGGTCAATCGTATCACCGCACGTAAAGATATCCACTGCTGCATAGTTATATTCGGGCCAGGTATGGATTGCGACGTGAGATTCGGCAATTACCACGACACCGCTTACCCCGTATGGGCTAAACTTGTGAAAATTTTGTGAGATAATGGTGGCACCGGATGCCCGTGTAGCATCCAACATTGAAGTTTCAATATACTCAACATCGTTAATGGTTGACTCCTTACAATCGTAAAATTCAACAAGGATTTGGCGGCCAAGAGCTTCCATAGGCTACAATATTAGGGCAATTAGAGTAAAAAATGAGTGAAAATCAGGATTGTAATTCACCGCAAGTGATTATATCCTGTCGGAGTGTTTGTATATCAACGTCCGGTTATCAATAAAAGATAAAAAGGTATCAAAAATACGCAGAAATAATGGGAAAACTGATATCTGCCAAAGAAAAATTTTCTAAACAGACGGCTCTCTCCATCTACAGGGAACTCGTAACGCCGCGATTGATTGAAGAGAAAATGTTAAATCTTCTGCGGCAAAACAAAATCAGTAAGTGGTTTTCGGGAATTGGCCAGGAGGCGATCTCTGTTGGAACCGCCAAAGCTGCCGAACCGGGCGATTATCTGCTGCCGATGCATCGGAATCTTGGCGTATTTACAACGCGTGGTGTGCCCTACTATCCCCTGTTTTGCCAGCTATTTGGAAAAGCAGACGGTTTTACCGGCGGACGCGATCGCTCGTTCCATTTTGGGACGACGAACTACAACATTTTCGGAATGATTTCTCACCTGGCCGCTACCATGCCGGTTGCCGATGGTATTGCGCTGGCACGAAAATTGACCGGCCAGCAATCCGTGGCTATCAGCTTCTGCGGAGACGGAGGCACAAGTGAAGGCGACTTTCACGAAGCCCTGAATCTTGCAGGCGTATGGGAGCTGCCGGTCATATTTATGATTGAAAACAACGGCTACGGATTATCAACCCCCGTTTCCGAACAGTATGCGTGCGACCATCTTGTGGACCGGGCGGCCGGGTACGGTCTGGAGGGTATGAGAATTGACGGAAATGACTATTTTGAGGTTTATGATTCAGTAAAAAAGGCCCGTCGGCTGGCGCTCTCTGGTCAACCGGTCCTTATTGAGGCAAAAACATTTCGAATGCGCGGACATGAAGAGGCATCCGGCACATTTTATGTGGACGATGAAGAGTTTGAAAAATGGAAGCCGAAAGATCCGGTCTTTCGTTTTGAAGAATGGCTCAAAAACGAGTCCTATCTTGAGACGGACGACAGCCTTGAATCCATCAAAAAAAGCGTGCAGGAACGTTTTGAACCAGATTTGGTGCGCGCTCTTGAGGCTGCTCCCCCCGATTTTGATGAACAAACCGAAAGGGATCGCGCGGGACTCGTGCGTGATTCGGGAATTAAAAGTCGGAAAAGAAGTGATCGCTCATCAGAAAAACGATTGATTGATGTTGTCCGAATGGCACAGCTGCAGGCTTTTGATGAAGATGAATCGTTCCTGCTGATGGGCCAGGATGTGGCCGAGTATGGGGGCGTTTTTAAGGTATCGGAGGGATTTTTAAAACGTTATGGCCACGACCGAATCCGCAACACCCCTATCATTGAATCCGGGGCCATCGGGGCTGCCATTGGCCTTGCCGTGGAGGGATTTAAACCGGTAGTAGAGATTCAGTTTGCAGATTTTATCACCTGCGGATTTAACCAGATCGTCAATAACATGGCAAAAGGCCGCTACCGCTGGATGCCCAACCTGAACATAACAATCCGCGCTCCGCACGGAGCAGGTGTGGGGGCGGGGCCATTTCACTCGCAATCACCCGAACATTGGTTTATGAGTCTGCCGGGGGTTCGTATTCTTATCCCATCCGGCGTGACCGATGCTCAACATATGCTCTACAGCGCGTTGTATGATCCAAACCCGGTCCTTTTCTTCGAGCATAAAAAATTGTACAGGAGCATACGAGAGGTGACTCCGGACGACTGCCATTTTATCGATCTCGATAACGCCCGGGTCGTCCGCACCGGCCAACATGCCACGATCATTACGTACGGACTCGGCGTGCACTGGGCTCTAGACGCGGCGGAGATGTATGAGAAAAAAGGCGTTGACCTTGAGATTCTCGACCTTCGCACCCTCGCCCCTATCGACTGGAATTCGATACGGGAATCGGTCCAAAAAACGAACCGGGTTCTTTTGCTTGAAGAAGCCCCGGAAGTAATGGGCCCAATGAGCGAAATTGCTGCCGGAATTTCGGAACGCTGCTTCCAATTTCTGGACGCCCCGGTGGTCCGTTGCTCGTCCATTCATACTCCCATTCCCTTTAGCAGAGAACTGGAAGAGGGATATCTTGCGAACTACCGCCTTGGCGAAAAGCTTGATCAACTTTTAGCATTTTGATACGCTCTTATCCCACTGTTTTATTCTTCACACCATTTTTTAATGAGGCAGCATCTCTCTATTTTTACGTTTTAAACAGTTTAGAAATAAAGCATTATGTCAACCCAATTTATTGATCAGCAGCAGGATCTCATGTCCATTCTTCCTGCGCTGAAGAACAGTGACCAGATTGCCATCGACCTGGAGTTTGACAAAAATTACTACCGGTATGGGTTTAATCTCTGCCTGATGCAGATCTTCGACGGATCCACATGCTACCTGATAGATCCTTTGAATAATTCTCTCGATATTGAAGCGATATTCCCGGTTTTAGAAGATCCGGCAATCACAAAAGTATCCTTCGCTTTTGGAGAAGATCTGCGCCTTCTGCACTCTATCGGCTGCTTTCCGAAGAATATTTACGATCTCGATAACGCCATCAGCATTCTGAATTACTCTCCGGCGTCCCTGACCAATCACCTCCAGGACATTCTTGGAATCGATACCGGAAAATCCTCTCAAATGAGTAACTGGTACCGGCGGCCGCTATCAGATGAACAGGCCGAATATGCTGCCCAGGATGTTCTGCACCTGCTTACGTTAAAAGCTGTACTTGAACAAGAGGCGGAAGAGAAGAATGTGGCCTCCTGGATTGAACAGGAAAATCGTGTTATGGACACCGAAGACCATTCACAAACAGACGATAATGGTTTTCTCAAAGAAAAAGATAAAACGGATCTGAATGAGAAACAGTGGCACATCTTTACCCGCTTAATGGAAGCGCGTGAAGAGATAGCTGAAAAATTGAATAAACCCTCGTTCCAGGTGATTAAGAAAAGTGTGATTCAACAGATTGTACAAGAGCCTCAGCGACTAAACCGCTGGACCAACACACGCGGGATATTTAAGCGCATCAGAACGGAGAAAATGAAACAAAAGCTTTCCGAAATACTGCAGGAAGCTGAGACAGAAGCGGACAAGAACGGCCTTTCGGAATCTGAACCAGCCAGCCAGCCCCCTTCAGTTGAACAAAAGAAACAGTACAGGGAGCAGAGAGAGAAGATAAACCGGGCAAAATCCGAGTTCTTTACACCTATAAAACAGGAAATAGAAAATGATTATGGAAAAGAGGTCACCACCTTTCTTTTTAGTAATCGTATCATTGCGGAAACCGTGACCCAGCAACGGGTGCTATTACAGTATAAACGTGATCTGTTGGAACAGTACGCAACTAAACTTGATCTGGACATGCATGAGTATATCGAGTTTAGTAATTGATCGTCTACCTGCTTTCGATCGCTGTAGGCCTGTGGGCAACCGGTTTTATTGTTGAAGCGTTATGGTAAATGTTGTCCCGACACCCACTTCACTCTCCACGGTGATATCCCCGCCCATTTTTTTGAGATGGCTTTTAATAAGATAAAGCCCCACACCTTTGCTGTCTTTATTTTCGTGAAACGTTTCATTTATTTGGAAAATTCTATTCTGAATCGTGCACATATCCATCCCCCGGCCGTTGTCCTCAAACACAATTGCAGGAATATTATTTTTTATGAAAGATGAAATGTTGATTTCAGGAGAATGGCCCTCTTTTGAATATTTAATCGAGTTGGTGATCAGATTCATGAACATGCTCTCCAGATGAGCCGGAGTAAACCTAACATCCGGCAGCTTGCTGAAATCTGCTCGAATTTTAGTATTGGAATTGCTGATCAAAGCGAATATCGCACCCTCAACTTTCTCCAGAGTTTGCTTCAAATCCACCATCTCCAAAGCCTCATTTCGAACAACCTTTTCGCTTAAAAAGTCCACATACGTATTCAGCGTATCTTTGAGATGACACCCTGTCAGTTTTAAAATATCAATAAGTTCAGCGGTGTACCGGTCACTGATTTTGGAGGTATCCAGCAGGTCGAAAATCGTCATCAGGCTGGAGAGCGGCGATCGTAAATCGTGGGAAACCGTTAAATTGAATTGGTTCAGATCACGATTTACGGAAGATAGTGTTTCAATCAGTTCGATTCTCTCATTTTCCAGGCGTTTTTTATGAGTAATATTCTTTGCTATTGCAAAAACCAGCTGATCATCAGGTAATGGCTCCGACGTCCATTCAAGCCAAACAATGTCACCACCCTTGGTGATATATCGATTTTCGAAATTCAGAAGAGTGTCATTGTTGTGAATGTTCCTCCGGGCCTCGGATGTTTTTTTCCTGTCGTCCGGATGAATAAAACCATTTATCGGGCGGCTATAGAGCTCATCATAGGAGTATTGGAGCAGCTTATGAACAGCCGGGTTTACATTTTTAAAATACCCGTCAAACCCCGCAATGCAGACAAGATCAGGAGACAAATGGAAAAAATGCTCATAATCAAAATCGGTGTTGTTTAGAAGCAATGGAGATCCTCTGTTTTGTTTACATAATCTCATCAAAATACGCTAATTATTATCTCCTGCAAACAAATGTGTCTCAAGTAATCTTATCCGGATCAGCCACAAACACGTAATGCAGAAACCATTCTTTCTTTTCTTGGATGTTACTCTATTTCGATGTCGTACACGCCCTCCAGTGTGAAAAAAAACAAAAGCTACAGACTATGATAAGGTCAGGAGAAGAACATCATGTCTGTGTCCGCCATCAATGACAATGGATACATCGGCACAAGGCGGGCTATCCCTGCGTTAGTTAATGAAATGATACGTTTTTGTGAAGTCTGTCGGGCCGATGTTCTCTTTTTTACAGGTCAGAAACGGGAAACAAACTGGAAGAGTATGGCGAAAGTTGCTGAAACAAATAACGCCCGGAGAAACGCATCGCACCGAACCAACCGCGAGTGGCTGAATGACCTTGCACCTCCGGCCAATGAAAAGGCTCTGCATGATTTGCGAAATTTTCTGCTCAAAGGATTGACGCCGGCTCTGGTGAAGTATAAAGATCGTGAACTGTACCCGTTTACGCAGGATGTAGCCCAGGATGCACTTCTGAAAATCCTGGATAACCTGGATTCCTTTCGGGGCGATAGCATGTTCACCACGTGGGCAATGAAAATTGCAATTCGTGAAGGGCTTTCGGAACTTCGGCGAAAAAAGTGGCAGGATATCTCGATACAGAGTTTGATTTATGATCCGGAACATGAAGGCCTTGGTGAAATAAACAGCCTTATCTTTTCATCAAATAATATTCCCCCTGATCAACAAACCCATGAACACCTGATACTGTCCATGGTTCTTCGCATCATCAATACAGAACTGTCCGAACGTCAAAAAATGGCCCTTCTCGCTTTAAAAGTCCATCAGATGCCCATTTCCGTGGTGGCTGAACAGATGGGTATCAAACGGAATGCACTCTATAAACTGGTGCACGATGCCCGGGTTAAACTAAAACATAGACTCTACGCGTCCGGCATTGATGCAGAAAAACTATTCTACCAGATGTAAGATTTGCCCGGCAAATCGCATCTGAAGTCTAACCAACCGGAAGATGATCTATGAGTAAATTCAACAAAACCGTAGTCCGGACCTTGATCAAAGCCATCCTGCAAACCCGCGTAGATGAAATTGACTGCGGGGAGTGTTTTGGTATGATGGATAAGGCCGCTGAACACAACGTGGCAGGAAGACCTGCACCGGAACGATTGCCTCTTATTGAAGATCACCTCCGCAAGTGTGACGATTGCAGAGAGGAGTATGAGCAGTTTCTGATTGCACTCAAGTCAGCAGATGGGTAGGTTCTACATTCTTTTAATTTCTTCATGTTAACAAATAGATGTTTTTAAAATGAGATCAATCCTTTCGATCCTGACAACTATTCTCGTTGGCTACAACAGGCTTTCGGCAGCGGATTTGCTGTTTCATCAAAGCTTCTCGCCCCCCGGCGGTGGTTCCCGTGGTGATACGCACAGCGTGCAAAGCATCTGCAATCGGGTTCGAAATCATACGTTTCACCCGGTTAAAGACGGCTTTACCTACGATCGGGTACTGGATACTCAGGGTGTGGCGAATTTGCAGGATAAGGATTGGCGAATTCGGACTCTTGCCGTTCGAGATCTCGTTCGGCTCGGTTCGGCCGTCAATACGGTCCCGAAGCTGATGCATGCTCTCGGCGACAAAAATGAGCACGTGCGGCAGGTATCGGCTATGGTACTCGGAATTTTGAGGGCAGAACCGGCAACAGGTAAACTGGCAACACGTTTAACGGAAGATCCCGATGAGGTTGTGCGGGCACAGGCGGCCCGTTCACTCTGGCATATTGGCCGGAGGGATTCGCTGAACGCTGTAGATGCTGCGGCTTCATCGGATACGTCGAAAGATGTACGCCACCAGGCATCACTGGCCGCTCACGCCTTGCGTAACGGCTACAAGGCGACACCTCAGCTCAAAGCAGCATTTAAACATCTGGATGAAAGCAGATTCAATACCCTTCAACCGGGTGATGAAGCGGACCCTTTTGAACTGCCGGACAGTACCGGCTCCTTATGGCAACTTAAAGAAACAGTGGGCAAGGGCCCTGTTGTGCTTATTTGGGTATTTGCCGATTGGTGCCCGGTTTGCCACCGAGAATTCCAGGAGCTTTTCGATCTAAAAGAGGAGTTTCAAAAGCGGGATATTACCATGGTTATCCTCGAGTGTCACGATTTATACCCGGCCCGCGTGATGACCGGCAAGGAGTTTGAGCCCGACTACTGGTTTTCTGACGAGCCGTTCTATGAATCGTATACCAAAAAGATTTGGTGGCCGCACCTTGCAGATCGTGCCGCCGGCGTTGGAACTCGCTACGGTGTACAGCCCATGGCGTACACCGTACATGCGGAATGGATCAATCGACCTGCCGTCGTTATTATTGATGACGAAGGGATGATTCGGTACTCCTATCATGGAACCTTTTGGGGAGACCGGCCAAAGATGACGGATATCCTTGAGATGATCGATACTGATACGTATACCTATGAATCACCAAAGCGGCTGAACGCAACCTGAAGTCATACCGGGCAAGGTGGCATTTTGAATAGATCCGGTTGATTTTGCAATGTGCATTATAAAGCGGTTTATTATCTAAAACACTTTACATTTTAGCCGGTGCACAACCGACTAAAAAAACCATCTATACTCCATGCATCTTTTTTGACGCAGAAAGGTGCCTGAATCATTTCACACATAACAATTAAATAAACATATTCATCTATGGACTTTGAAGCTATTTACGATTGGTTTATGGGGCTCGGCGAACCGTACGGAGTCGATCCGGTCATTTTCGGTGCCATTTATGTGGGTGCAATTCCTATATTCTGGGTAGCAATTGCTTGGCTTGCCTACAATATTAAAAATGGAAAATCTGTGGCGGGGCCTGTTCTTTTGGCTTGTGCCTGTGCCGTATCGGCCTATATCTACCTCATTATTGTTGGGGAGAATGTTCCGCTGTGGGTCTATGGTTTTATTCTTGCCATCATTGCTTATGCCATTTATTCAACGCTAAATAAAGTAAAGCAGAAAAAAGCGGAGGTAAAAAAAGAGCAGATGTCGGGTGGAGAAATGGATGAACAGTAATGGAATTACGTTCAAGGACGATCACCGAGCCGCTATGCTCTCTCACTTTTACGTGACACCGTTTTCTGAATTTCCTGAACCGCTTTTTTCCATAAACTACGGGGTTGGCTAACAGCAGGAGGAATATCGTGAGTCCATTCTGTAAACGTGTACCTCTCCTCTTCATGCCGGCTGGCGATGCGTTCCAGTGATTTACGGCCGGCGTTGTAGTTTAAATTCAGAAAATCTATCGTGTCGTTTGTCAATTCAACTTTATACTGATCAACAAGAGTCTCTGCAAGGCGAATGGCTGCAAGGCCGAGTCCATTGTCTGCCTCCTTCGCCATTCGGCGGCCAAGTTCCTGTTTCTGAATTGCACTTAAGTCAGGCGACAGGCCGCCCAGGTAGATTGCTTTTGTAGCATTAATGTTGCGCTGTATTTCTGGCTTTGAGAGCTGGATATGAGGTTCAAGCGCAACCGCTATCTCCACCGCAAGCCGCCGGGCAGACATACCGCCTTTGTTATTGAAAGAGGAAAACAGGGAGTGGCTTTGATAATTGATATCCTCTTTTTTGAAATACCACGAGAGATGACGGCACACCTGCAGTTTCTGCTCCTCGTTTAAGGCGATGACGCTTTCGCGAATTCGAATACCCCGCCGGCCTTTACCCAGTTTTAACCGCCATGTTGAGTTGCCGGATGTTGAAATAACGTTGGCCCATCGTTTTTGAGCTTCTACAAGTTCTTTGTGCCGCTTTCCCGATTCATCATACCCTTCATGTGCCAGCCGGTAGAGTTCATAACTGTTTTCAAGGATCGTTGCGATCTTTTTTACTTCTCGTAATGGCAGGTGTACATCTTTTGCTGCATGTATAGCCTGCACCGACAGACGATCCATACTACGCGTCACCTTGTGAATCAGATCATTGATCGGCATTCCTTCCGGAAGTTCATCGACCGTGGCAAACCCGGCCTCAACAAGATAGGCGGCGAGGGCTCTCATGCGGTTCCCGCCCCTGGCCTGGGAGACCCGGTACAAACTGCGCTTTTCTTCAAGCTGATCTATTGCATCAGCATATTTCCAGCGGCCTGAGTAGGAGAAGGTCAGCGTTGGGAGCTCCCTCCCGTTGATAAGCTCAAAAGCGAGAATCATCATCTCCTCCACATCCCGGAAGGTCATTAAATAGGGATTATCGTTTTCTATGGCCGACATAATCCTTTGCAGAAAGAACTTTTCTCGTTGGACTCCATACTTCAATCGCCCCGATGTATTCCCCGTAAACCACTGCTTGATCTCTTTCGCAGCTTCAGGGGAGCCTTTGTGTAGATCTGAAGCGATCTCATCGATCTGTTTACGGTACGAAACGTAGAGTTCACGCACTTTGGTTTGGAGCCCGATCCGGCGATATGCAAATATCTGGCCCATGATTTCGCCAATATGGCGATCACCCGTTAAATCAGAAAATGCTATTGTAACCCCATACGGTGTTAAATCAACCCGACGGAGTAGCTGCATGGCAGCCGCACGCCTGCGGGCGTCACCCTCGTAGCCCTGCACCACTTTATCGCGGGCCACAAGGATTAAATCTCCCAGCTTTTCAGTTATGTCAAGGATATCCCGTTCGCTCTGCTCTTCAAGATGCCCCTGGGTTCCATCGTAAACAACCTTTGCAATCAAACCCAATATGCCCGAAAAAACGGTGAAACTGACGAAGTAGACGAGTAACGAAAGAGACGGCATCGTGCCATACCCAATATAGTACCCTCCAATAAGCCCGAGCGTGGTTACAGGTCCGGCAGTCCAGAATATTTGCATTAGCGAGTGCGACCATTTTACCTGTTTCAAACTCCGCTTCAAACGGCGGGTATGTTCGTTCGACTCCCTGTTGATCGTTATTTTTCTGTTTTCTGTAGCAGACAAGAAATGAGCGGTCTATTTTAAATTAATTTATGCTGATTCAATGCTGAATATACGGTGGAATCAACGTAGTATGATAGAAGTTTCTGTCTGCCATGCAAATTTACCTGTATCTACCGGGTGTACGTGATTTGTTTTAAATTCAATTCACGTAATCGCGCCTATTAGTACATACGAAGGTTGAAGCAGATCACGGACAATTCTGTTCATGACTATTTTTATAGAAAAACATTATAACTTTTATTCACTTCAATAGGCTTTTCAGGGAATTAATTGTATTATGAAGCTCAATTACAATACACCGTCCAATTATTGGCGGTTTCAACAATAGTAAATGTTATGCAATACGGAAAAGTAAAGTGGTTCGACTCAGAAAAAGGATTTGGATTTATTGAACCTGAGGATGGTGGGAAAGATATCTTTGTTCATAGAAACAACATCGAAAATCTTGGATTCCAGGAAGGCCTGAATGATGGTGAAGAGGTTGAGTTTGATGTGGAAGACACGCCCAAAGGACTTAGCGCAATCGAAGTCCGGCGTGTAGATTAAATAGTACATTTTTCTTCTTTATATACGAAGCCGCATCACAACATGGTGCGGCTTTTTTTTTGCAGTAAGCTCCATCGGATTGATTGAATTCTGCTTTCATCCCTGCCCTTTTTTAAGTTTATTTAAACCTCCTAACACACTGCATTGGTTCTATTTATAACATTCAAACATAATAATTCTACAGATATTCAGAATGAATTTTACCTATCGATCCTCGCCGTCTCATGTAATTTTTGGCCTGCCCTTCCCGGAAGCAGTTCAAAAAATGGTGCCGAAAGATGAGATCACTACATTCTGGGTGATTGCATCTGAAAAACACCGTTCCCTGGTTGAGAAATTTTCAGATCTGGAAGGTGTATCGGTCATCGAACACTTTAGCCGTGTGATTGATCATGTGCCGGCTGACCAGGTGCAGAAAGCACGACATTCTGTTGCAAAGTCCGGGCCTGATGTACTCTTGTCCATCGGCGGGCATGCTGCTGTAGAGCTTGCCAAAGCGGTTGCCCTTAAACACATGATACCCATCTGGTCCGTACCCGCGGATTATACAGGGTCTGAAATGACGGATATCTATGAAATCACCACGAATGGTGAAAAAGAGATCGGCAGGAATCCATCCGTTCGTCCAGAAACTGTCTTCTACGACCCGGACCTGCCGTCTTCGCTGCCGTTCCATTCAGCGACTCCAAGCGCTCTTAGTGCACTCGGCAACTTGGTTGAAGCGACGATCAGCCCCTCAACAAATCCTGTCACCTATCAACAGAGCCTGCAGGGTAGCGATCGCATGTTCAGGGAACTGACCACCCTTTCGGCATCTGGTGAAATCAACAGCTCTATGCGGGAATCGTTTCAGCTTGGGGCATGCCTGGGGGGAAAGTCGCTCTCCGAAATTTCATTGGGGTTTTTACAACAAGCGGCCCGCATTCTCTCGGGTGTGGGTTCAGCCTCTTTTGCGGAGGTCCATTCCGTCTTGCTTCCATTCTACTTTAAAGAGCGATGGTCATCACTCGATGAAGATACAAAATCAGATATGCGAATTGCATTCGGAGCAGATCATCCGCCCCTGGAACTGCAATCAATCATGGAAACCCTTCACTGCTCATCTTCTCTGCGTGATCTTGGATTTGACCGTGAAACCGTAGAGTCCGCCGTTCCCAGGATATTGAACCAGCCGTCCCCTGCGGTAGACGAATTAACAAATGAGGAGATGTCGTCAATTATTACGAATTCCTTCGATAACAGGTAAGTCCCATACAGCGAAAAAATGATTTGACAAACCGGTTTGATCTGTGATATCAACCGCTTACCCACAGGAATCAACATAGCGAAAGATTTCAAGTCGCCGGGCTAATACGTCTTGGGGCTGCGAAACCGGTCCACATCATCTCGACGCTTCTTTTTATGTTTTGTATCCCTACCCGACACCCGTTTGCGCCACATTTTAAAGCTGCTTTTCTTCAGCTCCTTTCTCATCAGCGTAATGACCTCCTCTTCACTCAAGCCGTACTGATATTCGATGGCACCAAACGGCGTTCGGTCTTCCCACGCCATCTCAATGATTCTGCTAATATCGGCATCATTTAAATCATTCATGGACATTACCTTCTATTATATCAACTGTTACCAATCAACAAGAGTCAGCTGCGATAGAAATTTTACTTCACAATTGCTCGAAAATTCAAAGGGCTCATAGAGAATATCTTCGGTACTTCACGACGTTTGATCTATAAGCAAGACTCTTACCTGTTCGGTATTGGGAATAGAATGCAGAGAATCAGCGTTCCCCAAAAACGTCTCCATCGATGCATGATGTACCGAATTTGGCCGGGTTATTCACAAAAAAGTATAAAATCAGGAGTACTCCGGGTCCTCTAACGGCTGCTTATCCGGGATTAGCCCGCGTTTGTTACACTCATGGAGTATCATTTCGGTCAAGTCACTTTTGAATAGAAACTCGTAGCGAATATCCAGCACGTACGCCTTTACTCTCAATTTCATAACATACCGGGTGTTGTATATTTCGTTGAGCATTATCACCACAACCGGCTTATTCAGAAAGGTGTAGGAAGATGAGTAGACCGCTTTATAAGCAATCTCTTTCACGGCACGTACATCGGTCGTTGCCGGAAGATAAATCTCGGCTACCACCTGGCAATCAAGGGCGCTGCTGTTGCTGTTCGAAACGGCCCGGTTCATCAGCTCACCGTTGGGTATGGAAACGACCGAATCATCGGGTGTTACAACCCGGCTCGACCTTAGCCCGATACTCAAAACCTCACCGTAATGTTCTCCAACCTGGATTTTATCCCCCACCTGGAACGGCCGGTCCAGGATTATCATAATCCCGCCGAAGATATTTCGAAGAATATCCTGCGAGGCAAATCCAACGGCTATTCCGATCGATGCCGCGATGGTGAGAACCGTTTCGAACGGCGGTGCAATTATTCCCGCAATAATAATGTAAATGGCCACTGACCATATCAAAATCCGGCTAATCGGCGAAAGACGCTTTATAAAGAGACGGTAATTGGCCGTTTTCTCGGCCAGGTTATCAAGAACAAGAGATGTATACTTGTTCACAAAATAGGTGATAAAGAGCAGCAGCAGCGCATAAAATATTTTGGAAAACGAAATCAGGTTCCTGAGCTGCACAAGCTCGTCTCCGGCTTCACCTTCTGCAGCCACACCCCCGGCATCTGCTTGCTCCGTTGCCGTGCCCGCCAATGTATCCTGACGTGCGTCTACCGGGGCCGGGGCGGCGGTGTCCGGGATTGCGGTGTCAGGCGTTGAAGCGCCGTTCTCGCCCACCGCCTGAATTTGACTAAGCGTGTCCGGCACGGCAACTGTATCCTGCGCCACAGATGGCGAACAGTGGACCGCAGTAAGAATGGCGAGCAGTGTGATCCCGGCGAGTAAATGTTTCATGTTCATATCGAGTTAGTGTAAAATATTTCGCTGTTTAAGCAGACGGACCACCTGTCGGTAGACAAGATGGTTCAGGTTAAAACCGGTATCACTTTCATAGACAATACCCTTGGTTTTTAGACGTGCAAGCATCAGCCGGCTTTGTGAGGGGTCCTCGTGGAGTGCCATCGCCACCTCCTCCTTCGTCAGGGTATCGTGCAACACGAGGCAAGCCAGTGTAAAAAGGACATCCCGCGATGGTGCTTCAAGTTTGTCTACATCGGTAACTTCTATTGGGCGGAAGAGAAAGCGCCGTTCATCAAACTCTTTGATCGACTGCAGCCAAAAGATCATCGCAATGGAAGGATTCCCTTCTGAAATCTTTGAGAGTCTGTTGAAGAAATTCTCTTTGATTAATTCCTGCGACTGCTGGTTATTACCAATCACTTTTTTGTAGGCACGGCTGTTTTTCAGGTACTCGTCGGGTTCAAACTCCAGTTCATACCCGGTGGCTTTATGTCTCAACAGGATGGCCTCACGGATTTCTTTATCGTCCAGCTGATCCGTAACTACCGTATGTGAGAAATATTGATCGGCACTCGACATTTTCATAAAAAAGGACCAGGCGTAACGCGAGCAGCTTACAACCCAAAAAAGTTTATGCATGGTAGCTGACATAACCACCCAAAACGCATCAAGAGCTTCATATCCATTTACATTGCGCACAAAAATGTTCTGCAGGTTTTCAACGACAACCACCGAAGGATTTTTTTTCTGATTTACCTTTTCTACAAATTCGTTGCGATTCGTTGTTGTTTTGAAGCCCAGAACACCGCACAATTTTTTTAGCAGTTCGGCCTCGGTTGTGAACGTTTTTTCAAAATGCAGCTCAAGTGGTTTGGTATCCGAAAGGATGGATTGTTTTGCAAACCGAATCATGGTCGATTTACCGCTTCCTTTCTCCCCTATTACCGCAACATTTGAATGTAATCCTCTTTTCCATTGATCGTACGAATTTGTGATCATATCCACGCCGTTCCGGGGCGGCACGTAAAAACGGTCGTCGATAGAAAAGTCACGGTCAAAAAGCCGGCGGTAGATGAACGGCAGATCACTTTTGCCGCCCGAATTGGCAAGGTATTCTACAAGGTTCCTCTTCTCCCGCACCGTTACCACTTCATCCGGTTCAAACCCGATATAGGGGCCAACAAAACGGAACCCCGCTTTAAATTTTAAAACAATAAACCGCCAAAAAAGCTCCATGCGGTCCTCAAATACGGCCCATTTTGAGGTAAGAATTTGTTTCCAGTTCACAGCCTGCTCTTTGACCATCAGGGCTTTATCCTTCAGTTCAAAGCTTTCAAAATCTCTTTTCAGCATGATTTGCGCCAGCCGGTGCATGGCCTCAGGAAGCTTGACCGTCACTATTTCAGTATACGCGTTCTGTTTTTGGCGCACATCCCGAATCGATTTTTCGAGCGTATGGATGGCGCGCTGGATCCCTTCTTTGGCGATCAGAAGCGGATCTTCCTCTTCCTGCTCTTTGGATGTGGTTGACTCAATGGCCGCAAGTAAATTTACATCGGCCACCCGGACAGCCTCTGATGTTTCGAGGCGAATCTGAGACAGGAGTTGATCAAGCTGTTGGGTGGCCGGGTCGAGCGGGCGAAACGCATTCTCTTTAAGAAAACGGGATGCCAATGCATGCCAGCGTATTGTATCGAATTGAAGCTGGGGAAGCGGGTATTTACTTTCCCTTTTTTTAGCAAGCTGAAGCTCATCGGAGAACCGCCGGGTTTCTACCTGTAGATCACTGATCAAATTCTGCATGCGTCGCACGGGTACCATCAGGGTCTCCTCGTCAGTCATGACGTCAATAAGGTGAGACTGCAGATCATACTGAAGTTGGGTTCGCAGCTCTTCAAAATTGCTACCCAATGCTTTACCTGAATCTGATGAGAGTTTATCGAGATTTTTCTCTGCCTCCTTCAATTTGGTTACTCCATCTTCAATTGGCAGGTAAAACGTGTCTCGGAAAAATTCATGAGACATGGACAGAACATCCTCTTTAACAGAAGAGGCAATAAATCCATAGCGCGCAATTTCTGCCTGGACGTTCAGGTCCGCATGCTGCGATTCGAGATAACGGCACCACGCTTCTTTCTGTTTTTCAAGTTTTTCCTTTAACGATGCCGGGAATTCCCGAATGACAGTATCGGGCTGCGCTTTTTGACGAAGAGCAAATGTGCCGGCTTCACCGGCCCCCCGCCGGAGGGAATCCGCCACAGGATCTACAATTTGCTCCAGCTGATGCTGATTAATCTCTTCAAACTGTTTGAGATGCTGGACAGCCACCTGAAGATGGTTCTCCAGATCAAGAAATAATTCGAGCTGAAAGGATGTCTGTTCTTCGGCCTTCTCCTCGTTCTCCTTTTCGTTATTTACAGATTGTTTTTCAAGAAGAAGATCCATAAGCATTGCAAGTTCATCATATTCCCTTGCAGCCAGGTTTTCAATCCATGTACTGTCAGTCAGTAGCTTCTTCAATACAAGCTGTCGCAGCTTGACCGTACGCACGGGTGACCGGCCGGTAACAGACCGGCGGATCCGCTTCATCAACTTAACAACCGAAGCAGCGGCAGAATCATCCTCAGAAGATTCGTAATGCTGTTTGTCCTGCTCTTCCATGATCTCTTCAGGTAGTGAGCTGCATGATTCAACAATGACATCTTTGAACTGCTGGTGCCACCCCTCCTTCCGTATATCTTCAAGTATCTGTTTAAGGTCGGGAAAAGCAGCCGTCAGATGGTCGATTGAATGCTTATAGTACATCTCATCATCTTTGCGGAGCCGCTGGATCTCGTCCCGTAAAGCTAAAAACCATGCCTTTAGCGGTGAACGAAACTCCGCTCTGAACCTGCAAAGGGCGGGCAATAACGTTTCAGAAATAAACTCCTCCACCTCGCGGCGGGCCGTGCCGGCCGTTTCCACATTGTTTTTATTGTTCATAAACGCTCATATTCTAAAGTCTATTGGTCGTAGCAGGCAATTTGAGTGATACCTATAGTGGAATATTATTGTAAAAGGCAATATAGTGTAAATGCCGTCCTGGCCAAAAACAACCAATCATCCGCCGGTTGGTGATCTATTCCGGTCTTAAGGTAATATATCTCTGTTCATTCAAACGGTGCCGCCTGGCCGGCACAATGAAACCCGGAATGCACACAGGACTAATAACAGAAAATATTCACATTCTGCCATCATACCGCCTGTTTTTCAAAAACTTGCCAATATAAAAAACTGCAGCTATACGAAAAAATAGATTTATGTATGCAATAAATAATCATTAAATTCAGTTTGAGTAAAAACGAAATGTATTCATGGTGATATACGCTCTCTCTACTTGCAAAACCTACGGTATGTACACCGCTCTTGTGATCTGCACACTCGCGGTGTTCGTTCCGATTGACGCGAAAGCTCAAACTGAACTAAACAGAATATCGGCTGTTGAGCGCAGTGATGGAAAAGGATTCGTGATCCGTTTTCACCTGGATGAACGCGTAGACTCCACCGCTGTGCTGCAGCCCGCCACCGATCTGCTTCAGGTAAAACTTTACGCCACAGACCTGGATACCGTTGATTTTGATCCGCCCACCCCGGGTCCTGTTTTTGAGCAGTTTAAGCTGTATAACCTGCCCTCCGGCATAGCCCTTGATATCCATTTGCATGATGAAAAATACTTCACCTACTCAACCTATGTTGATCAAAACGGAACCGATCAGCTTCTTGCCCTTACGCGGGTCTCGCCCGGGCAGTTAGACGGGATATCAAGCGACCTTGAACCGATTGACTGGAGTCTTTTTGCAAAACGTACACCGGGTGGTGCACTTGAAGATTTTTCGCCGGATGCATCCGAACCATCCGGTGAATCTGCGTTTGATGTGGTGGTTATTGATGCAGGACATGGCGGCTTCGATCCCGGGGCAGGTGGTGTGAATGGAATTCATGAAAAAGATATTGCCCTTGCTGTTGCATTAAAGGTTGGCGAGTATCTTGAGAAGAACATCCCGGATCTCACCGTTGTCTATACCCGGACGAGCGATGAGTACATAGGGCTTGCCGAACGAGGTAAAATTGCCAACGATCATGATGGCGACCTGTTTGTGTCGATCCACGCAAACTCCTTTTCGCACTCCAACAGGCGGCGGCAACAGAGCGTACATGGTGCAGAAATCTACTTCCTGGGAATGGCAAGAAGCGAGACGGCGCTGGAGTCCATGAAGCGCGAAAACAGCGTTGTGAAATATGAAACCGGTGAAATTGAAGAGCTAACCGAGGAAGACCTGCTGATTTACGAGCTGATGAATGCCGGCAACATGTCGACCAGCCAGCGGGTTGCTGAAAAGATTGAACAGCAGTTCAGGGAAAGGGCCCAGCGGCGATCGCGCGGGGTTAAACAGGCCGGGTTCCAGGTATTATATGAAGCATCCATGCCGGGAGTTCTGGTTGAGCTGGGCTTCCTGTCGAACCCGGCGGAGGCCAGGTATTTAAACAGCGAGTACGGCCAGGCCATTGTGGCTTCTGCCATCTTTCGGTCCATACGCAATTTCAAAAACGATTACGACCGCAGCTACAATCGTCAAACGTCCGTGAGGTAGGCAGAGAGTGGCAAATCAGCCCTTAATCATTGGTGTGGGAGGCGGCAGCGGATCCGGCAAAACTACGGTTGTCAGGCATATCTTATCCGGTATTGGCAAGGAAAATATACAGCTTATACAGCACGATTCGTATTACCGGGATCTGAGTCACTTGCCGCTGGAAGAGCGCAAAAAACAGAATTTTGATCATCCCTCCTCTCTTGAAACGGAATTGATGATCCGGCATGTCGATGCACTTAAAAGCGGGTACCAGGTAGATGTTCCCGTCTACGATTTTGCTGCACACACACGGTCGGAGAAGACGGTAAAGGTAACGCCAAAAGAGATTATTTTGCTGGACGGGATCCTGATTTTTACCGAGCCCGATCTGCGAAAACAGATGGACATCAAGCTTTTTGTTGATACAGATGATGATGTACGGCTGCTGCGCCGTATTAAGCGCGATATCATGGAGCGCGGCCGCAATCTTGAGGGTGTGATGAGCCAGTACGAAAACTACGTGCGCCCCATGCACCTGGAGTTTGTGGAACCAAGTAAACGTTACGCCGATATCATCATTCCCCGTGGCGGCGAAAACCACGTGGCCCTGGAGATGGTGATCGCCACCATCCGCGAAAAACTGGCCCAGATTCAAAAAAGCGAGGCCACCGACTAATCCCTCGCTCCTGCCCAAGAGTCCAGCGAAGCGGCACTTGTGCCAGGTTCCATTTATTGTAGTATACACAAGTGACATTCCCTGATTTACTGCTACTGCCCGGTTATTTCTGAGATTGAATATCACATATCTCCAATCGCATATCCTTTACAGGTCCAGCGGGCTTTTTACTCCACGATCTCCCCGATTCAAAATATGCGTATATGCAATCGTCGTATCCATATTTTTATGACCAAGTAGCTCTTGTACCGTTCAGATGTCATAACCATTTTGAAGAAGATGTCCCCGTTAGAAATTAGACGAATCAAAGTATTTTTTTAGTCTATTTTTGATGTATCTCAACCCCATTCCTGACTTCAAATATTTTTCTCTGGCTTTGGCATCCTCTTCATTCAGGTTACCATCGAAGTCATAACGTTCGCAGAGTCATTAATCATCGAGCGGGCTTTTAACTCCTTTTCCGCCCTTGTTGAGAACATGAGCCCCGTTAGAAATTAATCTTCACTTAAATACTTTTTGAGTCTGTTTCTAATATATCTTAACCCCATTCCTGATTTTAAATATTTTTCTCTTGCTTTTGCATCCTGCTCATTTAGACAACCTTCAAAATATATATAAGTATGAGTGGCCTCCGATGTTTAGTGTAGATATCCTGTCTATTCTGATGTTTATTAAATCTTCTTTTCAAATCATTTCAATAGCCTGAAAAAGTTTAGGTATCTAACGGGCTTTGGACCCCCTTACCACCACGATTTAAAACATGCGTGTAGATCATGGTTGTTTTGACGCTTTTGTGACCCAGTAGCTCTTGGACCGTTCGGATATCGTAGCCGTTTTTTAACAAATGCGTAGCAAAGGAATGTCGAAACGTGTGTGGGGTTACGTGTTTTTGAATAGTGTGCTTGTTCACAGCTCTGCGCACTGAACGCCTGACGTCACGCTGGGATATGTGATATCTGTGGCGGATACCGGACCGCGGATCGACCGATCTTCTTTTTGATGGAAACAAGTATTGCCAGCGCGTTTCCCGTGCGGCATTTGGATATTTTCGTGCAAGAGCCTTTGGCAGAATTGTTTCACCAAAGCCTTTTTCGAGATCCAGCTTATGCAGTTTTTCTACTTTTTGGATTTGATGGCTGAGTTGATCTATTATTGATTCAGGAATCATGGTTACCCTGTCCCTCAGGCCTTTTCCATCCCGTACGGTAATCTGCTTATAGGTCAGATCAAGATCCTGTGTGCGAATGCGTAGTGCTTCGGAAATTCGCAAGCCAGACCCGTACAGCAAGCTGAGAACCAGCTTATGAACACCTTTCATAGAATTGAGTACCATCATGGCTTCCTGTTCCGTTAACACAACCGGCAATCGCTTTGGCTTTTTTGCCCTTTTTAGTTCATCGAGGTTTTGGAGAGGTTGATTCAGTATATGCGAGTACAGGAATACAATTGCTGAGAGCGCCTGGTTTTGTGTGGATGCAGCAACATTAAGTTTATTGGCCAGGAAGTTCAGGTATTTCACCACATCCCGTTCATTCAGTTCTGTTGGATGGGTATATTTATGATACTTTACGTATCGAACAATCCACTGAGAATACGTTTTTTCCGTATTGTAGCTATAATTTCTGCGTCGTATTTCCTCTTTTAACTGGGTTAAAAGTTTTTTGTCTTTCATACGGTTTTACTTGTATGAGCCAAAAACGTCGAAATCCTTACAGTTTTTTTTCTAAAATTTATCGGCGTTTTATTCGGACATACTAAAACTGCCGATAATTATTCATCGGACAAAACCCTTGTTTAGCTTGCAACATCCTCAAATTTGGAGTACTATTCGGCATAGAACAGGATCAGAAATCATGTTAATAAATACATGTTAAGGCCCGGCAAGCTCTCAAAAATGTGGAAGTGGCGGTGCGGGGTTTTTGCTTCTCCAAATATCCCAATCAATCCGCCGCTTCCAGCTCGTTTTGTGGGTTGCTCCTTTTTAATCGTTCCTCGGAAATTGGGGCGCCGCAAGCTTTTTCAAAATGG
>JAAAOB010000078.1 GCA_009909035.1 Bacteroidota bacterium
TCCATGTAAACCTAAAATACTTTGATGGGAAATTTTTTCGTAACCTCCAATTAGAAATTCACTTTTATATCTTGCACCATACATAATTAACTCATTTACCTGGTCAGGATAGCGTATAGCATGATATCCTGCCAGATATCCTCCCATGGAAAAACCGATCAGGCAGACCCGGGTGGCCGGCACCGAATCAGCAACCTTCTGAATGATGCGATGCACAAAGTGAGACGCGTGATCCAGAGATTTCCGAAACTGCTCCTGGTCACCGTCATACAAATACCAGGACCTGCCCCAATCACGAATTTTTTTCCGTCGAGACCGATCGTACAACGGATACGGTGCCTGAATGAACAGGTGATACGCCTCCAGGCATAAAAGAGAACCGGCATCATCTTTGAACGACTCAAGTGTCTGTCCAAAGCCATGCAGGTAGATAATCAGAGGTTTTTGTACTCCTCTTTCCCCGCTTTCAACCACCTGGTACGGCACGTTTATGCTAAATTCCTCATGATCGGACATCAGATTGTGCGTATCAGGTTTATTCATCGGTCTACTCACAATTTTTCATTGGATACATTACGTTTTCAAGGTAGAGAGCATGAGGCGGGGCTGAATGTGCTTTTTGCGTGACTTCGCGGCCATTCAGAAGTCCAGCAAAATCTTTGACGTCCAGACGTCCGGCCGCCGTTTGTATCATACCGCCGACAATCCTGCGCACCATGTGCCGCAGGAAACGATTGCCTTCTATGTAGTAAACCAGCCCTTCATCCTTGGTCAGCCAGCGGCTTTCACTAATTACACATTCTGTAGTACTCTTTGTTCCATCCGGTGGAATACAGAAATTGATGAAATTATGCGCCCCTTCAAGCGATGACGCAAGATCATTCAGCAATTCATGATCGGGTTGAAAACCGCAGTTCCATGCACGTTTATGCTGTAACGGCGACTTCCGGAACACAACATGATAGGAGTATCGCCGGGATGTGGCGTGAAACCGGGCGTGAAAATCTGATGCCGCCTTCACCATATCTGTCAGCGCAAGATCATTAGGCAAAAGACCTTTCATGGCATGCATCAATTTTCGGGGAGAGGTGCCTTCAGGGAGGTCGGCATGAGCGGTCTGGGCCCTGGCGTGAACTCCAGCATCCGTTCTGCCCTGGCCAACAATTTCTATGGGCTGTTGGAAAAACGTCGCGAAGGCAGCCTCTGCTTCCCCTTCTGCCGTTCGCTCGGCAGGTTGAGTTTGCCAACCACTGAAATGCGTTCCATCGTATTCAAAGATAAGTTTCCAGCGATTCATTGTCGTTAGAATCTAAACGAAACATTGGCCATAAATCCATTATCGCCGGAGCCGTGGTTGATCACCGGTGAAAAAACGATATCCGGTCCCGGTGCCAGATCGCGTGCCTGCCGGTAGGCGCTGATCGCACTAACCACCCGGTTTACAACAAGCAGGGCCCCGATGGCCGGCAGCTGATTTTGGGCATTATCGCTGCTCTCACGTAAATCTCTGTATCGCCGGCGATCCTCCTCCGAAGCCCACTGCCACCGGTTTTCCGGCACATCGGGAAGTAACCGATTCCAGTTTCGGCTACGGAGCTGAAAATCATTGTACTCCTCAAGGCTGCTAAACTGCCCGATCGCCAGGCGAAAGGACCTTGAACGATTCTCGATCGGCACGCCAGATCTGAGTTGAGCAAATGTTTCGAACTGATCTTCAAGGTTGTTCGCCCTGACCGAAAGGCCGAAATACGATCCGATCAGAAGAATGTCAGCACCAAGGTGGATCTTCCCGCGCGTCCAGCTTTCCGGGTTATTGTAGTGATGGCCCCATCCCGGCACCGCAAGAGACCGGAGAAATGACTGGCTGGGTTCAGGCTGAGCTTTGACTACAAGCGGTGAGGCAGCCAGTATGCTCATGCTCAACAAGAAAATAACTATTGGTGCAATGGCGGAACTACCGGAGTTCAGACCCCATTCTATTTTGCTTAACGTCCTGCTGAAGACACATTCCCGGGCTATGTTATTCATCATCACTCTCTTCAAAATTTTCCTGTGCTTTCTTCTCTCGCGACCAGTGCCTGAATATTGAGATCGAAAAACCGCCCATCAGCAGAAATGTGCCGAGCCAAACGACCGACACAAACGGCTTTGTTTCAGCAACAACCAATATCCAGTCCTCTTCGAAATCTTCAACGGCACCTTCGATCGATACCTCTATCGATTCACTTTCGGGGATCAGGCGTGTGAACTGTATTTCCATCTCCCACGGTTCTATCGCCAAACCCGGGGAGTAGGTATAGCTGCGGCCGTCCTCACTATAAACGGCAAAAAGGGGCTCAACTTCGTACGCTCTGCCGGTTGAGAGATGCTCGACTTTTATTAACGATCGTATGCCAACCTGGGTGTTTTCGGGAAGGCTCTCCTCCGACGCCGGCTTAAAATCAACAAAGGTCAGCGAAAAATCACCCGCTTCGATCGTCTCTCCCCTGGTAATTTCAACTTTCTGAATATCCTCCTGGTCGTCAGAGTCTCCGCTGCCGGCCACTGGCATCATGCTGTTGCGTTCAATGCGTTTGTTTTCCCGATCAACATACCGGCTGCCGGCCACGTAAAAGTACATATCGTTAAACATGCCGCTTCTTACATGGGGATCTACCGACCATTCAATGTTTTCGCGTGATGAGGTTGTAAGCATTGGATAAACGACCGGTGTCAAATAAAAAGGGCTCCCGCCGTCGATCGGTTCAATCTTAACCCTGTACTCTTGCTGCCCGGGCCGCGGGGAGTCCGATACCTCGAATCCTTCATATGTTGCCATCCAGCGATCGTTTAATAGCTTCGGCCTGTTAAGCTCAAGTTCGAACATCTCAACCGGTTGTGTGACACGGAATCCTTCCTCGTCAAAAACATCGCCCTGCTCAATACGCTCATTATAGTTGGCTGCGCGCTCGTCCAGAATCGGCTCGGTGTAGACCGAAGAAGCAATCATACCAAGCAGCAATACACCAAACCCAATGTGGTTCAATGCGCCCCCGATGAGCTTTGGCTTCCTTCTCAACAGGTCAAATAGAACAGCCCCATTTCCAAACACGGCAAACCAGGCGGCAAAGATAAATATCATGTAGTACAAGTTTCGTACATCGCCAAATATGATGGAGAGAACTGAAGCGATGGATGTCAAAAGAAGCGGCACTACCATGGCTCCGGCAAGTGATTCCCAGCTATATTTTTTCCAAAACAGGTGCTGACCAAGTACCGTGAAGATCGACATCAAAATAGCGATCGGCATGCTCCACTCATTGTAGAACGATATTTCGGGGGGTGTGGGATTTTCAACAAATAATCGGCCAATGATCGGTGAACTGGTACCAAAAATAATGACCAGCCCAAGAATAAGCAGCAGCATGGACCCGGTAAAGGTCATGAACTCGCGGCTTAATATCTGAGATTCCTTTTCGGGGCTGGGCAATTCCCTGTACCGGTAGAGGTAAAAGCCGACGCCCATCACGGTCATGGTAAGAATGAACATAAGCAGCTGATTGTAGAGCCCGAGATCTACAAAACTGTGAACGGATTGAGCGCCCAGCACCCCCGATCGCGTCAGGAACGTCTGGTAGACGACGGCAACATAGGCCAGGATCGATAGAAAAAGGGCTGCTTTATGCGCCCTGGAGCTTTTCCGCTGAATGATCATGGCGTGAATTCCGGCCGTACCAAACAGCCATGGCACAAGTGATGCATTTTCTACAGGATCCCATGCCCAGTATCCCCCGAACGAGAGCGTTTCATATGCCCAGTAGCCGCCAAGAAAAATAGCGGTCAGCAGCGTCAGATTTGCCGAAAGCGTCCAGGGAAGCGCCGGCCTGATCCACTCGTGGTACGTTTTTGTCCAGAGTGAAGCGATAGCGAATGCAAACGGAACCGTCATCATTGCGAACCCGGTAAAGATGATCGGCGGATGAATCATCATCCACGGACTCTTCAACAGGTCATTCAGGCCCGATCCGTCAGCAGGCACAAAGTCGGGGTTTGCCTGCAGAAAGGGTGCATTGGGCATCTCTGCCGCTATAGTTCGAAACGGTGACGCCCCGATTGTTAGTCCAAAAAGCTCCCACCCCACAACCATCGATAATAGAAATACCTGCGTAAGCGCCATAACCGCCATTACGGGCGCTTTGTATGGCGGGCGAGTCCAGCGTATCAGGCCAAGACCCACGATAAAGGAGCAGAGAATCCATAACAAGAAACTGCCCTCCTGACCACCATAATAGGCAGAGAAGAGGTAGTGAGGCTCGAGGTCAAGGCTCGTATAGTTCCAAACATAGTAGTACTGGAACTGGTGGGTCATGATGAGATAGACCAGTATGCCGGAGGCAACCAAAAGAGTGGCCCCTTTTAAGCCCCAGAACCAGTGTGATACACGCTCAATTGTCTCATTGCTGTAATAT
Organism: Bacteroidota bacterium; assembly: GCA_009909035.1. GTDB lineage: Bacteria > Bacteroidota > Rhodothermia > Balneolales > Balneolaceae > SW132. The sequence goes on from JAAAOB010000078.1 coordinate 4,449, forward strand.
GCAGCTATGGAGTAGGCTATCATGGCGGCGATGGCGGATACAAATGATGCCGCTAAGAAAATGTGACCAACCGTGCCCATCATAGTTATTACCCTTCCTCAGCCCGTGTAAATTCTACTTCATCGGCATCATTGTACTTTGACGGGCACTTCATAAGCATATCATTGGCATAAAACGTGTTATCCCTCATTTCTCCAATCACAACAAGCTGCGTGGCCTGCTCAAAATTATTTGGTTTTGGGCGCGGATACACTACCCTTCGCACATTACCATCTTCATCTTTCATGTGGAATGTAAACCGCATCGTCTCTCGGGAAAATCCCCACTCTCTTGAATCATCCCACGTTCCTACAACATGGGAAGAGGAGCGGTTTTCCGCTTGTTCAAAATTTACATAGGTATCGATGCTGTTTCCAAAATTGTACATCAGCAGAGATGTGAAAAGTACGATCGACCCAATCCCGAGGTAAAGTTTAATGTTCATGATGTTGATTCTTCATCTAACGTTTTTTCAAGTTTGGCCACCTTTCTATCAACTCGAATGATAAAAAAAAGCAGAACGAACCATATAATCAGGCTGACCCCCAGTACTACAAAAATAAGATCATTTGAACTCATAAATTGAACAAATACAGAGGTCTGTTCAGTCCCCTCCACACCTTCCCAGCGTTCGGAGTAGCTTGATGTAAGGGTATCAACGGCTGTTTGCTGTAAATCTTTTACTGTTTCAAATTTCATGTAGAAACACGACTGTGCTTGTTAACTTTTTTGTACCTGTTCACGATGTCCATCAGCCAGATTGATAATCCTATAAAGCCAACGACAGCCGGATAAAAAATATACCGGAGTTCAGGTGCAGTGATTTCGCTAAACGCCGGATTCCCATCCGCTCCGGGATGCAGACTTGGCAGCTGTCTCGGTATGATATAGAGTAAAAAAGGAACCGTTGTTACTCCAAAAATATTGTAAACGGCTGATATTTTGG
>JAAAOB010000012.1 GCA_009909035.1 Bacteroidota bacterium
CTCCCGTTCCAATGATGATGATGTCGTAGTGGTTTGATTTAGCCAACGTAGGATCAATTTTTTAATGAAAGATTTTAACAACTTTTTTACTCACTTTAATGAAGGGGAAGTATATACATTACAACAAACTTTTTCTGTCACGAACATATCATTTTTTTGTAAAATAGCGCTTCTAAATTTTTTATTTAGTTAATACCAGGTTCATCACGTATTAATTTTAAGTTTAATTATCTGGGTTGATGCAACTCCTATCGATTTTCGTTCTACTCTCACGAAGGTTTTGAGTAGCTGTGTGTCAACTCTGGCTTGATATTTACCGTCATGTTCATCAAAGCAAGGTCTATTCAATTTTCAAACTTTTACTGAATCTGAGTGCTTTTCTCTTCATTATACAGGTCTCGTTGAGCCTCATAAATTATTCAGATACCCTACCCATGAAAAGCTGTTTCCTATTGTTAACTGTTTTCGTCTTGTCATTCCAATGTGATTTGCTTATTGGTCAGAACAACTACCGCGACTATGATTCAATGACGCAAGTACTTGAACAGCTTCAAAATAACCACCCGGACCGCGTACAGCTTGAACGTATCGCCACCTCTCCCGGCGGACACAACATCTGGAAGCTGACGATTGGCTCCGGTGACATTGAAAACAAACCTGCCCTTGCCATTGTGGGCGGCGTGGATGGTGCGCATATCCTGGGAATTGAGCTGGCGCTGAAAGCGGCTGAATCGATCCTTGAACAGGAGGATACAGATAACCGTGTGTTTCATATTTTTCCCAACCTGAATCCTGATGCGTCTGAACAATATTTCTCATCGCTTCAGTACGAACGGAGTGAAAACGGGAAAGAGACCGACCTGGACCGTGACGGAGCCATCAGCGAGGATGGGTTCGACGATTTGAACGGTGACGGGATGATTACCATGATGCGCGTAGCAGATGTCACCGGGGGCTGGATGCCCCACCCGGATGATGAACGGGTGATGGTAAAAGCGGATCCGATGAAAGGAGAAAAAGGCCGTTACCGGCTACTGCCTGAAGGCCGCGACCGGGATCAAGACGGTGAGTTTAATGAAGATCCTCCCGGGGGCGTCAATCTCAACAAGAATTTTACGTTCCGGCATCCCTCGTTTGAATTCGGGGCCGGCGAATTTCCGGTATCGGAAAATGAAAACCGTGCGCTTCTGGATCTTCTGTTTGAGTCGTTCAATATCTACGCGGTGCTCACCTTCAGCCCGAATAATAACCTCAGCAACCCCTGGACCTATAACCGGTCAGGTGCTTCAAAACGGGTGATTACCAGCATCCTTGAAGAGGACGCCCCGGTCTTTCAGTCTGTTTCGGAACTCTACAAGGAGACCGTTCCACAGGAAAATGCATCCGGCTACCAGCTTCAGCCCGGAGGATTTGCCGAGTGGGCCTATTTTCACTATGCGCGCTATAGTTTCACAACCGATGGCTGGTGGGTTCCTGACGCCCCGGCCGGTGAGAATGAAACGACGACCGCTGCCGGTGATAACAGTGACTTGAAATTTCTTCGATGGGCTGAAAGCGAGGGCCTCAACAAATTTACGGAGTGGCAACGCGTGGATCACCCCGACTTTCCGGGACAATCCGTAGAAGTGGGTGGCATCCATCCTTTTGCCGCGACGACCCCGCCCTATTCCATGGTTGATTCTCTCAGCAGGCAGACGATGGAATTTATTACGGGTCTTGTCGACATGCAGCCGGATCTCTCGTTTGAAAATATCAGCACGGAAGATGCCGGCAGCGGGCTTACGCGCATCACCCTGGATCTCCACAATCATGGGCAGATGCCAACATCAACGGAATTGGGGACCCGGACACAATGGGTTCGGCCGATTAACATAACACTGGAGATGGATGATGGAGTAGATGTGGCAAGCGGCAGACCCCGTTTTCAGATTGAACGTCTCGAGGGACGAGCCTCAAAGCAGGTCTCCTGGCTGCTTCGTGGCCGTGGCGACATATCCATTACCGCCGGCACTCCATCCGCCGGATTCACCACCCATCAACAAGCGATTCGATAACCCGAAGGAGATTCAACCATGAAATCATTTGTACTTACACTTCTACTCTTGCTCATCGCCACGCTTCCCATGTCGGCGCAAAACAATCCCAACGTATTCCGTGCCCTGGGATCGCCGGAGGATCCGGAGGTGCAGGTGAGCTGGAACAAATATTTTACCTACGAGGGGATCGAGAACCTGAGCCGGGAGCTGGCTGATGCCCACCCTGAGCTGATTAACCTGAGCTCCATCGGAACCTCGTATGAAGGCCGCGATCTCTGGATGCTGACGGTCACCAATCACAACAACAAGCCGCACAAAGAGAAACCCGGCTACTATATTGACGGAAACATCCATTCCAACGAAATCCAGGGAACGGAGATTTCGCTCTATACGGCGTGGTATCTTGCTGAGAACTATCAGGATATCGAATTCATCCGTGAGCTGCTCGACAGCCGGGTGTTTTACATTGTGCCGACCATCAACCCCGATGGGCGCGAGCACTACATGACCCAGCCCAATAACGCAAATACGCCGCGTTCTGGTGTAAAACCGGTGGATAACGACGGCGACGGCAAGTTGAGCGAGGACGGGTTTGATGATCTCAACAACGACGGCCACATCACCCAGATGCGACGGAAGAATCCGCGCGGGCAGTGGACGACCGACCCTGATGATCCGCGCCGTATGATCCGCACAGATGTGGATGAATTTGGCGAGTATGAGATACTTGGCTGGGAGGGAATCGACAACGACGGCGATGGCCGGGTTATTGACGATCGTACCGGCTATTACGATCCCAACCGGGACTGGGGATGGAACTGGCAGCCGGATTACATCCAGGGAGGCGCGTACAAATATCCATTTTCGCTGCCCGAAAACCGCGCCGTGGCTGATTTCGTGATGGAACACCCCAATATAGCGGGCGCCCAGTCCTACCACAACACGGGTGGAATGCTGCTTCGCGGGCCGGGTGCATCCGAAGATGCGGATACCTACAACAGAGAGGATGAAGCCGTCTACGATTTTCTTGGCGAAATTGGCGACGAGATGATGCCCGGCTACCGCTACATGGTGGTTCACCGCGATCTTTATACCGTTTTTGGCGGGGAGCTGGATTGGTTCTATGGCGGACGCGGAATTTTTACGTTCACCAACGAACTCTACACATCGCACATGATGTTTGGACGGGATGCAACGCGGGCCGACCAGTACAAATTTGATGAGCTCCTCCTCTTCAACGATGGATGGGTGGAGTGGGAGACGTACGACCATCCCCAGTTTGGCGAGATTGAGGTAGGCGGTTTCAAAAAGAATTTCGGACGGGCCAATCCCGGCTTTCTGCTGGAGAGCGATGCCCACCGCAACATGGCCTTTACCTTATTTCACGCACACCATCTGCCGGAACTGGGAATTGAGAATGTTGAGACCGAAACCCTGGGCAACGGATTACGGCAAATCACGGCCACCATTACCAACAACCGGGTGATTCCCACCCACGCCAGCCATGACCTGAAACACAACATCACGCCTCCGAATATTGTATCCATCGAAGGGGTGGATGTACTGGCCGGAATGATTGTGGACGATGCCGATTTTGATTTTACCACCGAACAGAAATCCGATCCGGCGGCTCTCCGGGTGGATAATATCCCCGGCATGGGGGAGGTCACGGTTCGATGGATTCTCAGAGACAGCGGCAATTTCACTATCAATGTAGAAAGCCAGAAAGGCGGTACTGTTTCGGGAAATTTCTCGATGTAAGCTCAGCTCGATTCTTATCATCTGTCAAATACCACCAAAAGCAGTCCGAAAAGGGCGCCAGCCGAGTGAAATCTTCTGTCCTTACCAAAGGCAGGAGATGAGCCTGTTGAACTCAATTTGATACGTTGGTTTCATACACTATTCAGTAATCAACCGGTATTTGATGATTGCCGGCGTGCCATCCGCATTCACTCCGGATACATAGATTTCATCGCCCACCGCATTCCTGAGCCTCTCTCCCTCAGCCAGGGATAGTTGCCCCAGCGGGTCTCCCTCCGGCGACAGGTGGTACCAGCTTTCATCACTCGTTTCGGGCGTTATCCTGGACAGCCAGATCGATTCATCTTTCATCACTTTGATAATTGAAAACAGCGGAAACGTCTCACCGATGTTCTCCCTGAGCTGGCCAGACATATCCCCGAATTGACCCCCGCTAAACATGCGGTCATTCAGGCTGGCAATTGCATCAGCGGTCACTTCCTGGACGGGGTACCCTTCCAGCGGGATTTCGCCGATCCGTTCACCCTCATTCGTGTAATGGTTGATTACCGGCTCGCCGGTCCATGCCTGGTAGTAGGTTCCGTCATATTTGGGCGTGATCCGGTTTCCCGGCATTTCCGCTAATCCGAACCGAATCTGCATGTTGTCTGTTTCCAGCTGTATCGTAGAACCATTTTGAAACGCAACATTTGTATTTTTTAGTATGTTGCCTTCGCGGCTCACAAGGTGAACCTCATCATACCCATCAGGAAATTCTTCCGTCTCTTCATTGATTCCGTAAACAATCGGGTAACCGCTTGGGCTTGGTGTAAGGGCACGGGACGGAAAGCCATCATCCGTCTGCGGAAAGGCCACATCATAGGCTGGGCTCCATTCATATTCACCGCTTTTGTAAAACACGAGAAGCGATCGGCGTGCACCATCGTTGATATAGAGCGTATCATTCTCGCCAACAACCGGCCTCTGCGGTTGTTTAAATTCACCCGGTCCGCTCCCCTCCCGGCCAAAACTGTTTTGATAGATGCCGTCACTGTCATACACATGAATTTCAAAGCTGGAGAGGTCCATGACCAGCCGGTTCCCTTCCGAATCAATTTCGGTATGTACCGGACGCCCGAGGATCAGATCCCCCTGGTCAGACAACACCTCGGCTTCTTTGAGCTGATAAACCGGCAGACCGGAGAACTGATCATCCTGGACAGCCTCTTCGGCACATCCTTGTAAGAATAGTGTAATTCCAAGAATCAGTATCGTACATGATATTTTTAAATGGCTCATAGTAGATGAATAGTATTAAAATTTAATGAGGTTGCCGCCTGCATTCTGTATTATACCTTGAGCAGGTTTAGAAACAAATTCTGCTTCTGTATTCTATCTTTTTGGATCTACAGGAAACCTTGTGGGTAATTTGTAAAGTTTTCAAATTCATGACCATTAGAATGTATTTGGGGATTAAACCCCATGTTTACGAAGATACCCCTGGCCTTGAAAAAATTAGCGGATTCAGGAAGCAGGAATATCTGCGGGGACCTTTTATCATACCGGCGAGGAACCAATTAACAAGCAAGCAACGTGATGGACCATTGATAAAAGGTAGCAGATATTCCGCGACCGCCGCTAATA
>JAAAOB010000169.1 GCA_009909035.1 Bacteroidota bacterium
CCAAGGGGTAGTGAAAAGTCGGCCTGCTGCCGGATGGTGATTTCTGAATCGGAGAGTGTTCCGGGAGGAAGCGCCAGGTGTAGCCAGATATACGATCCGATAAATCGTATCACGCCATAGGTAACAAGGCCGTACACGGCGATTTCAAGATCGTACCCAAGAGCCAGCGGTACGACGAGGCACCCGAACGACATCAGACTTGTTAGCATCTCGTACCAGGCTGACTGCCTCTGTTTATCGAGTGCAAGCAACACGTTGGTAACCGGCCAGGTTGGTATTTCCAATACGGCGAGAAGTCCCATCCAGGGCAGCAGATCCTGCACGCGCCTGACGTTAAGCGGGTCCCATTCCGTGAGAAGGTTCGGCGCAAAATAGGCCACCAAAAGTACAAAGACACCTGCAACCAATCCCGTAGCCATAAGCAGAACGGATGTTTGCGCCACAAATCCGCGCCTGGCACTTCCGCTAATGCGCTCGAAATAGTAGAATACACTCTCCGGAAACCCGAGTGTAGCCAAATTACGGGCTACTTCGTGTATCATCAAAAGGTACCCGATGATTGCAAAATCGGTTTTTGAAAGAATCTTAATGGTTGCAATTACAATAGCCAGATCAATCACGGTTGTAATGATCCGCGCAAAAACCACGACTCCGGCCTTGTCCGTAAGATTTGCTTCTTTCTTACTCATGAGCCAAGACATGGTCTAAAATTCCAGCCAACTGCCGCGTTGTCGATCGGCTTGAAAAACGCCCGGTTTCAGACTCCCGGGCTACATCCGGCGCTATCGGCTTCCCGGCTTTAACATTTTCAACTGCCGTGGCAAGCCATGTTGCGATCTCTGTGGTCTGATTGTTTGAGAAGTGGACACCCCTCCCCGTTTGCTTGAGGATCTCCCCGATTTCAGGATTTGGGGTGATCGATAGAATTGGCTTTTGAGATGCCATGTATTCCCAGAGCTTGGCCGGGATAATCGTTCGGCGTTTGGAATTCGTACTTACAAGCAAAATATCTGCTTTTTCAAATACGGAAGGTGCAACCTCAGGTTTAACTTTTTCATGTTCTATAAAATGGTCTCCGAGTGTAAGTGAATCTATGGCCTCCCGTCCCGGTTTGTCAGTAGGTCCGAATGAATGTACCCTGATCAAATTCCTGGTATTTGGGTGCAGTTCTGCGAGAGCGTTGGCTATCGGTTCCGCAGGACTTAACCGCCTGAAGGAGCCAAAAAACAGAAGATGTAGCTTATCGCGGTCCATCTGATACTTCTCTTTCCACTCCTCATCGCGTTGATTTGATTCAGCGAGATGGTATGAGTTATAGATCGTCTCTGTTTTTGACTCTTTTAAGCCGTAATGATCAGAATATAGCTTTTCCGCAGACCGGGCTGTAAATATTACTTTATCAGCCTTGTGTACAAACCTTTTTTCAAACCTTCGATCCAGGGTCATGGAGAACCGGGAGCGGCCCCGTAAATTTAAATCGGTAAGCGTCCAGGGATCCCGGAAATCAGCGACCCACGGCTTGCCAAGATCACCTGCCAATTTATCTCCCACCCAGTGTCCCGACCATGGATCTCCCGTACTCCAGACAATATCCGGATCAACCGTTTTGGCCTGACGTAGAATTTCTCCGTAACGGCTTTTAAACAAAAAGATCCATGCATCCATCGGGATCTGGCGATCGAGCCAATCAACAAGCGGCTGGAAAGCCCTCGTTGCCCCACTCCTGCCGGTTCTTGTTTTTTGAGCCGGAGTGTGAGTGGTCCTGTCGAAGGGAGGTGTAATCTTTATAATTTTTATACCCTCAAGATTCTTTTGCTCTGTTTCAGTCATTTTGCTTCCTGAATCCTTAATCGTACATATCACCGGTTCCCATCCAAACTCACGCAGGTGAATAGCAAATTTGTACGGCCGCAGCGATCCCACACGTCTCCTTGGTATAAAGTATGGTGCTATCATAAAAACCGTTTTCATTACCGAAAGGTAGGCATCAGCCATCAGACTTAAAACGACTGTTTATGGCTCTAACTCTTTTTGGGCAGGCTCACTATTTTGGCGGAGTTCATTCCAAATTCTTTCAGCAAACGTATAAAAAGGCTTTTTTTGATGATACCAGCCAAAATGCAAAAAGTAGGGTGTGACGTAGAGATAGTCTCTTCGGCCGGGAAATAGTGAGAACAGATTAATCAGGCTTTTTTGAATCCAGCCTGTTGGAATTCCCCTGAAATTGTAAATGAATTTATTGGTGTAGTAGAGGCAGGATACCGAAGTAAAATCCCGATCATAATCCGTAAAGTTCTCTATAAAATCAAGTTGTGCACTTTCATAGCAGTTAAACCAGGGGTAGACCTGTTTTTCAAGGATGGCCATCGCCATGGCCAGACTCCACTCGCAGGACTCTTCGCTTCTGCCGTGTTCTTCTGTTCGGCTTCTGAAATGAGTAGCCGCCTTATCGGTCAGGATTTCAGCAGCTTTTTTACAAACGGATTCAGTTTCACTGTGATCGGCGGCGTACATCACGCCCGACTGGATTCTCGGCAAATATGTCAGCCCAAACCGTTTCAGCGTCCGTTTCCTGCGCCCAAACAGAATATCTTTTACAATTCCGGGGCCTTTTGGGCCTCCAAAAAAATTATCAGCCGAATGATTGCCTGTTATGGTAAAACCAAAGGCTGAAAACATTTTCCATAGCCTGTTCGGATTTCTACAGGCAACAATATCACCATCCAGGTACAAATTCCTTTCGAACGGCATAAAATCACATACAGAGTGCTTGAAGCCGGTGATCGAGCGGTTCTTTTCAGGCAACAAAAATACGTGATCAAATGTAGAGCTGAATTCAGGGTTCTTCAGTATGTCAGCGTGATCCGGCGAGCAGAAGATGGCCACCGGCCGGATGGTGTCATACCGCCGCAGCGACGTGACGCTGGCTATAGCGTGTTTGAGGTATTTTACATCCCCATAGCTATTATAAACATACCCCTCGGCTCCGAGTTTTTTACCCTCAAATCTATCAGCCATATGTTAAAGCCATTTGTCAGGTAGTGGAACGAGCTGCTCTGCGCTCAAGACTCTCCATCAGAGCATCAAATCCACGTTTTCTGATTATGTTTTGAAATTGCCGGTGGTACGACTGGGCCGTGGATACATCATCAATCTCCATATCTGTAATCATCCACTCCTCCTCTTTCTTCTCCATATCGTAATTTACCGGGGTTCGCACATTTTCCAGCTGTGCAATGGTCTCTACCCGTGCTGTATTGCCGTCTACCTCGATTGAGTTGTAGGTAACCTCTGACCTGTAGATATCCAGCCTGTTGAGCGACTGATCCCTGACGATCGTTGAGAAGAGTGAGACGAATTTTTCTCTTTTTTCGCTACTAATGTTATCATATGTATCATCCAGCGCATATGCGGCCATCGACCGGAAATCGATCACACCGTTTATAATTTCTTTAAGGTCGTCCCTCTGTTCCTGCGTATAGCTTGTGCCCTTTGGCCCTAAAAGTTCTTTAATCTCTGTATCGCGATCATCAAGCATTTGCCGGATTACCTGTTCACTATCCTGTGCCGCGGCATTAAAAGTGAATAGAAGCAGGAGTATGGCAGGTACGATTTTATTTAAAAACATAAGTCATTGATTTAGTTTAAGCCCAGGCGGGTAATCGGTATGCCCGCTGTTTTATAGAGCATTGCTACTCTTTTATTCAGTTCGAATACATTTTGTTTCAATTCAACTCTTGTTTCAAGTTCTTTTTGAACCGAATCCAACAGGTTTTCAACATTACCAAATCCGAAATCGTAATCAAGCTGCTCCTGCCTGACCCATTTCTTGGATATAATAAGAACTTCTTCAATTTGCGTAACATTTTTTTGTGCTACGGCTGCTTGCCTGTATTTCTCATTCAGCTCAAGCATGATGCCATCCGTTATAGCATCTTTCAGATCCTGAACTCTTTTATGCTCAATACGCGCCTTATTTACCTTTGTCCGGTTTGAAAAAAAGTTCAGGTTTTGCCGGATGCTTAGCCCGGCGGCCAGGGAAGAGTAATTTGTGTTGTTAATGATAAATGGATTCGTTTGCCTTGGACGGTTCGGTGTATTTGCAAAGCTACCGGTCAGGCCTAAAAATAGTGCCGGGTAGTTTTGAGATTTCACGGCATCTATTGCACTTCGTGTGGCTTTAATTCCGGCCTCAGCTCCACGGAGATCCGGCCGGTTATCCATTGCAATGGATCTGTAGTAGCTAAACGGCTCGAGCTGAAAAGGGACAGCCTCGATAAAATTTTCTTCGGGCAAATAGACGCTGCCGTTTTGTGAGCCAAGGGCATATCGCCAAATACGTTGTACAGATTCCAGGCTCTGTTTGACCTCTTCGCGCTGCACTTCAAACTCGGCTTTAAAAATATCGAATTTAAAAATATCCGCTTGCTCAAGGTCCGGATCCCCCTCTTCCTCCATTTCCCGGAGTTGCTCCTCTACCTTGCGCAGCTGACTTTCTGCATCTGCCAAAATCCGGTCCATTTCCATTGCCAGTAAATAGCTGAAATAAAGCTCATATAGCTGCATCTCAATCTCGCTTTTTTCTGCTTCAAAGCGCAATTCTGCTGCTTCCACCCCATGTTCTGCTGCCTCTATTGCACTGTTAATGGCCCCCCAGGTATAGATAGGCTGTACGGCCCGAAGTTCCGCCCGTGTAAATACTGCCCAGTCTTCCCAATCATTCGAGAGATCCGGGTCCAGGTAAAACTCACCAGGCGACAGATCGTCCCGATCGGACACTACCCCCGGGATGACCCCATGCTGGGTACTGAGGTTCACTTGTGGAAGTATTCGCTGATTTCGTGCCTGGTCAGCGCGGTTTGCGGCAAGATCTACAGCATTATTCAGGTACGCTTTCTGTCCCGATCGGTCCAGGCCGCGCTCCACAAAATCCGTCAGTGACACCCTGACTGTATCTTGTGCATGTGCACCATGGATAGCAATCGTGAAGCTTGCGAGCGTTGCTATGATTGGAATAATTGTATGCTTCATTTTAAAAACCTGTAGTGTATGACGTTTACTCCGCCACAAACGTAATAAGAAGTGGTTTATTTAAAAAAAAAGCTCCAAATAATTACTTGGAGCTTTTGAACTTTAAAAAAGCGGAGGGAGAGGGATTCGAACCCCCGGAGACTTGCGCCTCAACGGTTTTCAAGACCGCCGCATTCGACCACTCTGCCATCCCTCCGGTTGCTGAAGAAAGATAAGATTTATATCACACCTTTGCGGGTTAAATACTTATAGCCTTCAATACTTTTAAAGAACATTTCACGCTGAAAGGCTTCCGATTTTGTCGAAAACTCTTCCGTATAAATAACTTTCCAGGGCTTGTATGCTTTCGTGCTTTTTACCTTCCCCTGGTTGTGTCTCTTCAGGCGCTTCTCCATGTCACTTGTGTGACCGTAGTAATGCCTGTCGTAATACACACTCCGTAGGACATAGGTTGTATACAAACCGTTTGTAATTGCTTGTCAATCTGATCTTGTCAATAGGATCGGGAGACTTGCGCCTCAACGGTTTTTCCCGAGGGGATCCCTTTGGGGCAAGACCGCCGCATTCCCCCGAAGGGATCCCTATGGGAGACCACTCTGCCATCCCTCCAATCTAATCGACTAAATATAAGACTTTCATCACACCTTTGTGCTCTAAATACGAAGAGTCTTCTATTTTTTTAAAGAACGTACACTGCCAGCCTACTCAACCTTTCTACGATTCTTGGAGCGCTTGCGCACCGGAAACAATTTCTGATATCTCGGTCGTAATTGCACTCTGACGCGCCTGGTTGTACTTGAGGGTTAATTCTTCCTCAAGTTCCTTGGCATTTTCAGTTGCATTATCCATTGCGGCCATCCTTGCACCCTGCTCGGCTGCATTAGATTCCAACACCGCCTTCCAGAGCTGCATAATTACGTGGACCGGCAATATTTCATCCAGGATATCATCAGCGTTTGGCTCGTAAATATACTCAGAAGCGGCTGAAGAGTTCTCTTCGTTTTCATCTTCCGCAAGAGACTCAGGATCAACAGGCAGTACCTGGGTAACCTTTCGTTCCTGGGCAATGACGGTTTTAAATTCATTATAGCTGATGAGTACCTTGTCATACGATTCATCGGAAAATTTTGCGAGTGCCGACTCCATGATTGCGGCCGTATCATCGTAGTTCAAATTGTCAAAGAATCCCGGGTAACGTTCCACTACATGGTAGTTTCTTTTCTTAAAATAAGCCGTGGATTTTTTTCCAATCGTGACTAAATCAAGATCTCCTGATTCGTGAAGATCGGACAGGTGTTCTTGAATATACTGTTCGGCAACTTTGAACAAGTTATTGTTAAAACCACCGCAGAGTCCTTTATCGGAACCCACGACAATAAGCAGCGCTTTTTTAACCTGATCAGGCTTTCGCAATAACGGGTTCGATGCATCCGATGCTGCGACAAGGCGTGATACCACCTCTTTCAGTTTGTTGGCAAACGGTCGCATCGATGTCATGCGATTCTGCGCTTTACGAAGCTTGGCGGCCGCAACCATCTTCATGGCCTTTGTGATCTGCATCGTATTATTTACGGATGAGATCCTGTTTCGTATATCTCTGAGGTTTGGCATAGGTTACGCCTCTTCGGTAGCCAAAATTTGATCAATCACGCTGTTGGCAGTATCCACAAGCTTTTCAGCAAAATTATCATCAAGCACACCCGAGTTGGATAGTTTCTCCATTTCCTGGCTGTATTTTGCTCCGACTGTTTCCAGGTACATCTCCTCAAACTCACCGATTTTCTCAACAGCAAGTTTATCTAAAAGACCTTCATTGTTAATTTTCAGCAGAGCAATTTGATTCTCAACGGGGAGTGGCACGTATTCGCCCTGTTTCATCAACTCCACCGTACGTTCGCCCCGTTTCAGTTGTTTTTGAGTCGTAGGATCGAGGTCGGATCCGAACTTGGCAAATGCTTCAAGCTCCCTGTACTGTGCAAGATCGAGTTTCAGCGTACCTGACAGCTTTTTCATCGATTTAACCTGTGCCGAACCACCCACTCGCGATACTGAAATACCCACATCAATCGCCGGGCGAATCCCGGAATTAAAAAGGTCGGTATCGAGAAAAATTTGCCCGTCCGTAATTGAGATAACGTTTGTGGGTATGTAGGCTGAAACATCACCCGCCTGGGTTTCAATAACCGGAAGGGCTGTTAACGATCCTCCGCCCTTTACTTTAGGCTTTAATTCTTCAGGGATGTTGTTCATCATCCTGGCCACGTCGTCATTGTCAATAATCTTCGCTGCACGTTCAAGCAACCGGCTGTGCAAGTAGAATACATCACCAGGGTAAGCTTCCCGGCCCGGAGGCCGTTTTAACAGAAGTGAAAGTTCACGATAGGCAACAGCCTGTTTCGATAAATCATCATAGATCACGAGTGCGTGCCGGCCGGTATCGCGGAAGTACTCCCCGATAGCGGCGCCTGCAAATGGTGCAACGTAGCGCATCGGAGCCGAAGAACTTGCCGGAGCTGACACAACGACGGTATAGTCCAGGGCGTCATTCTCTTCAAGAGTCTTCACGATGTTAGCAACCGTTGAGCCTTTCTGGCCAACAGCCACATAAATACAAACGACCGGCTTGTCAGTATCCTGGGTATACTTTTGATTAATGATCGTATCGATAGCAACCGCTGTTTTACCGGTCTGGCGGTCGCCAATGATAAGCTCACGCTGTCCGCGGCCGATCGGAATCAGGGAATCAATCGCTTTGATCCCGGTCTGCAGTGGCTCATCTACCGGCTGTCTGTAAATAACACCGGGAGCTTTTCGTTCAAGCGGGGTATTAATTTTCTCACCTGCGATGGCGCCCTTTCCATCTTCCGGGCGACCGAGCGGGTCAATGACCCGGCCCAGAATGCCATCTCCAACCGGCAGAGACGCAATAGATTTTGTGCGCTTTACCGTGTGGCCCTCTTCAACTGAAGTGGATCGTCCAAACAGCACGATCCCGGCATTATCCTCTTCAAGGTTAAGTACCATCCCCCGAATTGGATTACCCTTTTCGTCGAGGGAATCAGGAAGTTCAACAAGTTCTCCGGCCTGTACTTTTGATAGGCCGTACACTCTGGCAATACCATCGCCCACTTCCAGCACAGTCCCCATATCATAGGTTTCGCTTTCGTTATCGAAACCGGAAAGCTGTTTTCTTAAAATGTCTGAAACTTCGTCAGGTCGTACTTGACTCATATTCCTACCTTAATTTTTAACTGCAGCATCTACTGCAAACTGATTTTTGAGCATTCTTATTTTGTGTTTCACTGAGCCGTCGATGACTGTATCACCTATCTTTACTACAAGTCCGCCAATCAGGGCGGAATCTACAGCCACATTCATCTTCACGGTTTTACCGGTATGTTTCTCGAGCTGCTGATGCAGACTTTTTTGCTGTTTTTTATCCATTTCAAAAGCGGTTGTAACATCGATTTTGACGATGCCGCAATGGATGTTGTAAAGCTCGATAAATCCTACGCAAATGTCTGGCAAGAGAGCTTCCCTGTTTTTCTCAGATAGGAGGTTCAGCAACTGAACACTCAACTCCGATATATGAGATTTAAAAATGGAAAGAAGACTATCAAGCTTTATTTCACTTTCAATGATGGGGCTTCGAAGAAACACCGTTAATTCACGGGATCCATCCAGTGTGTTTCCAATAAACCGGATATCGTCCACCACATCCTCAAGGTTTTTCTGCTCAATGGCAGATTGCAGAAGTGCATTGGCATACCGGCGAGCCGCTTTTGAAATCATTCTCTACCTTCAGTTTTTAGATAAGTCACCAATGAATTTCTCGACAAGCTTTTTGTTTTTCTTCTTATCGAGCTCTGCATCAATAATCATAGATGCTGATCGCACCGCCAGGTCAGCAACTTCGTTTCTGAGTTCAGATAACGCCTGCTTTTTTTCCTGTTCAATGGTGTTTTTCGCATCATCAATGATTTTATCCGCCTCTTTTCTGGCTTTTTCGATTCGTTCCGACCGAAGAAGTTCGGCATCTTCGATTGCTTCTTTCCGAATGCGCTGAGCTTCGACTTCAGCCTCTTTCATCGCCTGCCTGTTCTCCTGCGAGATTTTTTCAGCCTTCGCAAGTGCTTCCTCAGCAGATTCCAGAGATTTTTTTATCCTCACCTCGCGTTCGGACAAGGAATTCATGATCAGTGGCACGGCATATTTTGACATCACGTACAGGAACAGAACCAGCGTGATGGTTACCCAAATGGCAAAACCGCTGTTGAAGTTAAAGATTCCACCACCGCCATTACTTGCTGCAAAAATCAGCGACATAACTTTAATGTTTTAAACGTTTAGTTAAAGAATACAAGAAGAATACAAACAATAGCTGCGATAAGAGCAACACCCTCAATCAAAGCCGCTGTCAAGATCATCGCTCCCCGAATGTCGCCTGATGCTTCAGGCTGGCGGGCAATACTTTCAACGGCACTTTTACCAATCATTCCAATACCGATTCCCGCCCCGACTGCGGCTATTCCTGCTCCGATTCCTGCTGCTAATAAACCCATAATTTTACCTTCGTTTAGTTGTTGTAATGTTTAGAGTAAGTTATTGATAAATTTTGTTTTATGCATGAGCTTCTACACCTTCGAGGTGCTCATGCTCTTCTGCCGCCATACCGATGAATACCGCCGATAACAGCGTAAAAATATACGCCTGCAACACACCGACAAAAGCTTTAAGAACATACAGAGCAACGGTAAGCGGAACTACGACAATGCTTGAGCTCGCGCCAACTATTGTTCCAAAAAACTCTGCAAAAATAAAGATGAGCCCCAATATACAAACGATCATAATTTTACCGGACAGCATATTTGCAAACAGACGAATGGCCAGTGCAAGGGGCTTGGTAAAGAGTCCAAGAATTTCAATTGGTGTCAAAATAATCCGCATCAGCCCGGGCACACCCGGAAACCAAAAAACATGCTCCCAATGATCCTTTGAACCATTCCACTGTGTTATGATAAACGTGAATGCTGCCAAAATTCCGGTCACTGTAATATCGGCTGTTGCTGTTACACCCCATGGAAGCAATCCAAACAGGTTCATAAATGTGATGGCTATAAAGACAGCAAAAAGATACGGAACAAACTTCTGATACTTAGATTCCGGTATGTTGTCTTTGGCAATATCGTCCCGAATAAAAACGAAGGTAAGCTCAAACAGATTCTGGAACCATCCTTTTGGCTCTGTCTCGCGCCCTACACCTTTTTTATACCTTTTTGCCATTGACAAGGTCAACCACAATGTGAGAAAAATAGCGATCCAAAAATAGACAAGATGGGAAGTCAGCGACATGTCCAGCACAATATTATCTCCGGTCGTTGACTCCAGCGTGTATCCCGGCAGCTCCCTGAACTCACCAGAATCTACAGCGGAACTGGTGGAAAGATAAATTTTTGGAACCAAGCTGCCTTCCATAAATAAAATGCGCGGAAGTGGAATATCCGCACCAACCACGGTTACGTAGTAGTGATCCTGAATTTTACCCATCACATCAATCACCGGCTCTTCTTCACCCTGGGATTGCGCTTCAGCAGCATGCACAGCCGGCTGGAAAGCACATAAAAATAACAAAGCCAAAATAGTTCTACTTACCGCTGATGCCATTTTAAAATTCCGTCAGCCCGATCGTTTAGTTAACTCTTTATTGATTAGGTAAATATTTATCACAGAATGGTAAATATAAGAAATTAAAAAACTAACAGTAAAACTAAATTGGTCAAATTTTTGCCAAATCAACAAGCCGATAAAGACGCACAAAATAACAAACAGGCGCATCAGCACCATGGGGCCGTAAAGTGAGAAAAAATCATCGTTGCCGAGACGTTTCGACACGTGATATTGCAGGAAGTGAAGCACAATAGCCATCAGCCCCACAGCATAGCCGGCGATCCACCCGGCTGATTCAACTCCCGGAAAAATTATCAATGAAGCCGTCAACAGGAATCCCCCGGCAGCCAGTGCGTAGATGACCGGTCTGAAGTCCACGTTTCTACTCATCCCCTCTGTTCAGCTCCTTGTATAGACGAATTACAATAGCAATCATGATCATGATTCCTACCATAACACCCAAAAGTGTAAATAAGGGAAGTGTTTGCAAGCTGGAGTCCAGCCAGTAACCGGCCAGGATAGGCAGACAGAGTCCAACAGCAATTTCACTCCCAAGTGATATATACTTCAGATAGTCGCGGTTCCCGGGTTTTTTCAAAATATCAACTTCCCGACGCTTTATGTTCTTTTCGTGGTTTGGACCCATTCTGAGATGATGCAACTCCGGAACTATTTTCCGGTTTTTTGGAATTTGTTGCCTCCGCCCCCATTCGGCAGGTGCCATTCATCTCAGCACCCTCTTCTACGATAAGTGTCTTGGCATAGATATCACCGTTGATTACGGCAGATTTACGGAGCGTCAGTTTTTTGCTGATACGTATTTCGCCTTTTACTTCACCGGCTATATCGGCATCAGTGGCATCCACACCGCCCTCTACAAGTCCGCCTGATGTAACGATCAGCTTTCCTTTTGAAGACATTTCGCCTTCCGTCTTTCCGGCTATGCGGATATCATTTTCTGTTTTGATGGTCCCTTTAAATGTTGTGCCTTCACTTATCATGTTAAGAGAAGGGGATTGATTTTTTGATCCACTCACGATTTTTTGATCCTCTTTTTTGTTAAACATTATTCATTCATTTGAGATGTACATTTCAGGATTTTGCGGAATCCCATTTTTCCAAACTTCAATATGAAGATGCGAGCCACTGCTCAATACGCCCGTATCGGCTACAGTTCCGAGTATGTCCCCTTTCAGAACATAGTCCCCCTGTTTTTTAAAACTTTTGGCAGCGTGCTTATAGACGCTTATGATGCCATCTTTGTGCTGCAGGTGGATTACATGCCCAAAATTAATGGTCCAGCCTTTGTGAATTACAACCCCATCTGCCATTGCTGTGAAGTTTGTGTTTGATTTAGCCGCAATATCAATGCCAAAGTGTCCTTTATCAGGATTGAACCCCTGGCTTTTTTTCCCAACAATCGGGCGGTTCGCGGGAAAATCGGGGATACCGGACCTCCCCCCCGATAAAATAATTTCATCCTGGGACAACATATCGTAGGCGTTCAAAAAGGGGGACTCGGCGTAGGGCTCCCGAGGCGACCGCTCCTGGAATTGCACGGTACGGCTATTACTCCCTATATCATACGTTGTATCAGGCACTTGCTGTAGCACATTCTTCATGTTCCGAAGCTGTTGATCCCTGGCATTCAGTGAGTCCCGCAGCATAATGAGCCGTTCACTAATGTCGAGCAGTTCACTTCTAAGCTCTTTATCACCCTGACTTTGATAGAGAGACCCGAGCGGAGTGGCAAAATAGAGTATAGTGGTTACGAAGACCGAAAGCGTAATTACCAGGAGAGTCACTTTCACGATATCTCGTGAAGCCAGTTTGAATGAGCCGGATCCATCCGGGTTCTGCTCGTCCAGGACAACGACGGTAACATCCCCCTCACGCTCTGAAAATATTTTTTTTAGAAAATCCCACATAAGTTTAAAATAACAGAACTCGCCATAAATATTGAATTTGTTATCGGTACTATCCTCACATTCAATCAGATATCTTTTGTAGTACCGTTGCAAGAGCCTTCGCTGTCTGTTTTCGCTCAAACTGACGCACAAACTCCGCATCACCTACGGGCAAATCTCCGGTCGTCCACAACTGGAAGAGAGATTCGATCTGGTCGGCCCCCTTTTCAACATCCTTGATCCCCACGCAGCAGGCAGCTCCATACCTATCAAGCAGCTGACGCGTAACGCCATCGGGAATATAGGCCAACACAGGTTTTCTGCTCCCCATGTACTCAAAAACTTTACCCGGTGTTACCGCATCCACATAGCTGCGCTCCCCGACTGTAAGGAATAAGAGATCCGCATTTACCAGGTTTTGTACAGCCTGCTGATGATTTACATATCCAAAATCTGAAACGATTCCGGCAAGATCCAGCCGGTTAATCGTTCTCCAGTGATCATTGCTTAAGCCACCCTGGAACTGAAGACTGATTGACTTTTTAAATTCCGGGTTGCGATCCATAACAAGCCGAATGGATTTCAACAGCCAATCCGGTTTGCGGCTTTCGTAAAAGAGCCCGCTGTAGAGTATGATAAACCTGTTGTTGTTCCCGGAATACTCTGTATTTTCAAAATTGGTTTTATCGAACCCGTTTGGGATTGTGGTGATACCCGGGCTAACGCTCCCCAGCCGTTTTTCGATTTTTTTCTGATAAACGCTATTTACAACCGTCATATGGTCTGCAGAGGAGAGCGTTTTCAATTCCAGTTCCCGCATTTTATTAAAATGCCATGTTGTGGGATATCGCAAAAGATGGCTCTCCAGCCAGTCATCCCTCAGGTCCATAACAACCGGCAGTCCGGTCAGAGCTTTTACTTTTTGTGCAACAATTAGATTACTGTAGGGCGGCGCCGTAGCAAATACCGCCCGGACAGTCTCTTTTTGGATGATCTGTTCACACACCCGAACCGCATCATCAATCCAGCCTTTTTTATTATCCGGTAAGAAAAACCAGGATGTCACCCATTTCAGAAGCGAAGAGATAAATTGCCGGTTTGGCAAACGGCGTTTAACTCCTTTTCCACTGCCGAACAACGATCGGTTTTTTACCCTTTCAACCCGTATGCCTGACTTTTCGAGTTCTGCGGCAAGTGTCTCATCAAATGTGTGATAGAGTCCCGGATCGGGAGCTACCACAATCGGTTCCCACCCAAATTTTTTCAAATACTTTGCAAATTTGAGCGGCCGCTGTACACCACTCCCTCCCATCGGCGGGAAGTAGTAGACCACCATCAAGACCTTTTTCATCAATTTTACGACACCGAGTAGTTCGGAGCTTCTTTGGTTATTTGAACGGAATGCGGATGGCTTTCGCGATAGCTGGCTGCCGATATTTGGACAAATTCAGCATCTTGAAGCTCTTTGATCGAGGCGGCGCCAACATATCCCATCGCCGCCCGAATGCCACCATTCATTTGGTGAACCACTTCACCAAGATACCCTTTGTACGGCACGCGTCCTTCGATGCCTTCTGGAACAAGTTTTCTGAGATCGTCTTCCACATCCTGGAAATACCGATCTTTGGATCCCATATCCATCGCCCCAAGGCTGCCCATGCCGCGATACGATTTATATTTCCGGGATTCGTAAATAATTGTCTCACCCGGACTCTCATCCACCCCGGCGAACATCGACCCCATCATGACCGCCTGCGCTCCGCCGGCAATCGCTTTTGGAATATCGCCGGTCTGCTTGATGCCTCCGTCCGCTATCAGGCCTATATTGTTTTCCTTTGTGAATTCTGCCACCTCCATGATTGCTGAAAGCTGCGGTACACCAACTCCGGTTACCACTCGTGTTGTACAGATGGAACCGGGACCAACACCCACTTTCACCACATCGGCGCCGGCATCCACCAACGCCTCGGCGGCTGCACGTGTTGCAATATTCCCACCTACGACATTCAAGTCATTGAAAGTCGATTTTATTTTCGCAATCATTTTCAGGACGCCCTGCGAATGACCGTGAGCTGTATCAACCGTAATAATATCCACCCCTGAATCGACCAGGGCCGACACACGGTCCATCGTATCGGCTGTGACACCAACTGCCGCCCCTACCCTCAGCCTTCCCATACTGTCTTTACAGGCATTGGGAAAGTTCATTTTTTTCTCAATGTCTTTAAATGTTATCAACCCAACAAGCGTGTCATTCTTGTCCACAATCGGAAGTTTCTCAACTTTATACTCCTGCAGGATTTTTTCCGCCTGTTTTAAATCGGTCCCCTGCTCGGCAGTGACAAGGTTATCTTTCGTCATGATTTCGCTCAGCTGCTTATCGACGTAGTGCTCAAATCGAAGATCTCGGTTGGTCACAATTCCGATGAGTTTATCCCCGTTTTCGACGATCGGTATCCCGCCAATTTTATGTTTTCGCATCAATGCCCGTGCATCTTTCACGGTTGCCTGGGGTGGCAGCGTGACCGGATCCACAATCATCCCGCTTTCGCTGCGCTTTACGAGCCGTACGTGCTCAGCCTGATCTTCAATCGGCATATTTTTGTGGAGCATAGCAATCCCCCCTTCCCGGGCCAGGGCAATCGCCATACGATATTCTGAAACCGTGTCCATTGCCGCGCTGATGATCGGGGTTTTCAGTTCAAGCGTGGGTGTGAGCTTTACGGAAAGGTCAACATCCCGGGGCAGAACCCGGGAGTGGTCAGGAACCAGGAGTACGTCGTCGTATGTTAGTCCCTGGCGGGTGATTTTTTTAAATGGGGAGTGGTTATTCATGTCGGAAAGATCCTTGCGTTCACATTTTGGTAAAGATAAGAATAACAATCCAACTTGCTTAATCAATCGCTCCCTTTTTTACCTGAGTCGCGTAGTCTTTAATGCCTCCAGAGCGTTCTCCAGTGAACAAATTCCGTCTTTGAAGCTATTCACCCAGAAATCCACACTCTCGCGTCTGCGCTGAACAAGCGGGCAGTTTGTTGAGTAGTTTCCTTCAAGCTCATCTATGTAGCCCTTAACATCTTCTTTGATGGTGTACTTTAAATCTTCGGGCAGGTCTCCCCATCCGAGCATATCGAACATCTGCTGAATTTGTCGGTGTTCCAGTTCAGCTTCTATGAAAATAGATCGCAATACGGGTTCAGGTTGAAATGACCTGGAAATTTTTTGTGCTGTTTCCATCTGTATTTGAGTGTTTTGTTAATGTTCACTCAAAGTATAAAAACAGAGGGTGACACCTATATGTCACCCTTAGTAAAAATTTATAGGCCTCCCTTTTTTTGTCTCAGATAGTCACTCACCGAAGCTCTGAAGGGCCAATTCGAATGATGCGTTAGCCCCCGGAATGGCCGGGAATCCCAACCCGTTCAAATATTTCGTCAACGCGCCGGGTGTGATGGTCCAGGTCAAATGCACGCTCAATATCATCTTCGGTCAAAAACTCCCGAATGGGTGGGGCAGCTTCTACCAACGGACGAAATGGTTCATGGTTCTCCCACGCCTCCATCGCCAGCGGCTGAACAGCATCGTACGCCTCTTCTCTTGATACTCCTTTGTCGATCAACATAAGCAACAGCCGTTGTGAAAACACGAGGCCGTGGGTTTTGTCCATATTTGTTTTCATGTTTTCCGGGTAAACCACCAATTTTTCAATCACGCCTGAGAATCGATGAAGCATATAGTCGAGAAGGATCGTGGCATCCGGGAGTATGATCCGCTCGACCGAGGAGTGACTAATATCCCGTTCGTGCCAGAGCGGAATATTCTCGTAGGCCGACATCATGTAGCCACGAAGCACTCGTGCACAACCTGTAATATTTTCTGAGCTCACCGGGTTGCGTTTATGCGGCATGGCCGACGACCCTTTTTGCCCTTTTCTGAAAAATTCCTCGGCCTCTCGCAGCTCCGTTCGCTGCAGGTGGCGGATCTCAACGGCGATCTTCTCTAATGTGCTGCCAATTACAGCCAGTGTGGCCATATAATAGGCGTGGCGGTCGCGCTGCAGGGTCTGGGTTGAAATTGGGGCCGGGTGAATGCCCAGTCGCTCACAGGTATATGTTTCAACTTCTGTTGGAATATTTGCGAAGGTACCCACCGCGCCCGATAGTTTTCCGAACTCTACATCTCGTGCGGCGGCTTCAAATCGTTCTGCGTTCCGCTTCATCTCGGCATACCAGAGAGCACATTTTAGTCCAAACGTTGTTGGCTCGGCATGCACTCCGTGCGTACGGCCCATCATTACTGTAAACTTGTGCTCGCGGGCTTTTTCCGCAAGGGCTTCAAGCATCCGGTTCAGCCCGGTTCGAAGAATTTCGTTTGCCTGTTTTAGACGAACTCCGTTGGCGGTATCCACCACATCAGTAGAGGTAAGTCCGTAGTGCACCCATTTTTTTTCATCTCCCAGGCTTTCCGAAACCGAACGGGTAAACGCCACCACATCATGGCGGGTCTGCTGCTCAATTTCGTTAATCCGATCTACATCAAACGTGGCATTTTTGTAGAGTTTCTCTACATCCCCGGCGGGTATCTTTCCGAGCTTGCTCCAGGCCCAGCAGGCGGCAAGCTCCACATCAAGCCACGCCTGAAACTGGTTCTGCTCTGACCAAATTGAAGACATCTCTTCCCTGGCATACCGTTCTATCATAGTATCTAATGATTAAATATTTAATTTCTAATTCAAGTACGAAGCGATTGTTACTGCACCGGAAGCTTAATTTTTGTGCCCTGCTCTATTTGATCCTCCATGGAGACCTGGTTCAAAATGGCGACATCCTCCGGGGTTATGTCCATCGGATGCTGGTCCGGTAGAAAGTTCTTAAACTGATCGGTTCGGTCTGCCTCCACAAGTTGAATTCTCACCGGTTCGATATTTAGAATTTCAGGATCCGTTAGCTCTGAGAAGCCAAGCGGCACACTACGCAGGGTTTCTCCATACGTTTCAAACTGGCCGGCGGAGGTATAGTTTATAAACCTGTAGATTCTCTCTTCATATTCCAGAGCATGGATAATGGCCCTTAATCTTCCCTGCTCCTGGGTTATTGTAACATCGGCTGAATAGCCCGGCAGGCCGCTGCTGGTTTGGGATGCCTGCTGGCTGTTGACTGTTATACCCTCCTGTGATATAATTTCTTGAACGGATTGTTGTGGTGAGCTTGCCTCACTGTCTATGGTGAAAATAGCGACAGCATCTTCATTTGGACTTACCAACACCACCTGTTGCGGCTGATTGATCGTCTGCCATCCAGCAGGCACCGGAAACTGAAATGCCAGGTCAGGGTGTAAAAACAGGTTATCCCGAAAAAACCCATTGCGGGGATTCTCACCAAAGATCATTCCATCCAGGATTTCAAGGTAGCGTTCGCGATTCTTTTCCGTTTGCTGGTATCCCTTCTCCTCCCAGTTTTGAGCCAGTTTCGGAATGGTTTGCTCGCGCTCGCCGGGATCGGGGTGAGTGGAAAGCATGGTGGGAATCGACTGGCCTGATTGTTCCGAAATGCGTTTCAAACTGGTGAAAAAAGCAGCTCCTTCTGACGCCTCGTAGCCGGTTCTGGCGGCATATTCCACGCCCAGCCGGTCTGATTCGCGCTCGGCATCTCTGCCATAGCTTAAAAATATGAGCTGAGCTGCCTGGCTGCTTAAATCCATGATGCTGCCCCCCGGCAACCCAAGCAACTCCTGCCCGAGAACAGATCCCCCAATCACGGCAATCTGCCCAAGTTGTTGCTGAAAAGCCCTCTGTGAGGCGTGGCGAGCCGCTACGTGGCCAATCTCGTGACCGATTACTACAGAGAGCTGCGCTTCATTATTCAAGTGAGCCATCAACCCCCTCGTGAAGTAGACATAGCCGCCGGGCAGCGCAAAGGCATTCACAACCGGACTGTCCAGAACTTTAAAAAAGAATTCCGTCTCTTTAAACTTCGGCTCCGTATCCTCCCGCCTCATGTGACTTTCAGCCAGGATTTTCTCGCTCAATTCAGCAACATATGTTGTGACCTCTTCATCGTCATAAAGCCCATATTGAGCAACGATCTCTTTATCTACACTTCTGCCTATCTCTATTTCCTGCTCCCAGTCGTACGCCATCAGCCGGTTGTTGCCGGATACTGGGTTCTTCTGCACCGTGCAGCCGCTCATTGCCAGAACAATTGATAAAAATATCAGGGTATAACGAATCGTTTGTCGCATAGCTAAATCTTTTTTGTGAATAATACTAAAGGTACGATATCGCTGAATATTTTGACATCCTTTTTACTGCCGTATCAGAACATCACCGCTGCCTTGATCTGTTTCTATCAACGTCAGGAGATGACGGAATATATAGTAGAGAGCGAGGGTATCCATGGTGCAATATCGTTTCATCAACACCGGTACCCGCGCTGCCTGCTCTTCACTCAATGTGACGGACTTCATGCACAAATAGGCATGCATAGCTGTAACTCCGTCACGAATTCTTGAACGATCATCAGATAACTGTTCGTATGGGTCAATCAAATGCCCGTCATTTGTCTTCTGGGTTAACTCTATCTGACTGTCACTGACTGTAAATGCTGTATCAGATATCAAACCCATTAGGGACTCTGTTTTAATAACTGACATTAACACCTCTTTTAAGCCGAGGCCTTTTGTCATGAATTTATTGTAGTACCCGTCCCGAATCAGCTTACTGAGATCCAGGAATCTTTTCCCGCTATCGCCACCTTTAACGTGCAAGATCTTTTCAAGTGTGTCCACCTCCTTCGCACACTCCTGCCTCTTCTCTCTCATTTCCCTGTACAGCCTGTAAAGCGACTGTCTTTCAAACGGAGAGTATTGCACGATTGTACCCCGTTCAATACCGGGTATGTCTGCCAGCGATGCGGTTAATTCTGTAAGGACATCAGATATCGGGTGTTGGTCCAGCCACTGCGAGTGCAACAGCCGGCCCGAGCTCTGCAGGGTGTGGCAGGAAAACTGAAACAGAACGGTATCGTACGGCCGTGCTCCTATCTGAAGTGGCACAGGGTGCGAAGCCGCTTCGAAATCCAGGAAATGAACAGGGTATGCTACACTATCCAGTTTCCGGAGCATCTTTTTTCCAAAAATAAGGGGCAGCGGTTCATCTTTTGCTTCAAGGATTTGCATCGCCTTTCGATGATAAATGGCAATTTTATCACGGGTATGGTCCATCACTTTAGCAGAAGAATTCAGGTATTTCGAGTCGTCAATCTGCTCATGATATCGCTGCTGGTGCAAATTTTCATTCTCCACATGGTGGCCGATAAGATCAAATTGATGCTTGCCGCTGTATTTTATATCTGAATCGGGAAAGTGAATATCCCAGCATCCCTTTTCTCCTCCCGGGGCTGTTTTCCTGTACGAGCAATCTTTACACCCCTGGTGTACATCCGTTACATATTCAGTTCCCCCCGTTTCGTGAATGTTCACCATTTGATCAAGCGCCTCGGCCACGGATCGCCCGGTAAACGATCTGTGAGAAATATTACCGGCAATCGATTTCGACATCTCTCGCACATGGTCCGTTCCGTCTACAACAGCAAAAAGCTCCTTCAGCTGGTGCAGGGACTCTTCATCGATATCATGCTTGCCAACAGTTTGCTGATAAAGGTATTCAAAATCTGCCCGGAAACTTTTTCGCGGAAACATAAAGGAGCATGTTGTGCGGGCTTCCGGGTACTTTTTCTGCAGCACATACCGTCTGTAGGCTGCCATCAAAAGGTAGCGGTTCGGGGATTTTCCCGGAGGAGCTGAAAAGATATCTTCAGGATCGTTCTTTGCCAGTTTTCCATGAACCTGCACGATATTCAGGTAGATGCCATCCTTAACCAAAATGGGGATACGTGTGTGTATCTCTCCCAACTTTAGTGCGGCCCCGCAGATTACTACCCTATAGTGTTGCATCCACCGATTTGTCTCTTCAACTGCTTCCGCCGTTCTATTGGACGTGTAGCTGACGTCTCCGTATAGCTGTGCCACGGCTTCCCGGAGCATACGTTTTGTTTTTCTTCTGAAGAGGTCGTCCCTGTTTTCGTTAAACTCCTCCTGCTGTATGAACGATAATTTAAGGGGGCAGGAAACGGTCTCCCGAAAAAGAAAGTCCCGGATATGCAGCTTAGCTGAAGAGTCCACCTTATAATTCACCGATGATATTGACTTCAGGATTTAAATCCACTCCGAATCTCTCCTGAACGGAATCTCGTATTCTCATGGCATGGGCGTAGATTTCCCTGCCCGTAGCCCCGCCATGATTCACCAACACGAGCGCTTGATTTTCGTAGCTGCCTACGTTGCCAACTTGCTTGCCTTTCCACCCGGCCTGGTCAATTAGCCATGCTGCAGGCAGTTTATAGTCTCCACTGTCGAGTTTGTAGGATGGCAGTTCGGGAACCTCATGTTTGAGCTTCCTGTACCGTTTGGCGGAGATAACAGGATTTTTGAAAAAGCTGCCGGCATTGCCTATATCGGCCGGATCCGGTAGTTTGGACCTTCGGATGGCAACCACAGCATTACATATATCTCTGATCGTTGGTTGATGGATGTTTTCACGGTCCAGGTAGTCAGACAACGCCTTATAACCGGTCACCAGCCGGTGGTTTTTTGACCGAAGGCGAAGCGTCAGATCACAGATGATGTACACCCCGCGTTGATTGTTTTTAAACATACTGTCTCGGTAGGCGAACTGGCAATCGGCGCGCTTAAATGTTTCGAACGTACCGGTTGATGTATCGAATGCGGTTAGTTCTTCAAAGCAGTCCTGTAGTTCAACACCATATGCACCGATATTTTGTATCGGAGCGGCTCCTGCAGTTCCGGGAATAAGCGCAAGATTTTCTATTCCGCCGTACCCTTTTTCTACAGCCTGTACCACCAGTCCGTGCCAGTTTTCGCCGGCGCCTGCTTTCATCAGTACATGTCCATTACCGATATCATCAATCTTCACTCCACCAATTGATATTTTCAGCACTGGGGATTGCGGATCACCTACAAGAAGCAGGTTGCTTCCTCCCCCCAGGATAATTGGCGTATGACGCTCAAAAAAGCCCGATTTGAATAGCTCCACCAGGTGCTGTTTGTTTTTCACATCCACGAACTGCTGTGCGGTAGCAGAGACTCTCATGGTATTCAGCCCAGTGAGATCCACATCCTGCTGTAGTACCGGCGCATCTGTTTTGGCTTCAGACTTTCCATTCATGACGTGCCGGAGTCTTTTTCCAGTTCCATGCGGTTTCTCACTTTTACACGTACTTTTTTTACACGATTGTTTTTCAAAGAGTGCACGGTCAATTCAAGATTTTTATAGATCATTCGTTCGCCCACATTGGGTATTCGCTCCGTCAGGTGATACACAAGCCCTCCGAGGGTCTCAAACTCATCATCGGGTGAGGAAATTTTTACATCCAGGATATCATCCAGGTCGTCAAGATCAATTTTGGCGTCAAAGAGATACACACCGCTTTTAAATTTGGTAAACAGTTTCTCTTCCGTATCGCCATATTCATCAACAATATCGCCCACAATCTCTTCAAGGATGTCATCAAGCGTTACAATCCCTTCCGTTCCCCCATATTCGTCTACCACAATGGCAATGTGCGTTTTTTCATGTTGAAAATCTCTCAGCAAGTCGTCCAGCTTCTTGGTTGACGGAATAAAGAGTGCTTTCCGGGCAATGGTTTTCCAGTTTATGATTGTGTTCTGTAAATTGCTGTTTATATAGGGAAGGACATCTTTTGAGTAAATAACGCCAATAATTGTATCCAGGTCGTTATCGAACAGAGGCATTCTGGAGAGGCCTTTCTCTTTAATGAGCTCAATCACCTCCGGCAGTGTGGACTCCACCGAAACAGCAACAATGTTAACCCTTGATGTCATAATTTCTCGCACCGAAATTGTGCCAAACTCTATCACATTTTCGATAATTTCGCGCTCATCTCCATGGATTGACCCTTCCTGTTCGCTAACCTCGGCCATTGTTTTTATATCTTCGGAGGTCATTTTATTCGATGATTTGGGCAGGGATCGTTCCAGTTTCATCGTGCTTTCCGCAATCAATTTTGAGATGGGCGCCAACAGAATAAAATTTACGTAGATAAATACATTCATCCTTCTGGAAATCTTCAGCGGGCTGTTGATGGCAATAACCTTCGGGGTGATTTCACTCAAAATCAGGATCATGAAGGTGAGCACAATGATTTCAAGCGTGTAAATAAGTGGTGCGGGGAGGCCATAAAAAGCCGCTATTTTTCCGGAAATGACCGCCGCCAGCACGGAGCTGACAATATTTGCAAATGTATTGCCGATTAAAATCGTGGCGAGAAGACGACGCGGTTTCTCCAGCATCTTCATAATACGAGAATCCGGTCCACTGTATGCCGGATCATTATTCAGCTGGTCAAGCTGGTTGATTATGGAGAAGAAAGCTACTTCAGACCCTGAATAGAGAGCACTCAAGAATAGTCCTAATAGCATGACCAAAAATTCTACCGACAGTGTACCCATATGGAGCGCTTCGCCGTAGTCTGCGGAAGCGATTAGTAGTTGATTCATTAAAAAGTGGGTCGGGTCGCTCGGAGATTCATCCAATATGTATACAAAACCGTGTTAATTACTGTAAGAATGCTAAAGTTTAATAAAAAAAGGTGACAGTCAAGTAAAACTGTCACCTAATGTATTGATTTTCGGGCTCAAAAAGCAGATGAAGTACCTAAAACGGCAAATCATCATCCATATCGTCAAAATTATTATCGATATTGACGTTGCTGCCCATTGGCTCTTTTCTGCCATCATCTGATGACCCGGACTGTGAAGAGGGTCCGGTGCCACCCCGTGTATCCAGCATTTGCATATTCAGAGCTTTTATCTCGGTGGTATACCGTTTCTGGCCATCTTTATCTTCCCATTGCCGGGTCTGGATTGGACCCTCGAAGTACGCCAGGGATCCCTTTTTTAAGTACTCCTGGCAGATTTCGGCAAGGCGTCCCCAGGCCACAATTCTGTGCCATTCGGTACTTTCCTGCTGTTCGCCGTTTCTGTCTTTATATCGCTCGGTTGTAGCAACACTCAACGTAGCTACTGCCGTATTGGATTGTGTGTATCGAACTTCGGGATCGGCCCCAAGTCGGCCGATGACCATTGCTTTATTTAGTGAACTCATAACTGGCACCTCGTTTTGTTTTATGATTAATTCCTACTTGTATGAGCGAAATATCGGGAATCCCTTACACTTTTTTTTTAGCGCAGTGCATCTTCAAGTTCAAGTGAAGCATCACTGCCTTCATCCCTGTATTTGATAATGATCGGGCAGGAGATGCTCAAGCCCTGCTCCTTACCCCACGAATTTGACACCGGTCGCGTTCCAGGTACAACCACAGCGCGTTCAGGAATCGGGGATCCCTTACCAAGCAGTTTTTCATGAACGCAGTCGTAAACCGGAACAGATTTCGACAGCGTAACACCCGGGGCAATCACGGCCCCTCGTTTCACCAGGATACCTTCTACGATGACAGATCCCGCGCCTACAAAACAGTCATCTTCAACCACAACCGGGCTGAGACCCACGGGTTCAAGAACACCGCCAATCTGCACACCCGCGGATAGATGGACATTGCGGCCAATCTGTGCACAAGATCCAACAAGAGCATGGCTATCGACCATGGTTCCTTCAGCTACATATGCTCCGATATTGACATATGCGGGAGGCATCAATATCACACCTTTTGCAACGTAAGCCCCTCGCCGAATCGACGATCCTCCCGGCACAAGACGAACGTCGTCGCCCGGCTGAAAAATCCGGGGCGGTAAATTGTCTTT
>JAAAOB010000016.1 GCA_009909035.1 Bacteroidota bacterium
AATGTAGCTCGTTGAAGAGCGGCATGGCCGGGTACAGGAAACCGTTAAGGAAATTATCGCCGGATACTTTGCACTTGATTATTCCTGATGAATGGTGCCGCGAGTCTCAGGGTGAATACAATTGATCAGTAACGCTGAAATGAATAGACAAATTGGTTCAACAAGTCCGGGAAAAGCAGTTCTTCAAGAATCAATATTGAATTAAATGGATAAAGATTTCCTCATCAGGACTATTATGACTGAACAGATGACGAGAATTGACGAAGCGTGTCCGGAAGATCTCCATAATTCCCCGGTAATTAACTACTTTATGTATATTCTAAAATAAATGATAACTGTCCTTGGAAAAGCCGAGATTTCCTGGTTCTTTTTCTAATCTTACTATTTGCCATTATGAAAAGTGATATGAGAAAAGCGATTACGTCTCAGTCAACCATCTTATGGATTTTTTTCCTATTAATGTTATTGCCTGTCTCTCTAAACGCACAAACAGAAGAGGTAGCTGAATTTACTGTAAAGGCTGGTACGGCGGACCGCATAAATGCGCCCGTAGAGGTATCCCTGGGGACCCTCCCGGTTGGGTTACAAACCGGCCAGGTATTGCAACTTTATGAACGCAGAGATGGGGAAGATCGCCCAATAACTTCTCAACTTGATGCAAGCGGTTTTCAGAAGTCACTCCGGTGGATACTGTCGGGAGATACGCCGGCTGGTACAACCCGAACATTTATTCTCAAAAAGGAACCAGAATATGGTTCTAAAAATACCAGCGGAGGCGTCACGATTAGCGATAATGGGAAAGATTTAACTCTCCGAATCAATGGCCAGCAGGTCTTACGATACCGACATGCCATTACATCTGCACCGGAGGGGGCCTCCGAACTTTACAGCCGAAGCGGCTACATTCACCCGTTGTGGTCACCTGGGGGCGAGGTGCTGACACGCATTCAGCCTTCCGATCACTACCACC
The DNA here is from genome assembly GCA_009909035.1 of Bacteroidota bacterium. GTDB lineage: Bacteria > Bacteroidota > Rhodothermia > Balneolales > Balneolaceae > SW132. The sequence continues at coordinate 971 of JAAAOB010000016.1, forward strand.
ATTATGGAATCTGGAATCCCTGGACCCGAACCGAGTTTGAGGGGCGCGAGGTCGATTTCTGGAATCTGGGGGATGGAGAGGGGACCGTACGCCATCAGCAAATCCTGCAAACCACTTCGGGCCATGTCTTTGGCGGTTTCGAAACCTTTCTGAAGCATATTGACCTGAGTGCTCCATCCGGGCAGAAAGTGGCCTTAAACGAGAAATGGGAGGTAATTGCCTGGAATGTCGACCCGGACAACGATATCTGGCTGATTGATTTTGTCTCTACCCTCCATCCGGCATCGGAATCACCTCTGAGCATTAAAGCCTACCGGTACCAGGGGTTTAGCCTGCGGGCTACCGAAACGTGGGATGATGATACCGCGGACCTGTTGACCTCGCAGGGGTATGACAAGAGCAATGGAAATGCAACCCGAGCCAGATGGATTGATGTGAACGGGATCTCTGAGGTTCAAGAAGGCCGATCGGGTGTTCTTTTTATGACTAATCCCGGCAACCACGACTTTCCTGAGAAATTACGCTTGTGGCCGGTAGATGCCAACGGGGGGCAGGAGAATGTGTACATCAACTTTAATCCGGCCCAGGATCGGGACTGGACCCTTGCCCCGGGGCAATCGTATACACTTCAATACCGGATGCTGGTCTATGATGGCGAAATTGACGCTGAAACTGCCGAGCGGTATTGGACAAGTTATGCCAATCCTCCGAAAGTAGAGGTCCGCCCGCTGGGAGAGTTGAATGGCAAAAAGGTCTTGGTGTATACGAAGAATGGAGAAGGATATGTTCATGAAAATATTCCGTACAGTGTGGAAGCGATCCGGAAATTGGGCCGGGAGAATGGATTTATGGTGGATGTATCCGATGATCCGGGCCTGTTTACGATTGAAAATTTGAAACAGTATGACGGGCTGATCTTCTCCAATACCAACAATGAGGCGTTCGATACAGCCAGCCAGCGTGAAGCCCTTCAACAGTATATCCAACAGGGCGGGGGGTTTATGGGGATTCATTCGGCCAGCGGTTCCGAGCGGGACTGGCCCTGGTTCTCGAAACTGGTTGGAGGAAACTTTGAGCGGCATGCCCCGCTGCAAGATTTTACCGTGGAGATTATCGATTCCTCTCATCCATCTACCTCTTCGCTTCCCGACCGCTGGGAGATTATCGATGATGAATGCTATTACCTGAAAGAGCTCAATCCCGAAATGGATGTGCTGGTCACGGCCGATCTGACGACGGTGAGCGATCCGCAGATGGACGAGTTTCCGGGCACTACATTTGGGGATCAATTCCCGATCTCCTGGTCACAGGAGTTTGACGGCGGGCGCCAGTGGTATACCTCCCTGGGTCACCGCCCGGAGCATTATTCAGACCCGCAGTTTGTCAGGCACCTGCTTGGTGGCATTGAATGGGTTACATCGGACTAATCTACATACAAATACCGACCTTTAAACGCATAACAACAACCGAGGATAAGGCATAGAATATGAAGAACGACAAGGATAAAACCGGCACAAAAACTGCAATGACACGACGTGAGTACCTGAAAACAACCGTGATGGGGGCAGCCGGGGCGTTGTTGGCTCCCACGATAGTACCCTCCACCGTCTTTGGGAAAAATGCGCCGAGCAACAGGATCAATATCGCCCAGATAGGATTTGGCAGAATTGCCCGGGGCCACGACCTGCCGGAAACGATGAAACACGACAATGTTCGCCTGGTGGCTGTCAGTGATGTGGATCGCAACCGCATGCAGGAAGGGAAAGACTTTATTGAACAATGGTACGCTGAAGAGAAAGGCTGGGAGAATGAAGTGGATGTACAGATGTACCAGGATTACCGGGACATGCTGGGGCAGTCGGACATTGATGCGGTGATCATTAGTACACCCGACCACTGGCATGCCCGCCCGGCCATCGAGGCAGCCCTGGCGGGCAAGGATATCTACCTGCAAAAGCCGACCTCCCTGACGATCGAGGAGGGGCGGGTTATGAGTGATATTATTCACCGGACCGGAGTTGTATTCCAGATCGGCAGTCAGCAGCGGTCGGTCTCCCCCTGGCCCCACTTCAAAAAAGCATGTGAGCTGGTTCGAAACGGGCGGATCGGTGACATTCATACGATCAACGTTGGGTTGCCGGGAGATCCCGGAGGCGGAGATCCAACCCCGATGCCGGTTCCCGAACACCTGGATTACGATATGTGGCTGGGTTCCACTCCCATGAAGCCCTACACGCTTGACCGGGTTCATCCCCTGGAGGGATACTCACGTCCCGGGTGGTTGCGCTGCGAGCAATTCGGTGCCGGCATGATTACCGGTTGGGGAGCTCACCACTTAGATATTGCTCATTGGGGAATGGGAACTGAATATACGGGGCCGGTTGAGATTGAAGCGAACGCCAAATTTCCGACAGATGATCCGGCTTACGAGGGACTTTGGACGGTTCACGGATCATTCAATGTGACAGCGAAGTATGCCAACGGGGTCACCATGCGTGTGAGCGGTGATTATCCCAATGGGATTCGGTTTGAAGGTGAAGAGGGGTGGATCTTCGTCACCCGGGGAAGTGGAGTTACCGATAGTGACCCGGATAGCGGCAATAGATCGAATTCACCTATTCAGGCCAGCAACCCGGATATCCTGGATTCAGAAATTGGCCCCAATGACATCCATCTGTATGAAAGCAGTGAACAGCATTCGAACTGGATCGACTGTATAAGCAGCCGTCAAAAGACGGTAGCACCTGTAGAAGTTGCCCACCGTTCGTGTTCAGCCTGCCTGTTGTCACATATTGCCATGAAGTTGCCGCGAAAGCTGTACTGGGATCCGGTCAATGAGCGGTTTAAAAATGATGATGAGGCCAACAGGATGCTTTCCCGTCCGGAACGGTATCGCTATTCACTGGCTCAAATACCCGGTTTAAATCTCTAATTAACAACAGTCTTTCTACATATTATTTCCCTTGTCGAAGAACAAGGGAAGTTTTTTCATGAAGGATTGATACAAACGATCCAAGATTTATAAGTTTACGACTTTTATGAGAACTCAATACCTGATCTATTCACTTTTTGTTTTACTCATGATATCCTGCACTCAAGAAAACTCACACATGGAATCTTCGCAACGAGATAATACAGTTCGTTTAATGACTCTTAATCCCGGACATTTTCATGCCGGATTGGTTCAGATGAACCAGTACCCGGAGGTCGACTCTGTTGTACATGTCTATGCACCTGACGGAGAAGAACTTCAGGCTCACCTGGCGATGATCGAGCAGTTTAATACCCGCCAGGAGAATCCCACGAATTGGCATCAGGAAGTCTATAGAGGAGAGGATTACCTGGGCAAAATGGTGGAAGAAAAGCCTGGAAATGTGATGGTCGTGGCTGGCAATAATGCACGTAAAATTGAATATATAACGACTGCGATAAATAATGGAATAAACGTCCTTGCAGACAAACCGATGATCATTAAACCGGATCAATTTTCCACGCTGAAGGCAGCATTGGAAACGGCTGATGAAAAGGGGCTGGTCGTGAACGATATTATGACCGAGCGCCATGCCATTACTACGATCCTGCAAAAAGAACTCGCTCAAATACCGGAACTGTTTGGCCAGCTTGAAGCCGGAACTCCTGAGAAGCCTGCAATTGTGAAAGAGAGTGTGCATTTTTTCTATAAAACGGTAGCCGGGGAAACATTGGTTCGGCCGGCCTGGTTTTTTGATGTCGATCAGCAAGGAGAAGCCATAGTGGATGTTTCCACGCACCTTGTTGATATGATTTTATGGCAACTGTTTCCAAATCAGCCCATCGATTATCGAGATGAAGACAATGGGATTGAAGTCAGCCATGCCCGGGTCTGGGACACAGAACTTAGGCAATCCCAATTTGAGCTCATCACGCAGCAAGAGGGATTCCCGGAGTACCTGATGGGGGATGTGGAATCTGACTCGGTATTACATGTAACCTCGAATGGGGAATTTGTTTTTAAGGTACAAGATGCGTTTGCAAAAGTTTCGGTAGAATGGGGATTTACCAATCCTGAGGGTGGAGATACCCATTACTCCCATATGAGGGGTACAAATGCAAATCTGGTGATACGGCAGAATGTAGAACAAGATTATGTTGCAACGTTATATGTTGAACCGGTTGGAGAGCCAGATTCTGAAGAGTTTGAGGATCTACTGAATAATGCATTGGGCCAATTACATGCTCGGTTCCCCGGACTTTCTGCTGTAAATACTCCATTCGGCTGTAAGATCGAAATACCGGAACAGTTCAATGAATCACATGAAGAACATTTTACCAGGGTCACTGAAAATTATCTGGATGCTCTTGAAGAAGGACAACTACCGGAGTGGGAACGAACAAACCTGTTAACCAAGTACTACATCACAACTCAGGCTTATGAAAAAAGCCACAATTAAATTAAAAG
>JAAAOB010000061.1 GCA_009909035.1 Bacteroidota bacterium
GGTAATCCAGACCAGCCTCAAATGTCGCTGCCGGAAAGAATTGACGGTCTAAATATTCATACTGCTTGTCGAACGCCATGACGCCGGCGCCCGCAGCCAGGTAGGGCGACATTTGATAATCGGGCGTCACGTAAACATTCAATAGAAGGTCCGCAGAATTGAGCGGACTCAAAAATACCCGGTTCACCCCGATCTCGGTTCGCTGAAAATGTCCACGCACCGAAAAGTGGTTGTTTAGCTGACGTTCCGCCTGCAGCATTACGCCGGCCCTGCGGCTGGGCGAATCGTAATTGCCGAGATAACTGCCCAGAAGCCCTCCGACTCCAAAATTCCATCCGCTTCGAAGGGTTTGCCGCTCAATAAACCCAAAATAGTCTCGCTGTAGGGCCTGTTCCTGCTGTTTTTCGTACTCAAACTTCTCTTTGTAAGCAAGCACTTCATTTTCATTTTGGGCACTCCAGATTCCCTCTTCAATTCCTTCGATAATCAGCATCTTCACCGCTTCATCAATTGCTTCGGTTCATTGTAGGTATACCCCGCTTCGGCTTCCAGCAGGCGGTTGGTGTCGATATAGCGGAATGCACCGCCGTCGAGCTGCTGAGAGATGACCGATTTTGTGGTGTGAACCGTTTTCAGGACACGGCCGCTTTGGGTTGAGACGGCCCGGAGATAGATCGTAACCTGGTCCTTGCGAAACATGTTGGATCCGCCTGTCGCGAGGTAACGAAGCCCGGCTCCGCCGGTAACCACATTGGTATCGTACCCGATGATTCCTCCTTCCAGCATCACTCCGGCGAACAGCAGGGGCGGAAGGGGGGCCGGACCCTCCGGTCCCGAATGCTGCTGCCGTATCGATTGAATGATCTGTCGTTCATTTAACAGGTTGGAAATGCCTTCGCGCTCGATCGGTACAAACCAGCCTGACTCCTCCATCGCCTTGATCAATATGGAGGTGGCTCCCTGCGTTACGGCCGTAGACCAGCTTGCCACGCGGTCGCTGGGCTTGTACTGTCCGGTCTGATCACGAAACCGGTACACTGCCGCCACTACAGGGTCACTCGGCTCCGGGGCCTGGCTCAGTGACGTGAACGACTCACTCACAATGCCCGGCGTGGCCCTCTCCGTATGCATCGGCTCAAGAGTTCCCGGTTAAAATGTTGAAAATACGTATCTCCACTCCGTTCAGACCGGGAACCACGTCGATGGTAAATTCACCGAACTCAAACCTGGACTCCTGCACCTCTTCACCTTCGCCAAACTGCTGGAGTACAAGATCTCTCGTTAACTGCGAAAGGATCTGGCGCTGAAGCGACTCCCTGAAATCTTCAAGTGGATTTCGACGAAATCTGTCTCGGGTAAAATCCTCTTCAAAAAGGTTCTGCTGATCGGCTGAGGCTCGAAGCCATGAGTAGTTGGCCGGGCTTCCTCCGAAGGCGGGATTTTTTGGAAAATAAATAAGCTGTTGTGCAGATGCAGAGCTGCCAAAAAGTAAAAATAGAAGTGAAAAAAGAACGGTAAAAAGGATGCTTTGTCCAATCTTCATGCTTAGTAAATCCTGTAACTTTGCTGATTATTTGCCAGATATTGCCGCGTCATTCTAACCGCATAAATGGCTGCTGTTTCGATAATGTCGTACCGCGGCTGGAGGCGGTATTGAAATGTGAGATTATCATTGACTCTGACTGATACAAACGACCCGAGCGTTGGCGTAGGCCTTTCGGAGATACGAATGGTAAAATTGTGTGCATTTTCAGGCGCTTCCCAGCGCTGGTAAAACACATCGTAAAAATCTTTTCCGATTTTGGACCGTGTCTCATCGACAACCAGTCCGTCAATCTCCATGAGAATCTGCTCTTCAGCCTGCTGCAATCGTCTTTCATCCGCCGAATCGGCCTCTGATTCCACGATTGACTCAAATGCCTCTCGGAACTTCTCTAAAGCCTCATTACCAGATCCTGTTGCTGAAGAATCGGGCAGAGCTTCAAGTGGTTCACGCTCTTCAGGGTTTTGCAATAAACGGCCGTTTTCCGAGCAGTGAGGGCTCTTTTTTACCTCAGAAAGGCTTTGGTTAGAATTTTCAAATGTAGCAATACCGGCGGGTATTCGGATAATCGAACCACTCTCCAGCGAGTCTGTGGTGGTACCGGAATAGTCATTAAAGTCAGCCAGCAACTCTGCAAATTCTACTGAACCGTAATAATCTGCAATATCAAGATAGGATTGACCCGTTTGCACCTGATGAAGTACCGGTTCTTCAGCGCACTGTGCCTGTAACAGCCCAAAATGTAGCGGCACAAAGAGGAAAATAAAAAGTGTGACTCTCAACAGTTTTGCCAAAATCATGTTGCGCTTCTCATTGAGTCTGCGTCTATCTTTCACAGACTGTTTTACCCTACAAGGCTCCCTTCGTATTCTTGATTCAGGAGTAGTTTTTATGTGATTCATAAATATGGAAAAACGGCCTCAATTGAAAGATTCTTAAAAAAGACTAATGGATTTAAACAATCTTAAATCGATAATAATCATGCACTCCCTTAAACCCACTTTTATATATTTTTAGTTATGAAACGCAATAAAAAAATTTGCTGAATTAGATCTTTTTCATATAAGATGGCTTTGCAAAACCAGTGATTCTTTCATTCCGGACTTGATCCTCTCACCATTTCCCCCCGAAGGTTAATCTCCAAATGCCGCTTCGCATCATACACTCGGAGATCCTGTATTACCCATAGGCCCCGAAAAGTGGATGCCCTGGGCAGATGCCTTAATCAGAACTCAGGATGACTTTATAGGTTTTGCACAGCCCATTTTAAATGGAAGGTTTACAAGCACAGTTGATCAATCTGATTTGTTCCGGAAAAATCTATCCAAGTTTTCTTCAGCCTATGGATAATTTCAGGCCTTAGCTCGAAGCTTCAGCAAGGTGTTGATCTCCCTTTTTGATGTATGTAGGAACCGGGACGAGAAAATTGCAAAGAATATTGAAGGACTCTGAATGATTGACACCCCCGCTCCGGATCAGTTTCATTTAATGAAATCTCCGATAGATCACCGAGTTATTTTGGAACCCGTTTTTGGAGACCTTGATAGAGTAGCTGCCGGTGGGGATCTCATCCAGCCGGAACGATCCCTCGGCATCCGTCAGGATCGAATTGGTGGGCGGCGTGGTGGTGATGTTGGCGTTTTGTACCGGCTCATCCGTTTCACTGTGTAAAACAAACCCTTCGATGCTGCCGAAGGTTTCGTCTTCAATGGTCACTTTTTCGCATGCGGAAGCAATCAAAAAAAATAGCGTGCACGCTGTTAAAACTTTACTCCAGGTTGACATTACTTCCTCTTAGATTGAATTACGGTAGCGCTGTCTGTCTGCTGTACCTCCAGCGTACCCGAAAAATGTTGATATCGTAGAAGGGTGTCCGACAAGCTGCATCCTCCTGCTGAAAGATCAGGTTTTTTCAGGCGAATTGAAAGAAGCTGTGGGTACCCCGGCGTCTTAAAAAGGATATGATTATGACTGCCGATAAGCCTGACCCTGTGGTCTGCCCGGTTGCCGTCTGAGCTCAGAGAAATACGATTCCCTTTTCCCGAAACCCGAATATCGGAACGGCCCGATCGGCTGTCTCCTCTCTGCGTAATCTGTACCCGGTTGCCGCTTCCCTGTTGACGGATCTTGACCCTGTTTTGATTTTGACCAGGGGGGGTTATCTCAGACGTGTCGGCTACTGCCGCTTTTGAACTACCGGTTGAATCTGCTGACTGTGCAAACGAGGGTTGTAAAGACAGGGAGGTGAAAATAAGAGCGGTCACTATTAGTGGAATCGCAACCGTCTGTGCACATGGATTTCTCCTGCATTTCGTAGAAAAAAACATCTTCATAAAATCGGCCCAACTGAACATCATGGATTGTGCTCGACAATCACAGACATATTTCCATCTTGTACGATCGTAGTCGGTAAATTGGTATTGTTGTGGATTATTCGCGCAGTATTTAAGTCATTCGTTTGAATAATCTTATGGAACTGGCCTTCATTCGAGAACTGTACATTCCCATTATTCGAACTTAAAATTTGATTTTCGTACTGCAAAATTTCGGCAATATTACCGTTTCCCCACTGCTCTATGATGGCCGTATGCGAACCATTGGTCTGGTCAATGTCTGCATCATTATTATCTCCTTTCTGATAGATGGACGCATAGGAACCATCTGCAGTAAAGCTGTTGCAGGATGTAAACGCCGGTGGACAGATATCAGGATGGCCTGACGGTAGATTGGGGGAGCCCAATCCGCCATACTTCTGGGTAATATCGGCCTCATTCCCGTTTCCAAACTGCTGAATATGTGCTTCGTGGGAGCCCGACTGTTTGATACTTGAGATGTTTTGCCGGCCCTCCTGGAAGATAGTGGCAAGCGAGCTGAAAAAGGATCCCCCGGAGAACGGTTTCTCAAACGGATTCCCGGACACAAAACCCGAAAGACCTGTCCCAGCATCACCGGGCACCTGCAAAATGTCGGCCTTGTTTGAGACTCCAAATTGCTCAATAAGTACCGAGTGTTCGCCCACCTGTTCGACGTTAGAAACATGGTTGCCGCCCGACTGTGCGTACGAGATACTAACTACCAGTGCAAACACAAGGAAAAATGGAATTGACTTGATAGTTTTCATTTTGATTGAGGTTTAAACGTGATTATTAAAATTCAAGAAAGATTCATTCAGTTTTCAAACTGAACAGAATAAAACACAGGTATATGTTTAGATTACGTGTCTATCATTGAATTATCTTTACTTAGTTCTACCGTTGATACTAAATTGTCTTTATCTGTTTTGTGGTGCAACGTTTGTTGCGTTTGTAAAAGTAGAGAGTAATAGGGAAGGGCGAGCCTTCCCTATTAACATCAGTTTTGTTTAGGATTAAATTAATTCTGAGTGATTATCGCGTTGTGCGAATCACCAGTTTGCACGACATCAGCTAAATTATTGAAGCCAGTCTGAGTTACCATAGCATAATGCAGATCACCTGTTTGATTCACTTTAGCTGTATTCTCAAAATCAGCTTGACTTATCCATGCCTCATGATCATCTCCGGCTTGCATGAGGTCTGCAAGATTCAAGTCACCATTTTGAAGAATTCTGCCAACGTTTCTGGAAGAGGTAGAACCACTCGTTTCATCTTTAATTCTGATGGTTGCTTCGTTCATACTCCCAATCTGTTCAATGGCGCTATCGTTAAATTCTGCAATGACGCCATTGTGGCCCTGATAAACCTTGGCTATGTTTTCGAGCCCGGTCTGATCTACATCGGCAATGTTATTTTCACCGGTTCCGTTGTGGCCTTGCCACACTCGAGCTTCGTTGTTCGAGCCGTTTTGCTGAATATCACCATCGTTATCGGTAGCAGTGCCA
>JAAAOB010000023.1 GCA_009909035.1 Bacteroidota bacterium
CATGGATATCTCGCTTCAGGATCAAGTTGACGGTATAACGGCCACTCAAAAAATCCAGGAATCTTCCGATATTCCCGTCATCTATATCTCAGGAAATAGTGATAAATATAACTACGATCGTGCCGAAAAAACGAACTTCATCGATTTCATTCCAAAGCCAGTCAACAAAGAGGTTTTAACCGCTTCATTCACGAAAGCTGAAAATCTCAGGATGAAGGAGCACAAGTCCTAAACAGCCCGTCTTTTTCTTATTTTCTACCGTGCGGTACGGTGTGACCGGATACGCAGGATCTGTATGGTCAACACTTCTTTTCTTTTTTCATCGCTACGGTTGATCTCTACCGGATTTATTGCGTACTTCTTTTGAACCTTAACTGTATGCCTGCACATCCATGAATACTCACTACTCATTTTGCGTACTTGCTCTAAGCCTCCTGCTTGCCTGTTCACAACAACCCGAAGAGACCGCCTATGAGCGTCTCGGCCTTGAGGAGATCACGGTAACCGAGCTTCAGGATCACTACTCCAGCGGTACATTTACTGCCCGCGACGTTGTGCAGGCCTATATCAATCGGATTGAAGATGTTGACCGCAACGGGCCTGCGTTAAATTCAGTGATCACAATCAACCAGCGCGCACTTTCCGTAGCTGAAGATCTCGATGAAGAACGTCAGAACGGCACCACCCGCGGTCCCCTGCATGGCGTGCCTATTTTACTGAAAGACAACATCAACACGGCCGACATGCCCACAACCGCGGGATCTTTGTTTCTTGAGGGGTCTATACCGCCGGAGGATGCATTTATCGCAGAGCGTCTTCGCCAAAAAGGGGCCGTTATCCTCGGGAAAACCAACCTCAGCGAGTGGGCCAATTTTCACAGCAGCTTCTCTTCAAGTGGGTGGAGTGCCCTTGGCGGCCAGGTCCGTAATCCCTACGACATCTCCCGCAATCCGTGCGGATCGAGTGCCGGTTCCGGAGTTGCTGCCTCCGCTAACCTTGCCACACTAACCATTGGAACAGAGACCAACGGTTCGATTGTCTGCCCCTCGAACGCCAACGGAATTGTAGGCCTCAAACCCACCGTTGGGCTTTGGAGCCGCACAGGAATCATACCCATTTCTCACACAACCGACAGCGGCGGACCGATGACCCGTACCGTACGCGATGCTGCCATCCTGCTTGGTGAGCTTGCGGCCGTAGATCAGGCTGATGAAAAAACAGTACCGGCCGGGGAGCATATCCACGATGATTACACCCAGTTTCTACAAGAGGACGGCCTTGACGGTAAACGGATTGGTTTTTATACCGGACCTTCCGGGAATCACTTCCGGGTGGACACGCTGATGCAGGAAACGATCCGAACACTTGAGTCTTTGGGCGCTACAGTTGTGGAGATAGACCAGATTTCAGAGCAGAACATCGGGGGGGATGCATTCCAGGTACTTTTATACGAATTTAAAGATGGGTTGAATCGTTATCTCGCTGCACTTCAAAACGATGAGATCGTCGACTCCATTGAGGAGATGGCGGAAGAGATCCGAGCAACTCCTTCCATGAGTGAGCCATTCGATCGTAACCTGATTTTAATGGCTGCCCAAAAAGGCGGTCTGGATTCCGAAGAGTACCAAGAAGCGCTCGAAACAATGCTGTTGCACAGCCGCCAGGAGGGAATCGACCGGGTGATGGATGAGAATGAGCTGGATGCTTTTGTCTCGCCAACAGGTTCTCCGGCCTGGCAGACAGACCTGGTTCTTGGCGACAATTTTCAGCTGTCATCCAGTTCCCCGTCCGCCCGGGCCGGCTACCCTATTATTACGCTCCCAATGGGAAACATTGACGGATTACCTGTTGGTGTTTCATTTTTTGGGCGGGCGTGGAGTGAGCCTACGCTTCTTGAAATCGCCTACTCTTTCGAACAAAATACAGACCACAGGATAATCCCTGAGTTTAGTGATTGACCAGTACTCAGGCCGGCCGTACCATCTATCGCTATGATTTAAAAATAGCCGTCGTCAAAACGGGACCTCATCATCGTCGCCGCCAGGCCCCAGGTCAATAATATTTTCATCCGGGTTCGGGCGCTGATCTCCCGCGGCGGCTCCTTTTTCTATTTTCCACGCTTTTACATCGGTATACCATCGCCCCTTGTATTCACGACTTTGAATATCGATAAATGCGGTAAGCTCTTCGCCTTTTTTTACCTCATTTTGATCCACCTGGTCGCCCCACTGTGTCACACATACTTTCCGCGGATATTTGCCGGGGGTCTCGAGTATAAAATCACGCTTTTTCCACGGACCATTTTTACTCTCCCCTGTTTGAAGTTCCAGCACATCCACAACTTTACCTGAAATTTTTAAATCCATTCCTCTGCAATTTTTTGTTTTTCTTTTCTGATAGATAAGGATGAACAGTCCGCATATCAAGCAGAACTTTGCAGTTCATCACATCTGCAGCTGGGGAGCACTCCGAGTTCCGTCCAGCCACAGCCGCGCACCTTTCCGTTCGATATTATTCCGTTCGTTGCTATTGAACTCTCCCATCACCCCACGCCAAGATACCACGTGGCAATGCTAAAATAGATGAATACACCGCCAATATCAGCGATTGATGTTACCAGCGGCGCAGAGGCAGTAGCCGGATCCAGGTTGAGCCTTTGAAGTCCGAATGGCAGCGACATTCCCACAAGACTTCCGAACAGTACCACGATCATCATGGTGAGAGAGACAACAAACGCTACTTCAACCCCGCCCCTGTAATAGCCGATAAACGAGACGGCGGCAGCCATTAGCAGGCCGATTCCGAGCGCTATCACCACCTCTTTGCCAAGCAGCCAGAACCAGTCTTTCATTTTTACCGTACCCGTTGCAAGCGCCCGCACCATTAATGTGGCCGCCTGTGAACCGGCGTTTCCCCCGCTGTCAATCAGCAGCGGAAGAAAAAACACCAGTGCCACCGCTGCCTGAATCGTCCCCTCGAAGTAGGCAATTCCCGCCCCTGAAAATATATTCATAAACACTAAAATCAGGAGCCATGGCACGCGGCGAAAGATCATGGCGAATATACCTGCATCCGCGAGCGTCATTTTGCCCAGGCTTACCGACCCCATTTTGTGAAAGTCGTCCGTTGCCTCTTCTTCTAACACATCCATCACATCATCAAACGTGATAATGCCAAGCAGACTGCCGCCGTCATCCTGCACGGGCAGCGCAATTAAATCGTACTTCGACAAAAGCTCGGCTGATGTTTCTTGCGACTCAGCAGCATGAACACTAATAAGATCCGTGGTCATCAACTCTTCGACTTTATCGTTCAACGTGGCCAGCATCAATTCCCGAAGGGAGACAAAGCCAACCAGTTCGCGATTATCTCCCAGCACGTAAATGGTGTAGATGGTCTCTTTATCGGGGGCTTCGCGCTTTATTTTCTTTATCGCCTCACGCACGGAGCTGTCGCGATAGACCCACACATAATCGGAGGTCATCACTGCCCCCGCTGTCCCCTCTTCATAATTGCTAAGCCGGACAATATCCTCCCGCTCGGCTTTGGCCAGCGATCGAATGACTGTTTCTCGCAGCTCATCATCGAGGCTCTGCAAAAGATCAACCCGGTCGTCATGAGACATCAGCGAAACCAGCTTTACCAGCCGCTGAAAGCGCATTGTGACGGCCAGCTGTTGCTGTGTAGATTCACTTAAATGATGAAAAACAGCTACTTTTTGGTCAAGATCCAGGGTGTTGAAAATCGGTAGAATATCCTCATCATCAAACTGGTCCATCAGGTCGGCCAGCGTGGCGGGGTGGAGCTCACTAACTTCATCCCGGATCACATCAAGTATTTTTTGAGGTGCCTGCGGCTCCAGAAGCTCTAACAGTTTTTCCTTTTCCATACTGAAACTCCTTTTTTATTAAAATCCCGGGCAGCAACGAGTGGAGTCCAGTAAAACGCTTAATTTTTATATGAAAGCATTTTACGATCTACAACCGTTATGTGAACTGTTTCTGATAACAGTTCCGATATATCGAAACAACTGCCGGGTTCGTCCATATTATGTTGTAGTTCGTTTATTTACACAGATCGACGGGTCGTTCGAACCGTCGATTTAAGCTACGAATGATAAATCGAAAACCGTCAAGTATCAACCGTTCCGGTCGCCGATCTGCCGGCCGCACCGGTATAGATCCAGGCCCAAAAGATAAGCAGCGGCTGTACAAATAACAGGCGGACCCATGCCGCCCAAAGCGGAATGCAAATTTGCTCAGAAACACATCCATCCATTCGGATATGGTGAATATGGGCCGGAATAAACGCGATCAGCAGTCCTAAAATGCCGTAAGCCGAAAGGCGTGAAAACCGGGTGGTCAATAGTCCGGCCCCAAAAAACATCTCCAGCGCTCCAGACAGATAATTAAAGAAAACCGGGTAGATCAAATAATCAGGAATCAACGGGTAGTAGAGGCCGGGATTGAAAAAATGATTTGCTCCTGCGGCAACGAACAATAGCCCCAAAAGGTACCGCAGATATCGTTTTATCTTCATATGAGTTTATACATCACAAGTATAAGAATTGAGTTACGTTCGCACGCAGGAACTACAGATGGTTTTTTTACATTAGTATTAAAACAAATGTACACCACCTATTAATATTAATTAAAGTACAAACCTATGAAATTAAAATCGATACTATCATCAGCTTTGGTTGTTTTGAGCTTCCTGCTGATTCCCTTATCCCTGAGTAGCTCACTGTTTGCGCAAAACGGCGAGAGCGAATCGTTCCGTGCCTTTCTTAGCGGAGCCAACGAAGTATCCCCGGTTTTTACAACGGGCAGTGGCCTGATAAACCTTCAACTTAACGGCGATCAGCTGACCGTAAATGGCTCTTTTGAAGGACTTGTTTCTCCACTTGAGCCTGTTGGCGGAACCGGAGTGCACATCCATCTCGGTTTTGCAGGGCAGAATGGCCCCGTGGAAATTCCACTTACCCCGACACTCTCAAATGGTGATACTGCAGGCTCCATCGACGAAACGGTGACCGTAACCACCCAGCAGGCAGATGCCATGCGGGCACGACAGCTCTACATAAACATTCATTCTGAACGATATCCGGCAGGTGAACTTCGCGGGCAAATCCTTCCGGCCGGGAAAACCTACTTTCAAACTTATGCATCCGGCGGTTATGAAGTTCCGTCCAATACGAGTACTGCACAAGGAGGTCTGTCACTTGAGTATGATGGAAGCGACCTTGTCGTAACCGGATCATTCAGCGGACTTGGCAGTGACTATATCCTTGTGGGTGAATCCGGCAGCGGTGCACATCTCCACAGGGGATACGCCGGCGAAAACGGAGGCGTAGAAATCTCCCTCACGCCTACGCTTGGTGATGACAACAGGAGCGGAACCTTTCTTGCCGAAGACAACACGTTTACAAACGTTTCAGCAGAAGTTGTGGAACGACTGACGGACCGTGGACACTACCTGAACATCCATTCTGAAACTATTCCGTCGGGCGAGATCAGGGGCCAAATTGTACCTGAAGCTAATATTTACTTTTATGCTCCTCTCTCCGGTATGAATGAGATCCCTCAAAATACGAGCCAGGCCACGGGTGCTCTGCTTGTTGAGTGGGATGCGGAGAGCAGCAGTATCAATGCAAGCGGCAGCTTTAGCGGTCTTGAAAGCGACTTTAACTCCGATGTTGGAGCACATCTGCATGCAGGTTTAGCCGGCCAGAATGGCGGTGTGGAAATCGCCCTTGCTCCTGATATCGGAGATACTCCATCAAGCGGAATATTTTCAGCCGCAACCAATGAGTTTACCCTGAATGAAGAGCAGGTTAACCTGCTTGTATCCCGTTCACTTTATGCAAACGTTCACAGCGTTGACCTTCCGGGCGGTGAGATCAGAGGCCAGGTTACACCCTTATCCCAGCACTATTTCACCACATCTTTGACCGGAACAACCGAGGTTGAGCCTGTTGAAACCGCTGCTTCAGGCGGGCTTGCTTTTGAATTCAGAAATGGAGAACTCACGGCAACGGGCAGTTTTAGCGGGCTTGAAAGCAACTATATTGGTTCACCCGGATCTCATATTCATGGTGCTGCCGCAGGCGAAAATGGCGGGGTCCTTTATGGTTTGACCCCGGAGCTTGACAGTGATGTAGACGCACGTGCCGGTACCTATAGCGCTGCGGAAAACACCTTTACTCTCTCCGAAGAAGAGATTGGCCAGCTTGTGTCGGCCGGACTGTATGTAAATGTTCACTCGGTGGAAAATCCCGGAGGCGAGATCAGGGGGCAGGTTTTACTTGCACCAAACGTGGCACCCGACACATCACCTGAGATCACGGCTCCTGCCGACGGCGCCACGGTGCTGGTTGAAGGGGAAAGCTCCACGGCATTCGAACCGGCATGGACGGCCTCAGAGGATGCTAACGGAGACCCCGTCGTTTATGTATGGCAAATTGCTCTGACAGGAAATTTCGATGATGTTGTGTTTTCAGCATCCGCCGGCAGTGAACCATCACTCCCTCTAACGCTGGGAGATGTAGACGCGCTACTTGCCGATCTTGGCGTGGAAGAAGGGGCTTCAGTAGAGATTTGGCACCGCGCGATAGCCAGTGACGGAAGCGGGAATAACGTTAGCACGGGGTCAAGCGTCACGCTTGAACGCGGTGTTGTCACCTCCAGTGAATCGGATCCCGAAGTAGCATCGCAGGTGAAACTCAGCCAGAATTTCCCTAACCCGTTTAACCCGTCGACGAAAATAGAGTATACACTGCCGCAGCAATCAAATGTAAACCTGGTTGTGTACGATATGCTTGGGCGCGAAGTTGCCACACTCGTTGACCGGCAACAGACCGCCGGCTCTTATACTGTAGATTTCGAGGCTTCATCGCTCTCAAGCGGAGTTTACCTCTACAGGCTCGAGACAGGATCACGTACGATCACAAGAAAAATGATGCTTGTGAAATAAATACAACGTATCGTTTCAAGTTCAAAGCTGTAGAAACAGTGCCCGGCTGCCACACTGGCGGCCGGGTTTTTTTATGTCTTTTTTCTGCTATTCCACAACGCAGCGGTGAACCTATTTACTAATTACTACCAATTGCATTACTTTTCTGATCTATGGCATTCCGGCATATTATTTTAGATAGCAGATATCGATCAGCCTGGGGGCGCACCCTGCAGCTTTGGAAGCCACTTGCCATATGGACGCTATTCGTTTGGCTGATGCTCACAATCGTGGTGGTGCCCGCAACCACTGCACTGGTCCACATCGGGCTAATTCGCGGTGACCAGCTGGTCATCAGCAACAGCGATATCCTGCATTTTATTTTATCACCAAAAGGTGCGGCCTATCTTTTGCTTCTCGGCAGCCTCGGAATCATCACGTCCGTCGTCCGGTTTGCGGGTATTTTTCAAATCGTTACCTGCCAAATGAAAAACCGGCCCATAACAGTCAAAGAGGTGATCCTGCAGACCGTGCCGTCTGTACCCCGGATGTTTCGTCTTGCAATGGTCAGTATTCTGCTGGGGCTCCTCTTTTTAGCAGTCATCGCCGCTGGTTTTGGACTGATCTACCTGGCGTTTCTTTCGGGTCACGACATCAACTACTACCTGATGTCTCAGCCCGTTGAGTGGCGAAACGCCCTGATTGCGGGAGGCGTCTGGCTGCTGTTTTGCTTTGTGATCACGGTCTACAGTTTTGGACGGATGTCGGCAGCGCTGCCTGCATTCCTCGACTGCAATATTTCTATACGCAGGGCCATTCTGAATTCCTGGGAAACGATGGGAAACCGTGCGGTCCCACTCCTGAAAATGGTGGGCTTTACTCTCTCTGCCTGGTTTATCCTGCTTCTATTGACGGAAGCCGCTCTCCTTGCCGCCATTACGTTCGTGGTTGACCAGGTACCCGACTGGCTTCAGCGGTACCGTGCGTTGGCTATCATTGCCGGAATCTACTTTATCATCACCCAGGGAGTGCGCACCCTTCTCGGATTTTTGGGATTCTCTTTCCTTTCGGTTTTAATTACCAAATTTTACCATGAGGACAGCCAGTTAAAGATGAATACCCTTCCCCCGCCGGGTTTGAATGAATTAAAAGAGAAGCTTAATCGCGGACTTGAAAGATATTATACCCCCATGAGAGCGCTCTTGTTTGTATGCATACTCATTGCCGCGGGTCTTGGCACCGGTGCTTACCTTGCGGCAGAAATACCCGCCGTAAAAAACGTTAAAATCCTGGCCCACAGAGCCGGTCCGCGGCCGGCGCCTGAAAACACGGTTCTTGCCCTGAAACGTGCGATAGAGATCGGTGCCGATGCTGCTGAAATCGATGTGATGCGAACTGCCGATGGTACGGTTATTGCCTTTCACGACAGCGACCTGATGCGCATGGCGAATGATCCACGACAGATCCGGAATCTGACATACCCCGAGATAACCGAACTGGGCATCAAACACCTTGCAAACCAGCCCCAAATTGAGGCACAGATCCCCACACTTGAACAGATTCTGGTAGCCGGGCAAAATCGTATAGATTTCATGATTGAGCTCAAATATTACTGGCGAGATCCGGAATTGTTAGATGACGTACTCGACATTGTGGGTACATTGGGCATGCGTGATAATGTAGCCATAGCCTCTCAAGATCTCGGCCCGATTCGGAATGTATCAGCGGCGAACCCAACGATTGAAACCGGCTATATCTCTGCGCTCTCCATTGGCAGTACAGCCCGGCTGCCGGTCCAATTTATCGCCGTTCAGCATCAGCAGCTTAGCAGTTCCCTTGTTCGTTCAGCCATTGAAAACAATATGAATATCTATGCATGGACGGTTAACCAACCCGGCAGAGTAGCAGAATTAATAAACCTTGGGGTGGACGGTATCATCACGGATGATCCTGAAATGGCCATTCAGGTGAAAGATACCATCCGGGAGCTGTCACTTGCCGAACGACTTCTCTTAACCATTATTGGCTGGCAGCCTGTAGCATCTGACTCCTTCCTGGTTACCGAAAACCGACAGTAGTGTTCTTTTTGATTTATTCGCCGGATCTACATGCTTGGCCCAACCACCATATAGAGTAACGTGATCATCAAAAGGATAAACAGCACAAAAAAGAGTATGTAGGCCGAGGAAAAGAGCCTGTAAATTTTCAGAAGTTGTTTTTGTTCCGCCTCGGCTTGCCGCACGGACCGGTCATGTTTTGATATAGGTTTGAACTCTTTTTTGGAGCTAATTCCAAAAAAACCGGTAAATGCGCGTTGCACATAGTAAAAAAGCAGCGTCCACAGAAAGTACAGGAATCCCAAGGCACCGGCCGGGTTGAATTTTTCAGCGTGATTTCTCGTCAAGAGCAGCAGCAGATAACCATATGCGCCAAAAGCGATACAAGCCACGACAAAAGTGGTGATAAAAAGTGTAAGGAAGATGGTTTCAATCGTCAATGAGGCAGGTGGGTTCGTTGGAGTGTAGCCGGTTATCCAAAAATCTACTTTATGGACTCATCAATTTCAACCAAAAGTAACGGAAGGGAACCTGCATGCGCAGAAGCATCCAAACCTCGTTCACCTGGTGGCACTGATATCCACATTATCATTGGAAATCACTCGTATCTGAGCGATTCTACCGGATCCATTCGCGCGGCTTTGATGGCAGGAAAAATACCCGATAGCACCCCAATCAAAATAAGGACGCCACCGGTCACAACAACTGACATTCCCGAAATGTCCGGGCGTCCAAGAAATTCACCGGCTCCGTCATTCAGGTTCAGATACAGCACAAACTCAACGATGGCGGTTGAAACAGCGAGCCCAATCACTCCACCGAGAAGCGAAATAAAGATCGCCTCAAACAGAAACTGGCTGATGATGTGAACCTTACGGGCCCCGATCGCTTTTTTCAGGCCAATTTCTCGTGTTCGCTCTTTCACCACCACAAACATAATATTTGCCACCCCAACACCGGCAATCATCAGCGTAAAAAAGCCGATCGTAAAGAGAAAGTATTCCAGACCCATTGCAACCATGCGCGTCTGTTCTTCTTGTTCAATGAAATCCCACATCGGAACGGCTTCTTCATCCTCGGGGTGAAAGTTATACTTGGCCGACAGGTAATTGATTATCCCCTGTTTCACCTGTGGCTGCAGCTCGGGAGAGGCCGGCCGAATCAATATCGATCCCACATTTCGATCGCCGTACATGGTGCGAAACGTTGGATACGGAATAATGGCCCGGTTGGCATCGGGTCCGTTACTCATGGATGTCTGCATCTTCGGTTTCATCACACCAACCACTGTGAACGGTACGCCATTTAACATCACTTCGCCGCCAATGGGATCATCTTCTCCAAAAAGAGTGACGGCGATTTCATCACCGAGAAACAGAACTTTGCGGCTCTCCTCAATGTCAGCTGCGTTAATAAACCGGCCGCCCGCGGTGGGGTACATCGTTCTCATAAGCTCAAAATCGGGGCCCACACCTTCCATGTATGTCGTTGTGATGTTGCCATCCCGCTCAAGCCGGGTCCCGTAGCGGCCATACTGTGGGCTTGAATATTCAATCCCCGGCACCACCTGGCGGATCCGTTCCACATCTTCTTCCGTATAGCGAATGGGGCGTCCCATGGGCAGGCCGTTATAGTTCATCCCGGTCTGCCCCCCATACACAATCATCACCTGGTTTCCTGCCCCGAGCATACCGTCGAGCATGCTGGTTCCAAGTCCGCGGCCAAACGCCAAAAGAATAATCACAGACAACGTCCCCCAGGCGATGGCCGTCAATGTTAGCGATGACCGCAGTTTTTGGCGATAAAGGTCCGCAAAAAATTCCAGAAATAGATTCTTAATCATAATTTATCACCTCAAACAGTCTATGATGGAAAGATTGGCTGCACGCCAGGCCGGAAGCAACCCGGCTGCAAAACCCGTGAAACCAAGAACCACAAACGCGATCAACCCAACTTCAGGTGCAAAAAACGGCGTTCCCACAAACTCTTTGATGGGTAGATTTTGTGTGGCCTGGACGAGCCCCCATCCCAACAAAAACCCTGCGCCGGCTCCCACTCCCACAATCAGAAATGTTTCGAGGAAGAATTGCCCCATAATCGTGAAGCGTTTCGCACCAACCGAGCGGCGGATGCCGATCTCCTTCATCCGTTCCTGCACAACCACAAACATGATGTTCGCAACGCCAATGCCGCCCACGGCAAGTGTAAAAAAGCCGATCAGCCCCAGGAACCCGTTAATGGAATAGAAGAGAATATCGATGAATTCCCAGAACTCGTTGGTATCCCAAAGCCCGATGGAGTTTCGGTCGGTCGGATCAAACCGGTATTTGGATCCAAACACCTCGTAGACCCGATCCTGCACAAATTCTGCCTGCTGAACATCAGCGGGAGTGTAGATGATGTTATTCAGGTATTTTGTGCCGGTCATGGCCGAAAACGTGGTGGCCGGGATAAACGCCCGGTCGTGATCGCGCTGCGAATAGGATGAGTTTTGTGTCTTCTCCTGCATCACGCCAATGATCGTAAACGGCGTTTGCCGGACAAAAACCTGCTTGCCGACCGGATCTTCATCTCCAAAAAGGTTACCCGCAAGCTGATTCCCCAGGAAAATGACCCGGCGCTGCTCGTCAATATCCGCCTGGTTCAGCCAGCGTCCTCCCGATTGAGGGAAGATATTCCGCATGTCGCTATACTCCGTGTAAACGCCACCTACATTGGAGTTTCGCTTGTTTTCGCCGTTGGTTAGCTGCATGCCCTGGATATATTCCGGGGTCACTATTTTTATTTCAGGGATCCGGTTTCGCATCATCTCCACGTCATCCTCCGTGAAGCGAATGGCGCGGCCAACACCATACCCCTGAAACGCCTTGGTCGTCTGGCCAGGAAACATAATGGCAATCTGGTCGCCCATACCGCGCATATTTAGCACGGTTTGATCGCGAAACCCGAAGCCGAATGCCAGCAGCAGGATCAGCGTAGCGGTTCCCCACATGATCCCAAAAACGGTCAGGAAGCTTCGCAGCCGCTGCTGGTTCAGGTTTCGGAAGAGCTCGGATATAATCTCAAAAAGTCTCATCTGGTGGCTCCCGGCGGTTCGATCAGCGGATGGTCAATGATTTGGATTCGGGCTCGAGGACGGTATCCCCGACGGCAAGGCCTGAGAGTACTTCAACCGTAATGGCATCGCTCAGGCCGAGCTCCACATCAACCGGGATACGTTCCCCGGGCTGGGCACCTGGAACATCCACACTTGCGGTACCATCCTCATTGAAATGAACAAGCCGTTCAGGGATTACAGGAACATCAACGCTGCGTTTTATAATAATGTCGGCATTAGAGGAGTAGCCGGCCCGAAGTGTAGTATTGCCCCGATCGGTGATGGCAATCTCAACCGGAAACACCGTGGCATTATCTTCCTGGCGAGCCTTCAGTGAAATTCTGGATACCTCACCTTTAATGATCACCCCCGGAAGTGCACCAATTTTAATATCAACCGGTAAGCCTGTAACAATTTTCCCGACATCAATTTCATCCACCGTGCCCTTAAACAGAAGATTTTCCATCTGGGCGATCGACATCAGCGGTGTTCCCTCCTGGTAGGATGTCAGCGGCACAATCGGGTCGCCAACCTCAACGAGCTGCTCGAGGATATAGCCGTCGATCGGGGCCCGGATCACAGATTCAATAAGTTTATCGCCTATGGTGATACGGCCTGACTCCAGGAGCTCAAGCCGTTCACGACTGATCTGCTCCCGGATTATGACGTCATCAACCTGTTCTTTTACCTGCTCGTATTCACGGTCAGACAGCAGGTTTTGATTCTTTAGCCGTTCCGCCCGATCCAATTCATTTACAAGATTTCGTTTTTCGAGCAGTGTCCGTTCCAGGTTGCGCTGTGCCTCCGCAAGTTCAATAGGCGTTGGATCGGGTCGTACCTCGACCAGCGGATCGCCTTTTTTGACATACTGTCCCTCTTCAACAAAAATGATATCAACCACACCGGGAATAATCGATTTAATATCAATTTCGGTCTCCGGCTCGATGGTGCCAACGGCAAGTGCTTTTTCCACGATTGTGCCTGTTTCAACCGCAACCGTTTGAATAGATTCGGTTTCGTCGGTTTCGGTATTTGAATAGCTGTAGACAAAGAACCCGCCTACGCTGATAATAAGCAATAGAAATGTCCAGAAGAGGTAATGTTTTTTTGTAGAAGTAGCCATAATAGGATCATGTTCATTGTTAAATCTGATATATGGCTCCTACGAAAGGTGCGGCGGCTTTGTTACTGTAGATGTGAATTTATTTTGCATGCTTCACGAAAATACACAGTCATCCCGGCCGCCGAGCCGGGATCTCCCTTTCTTGTTCGAACTGCAGATTTCACCAGTGAACACACCTCTCGCTTTACACAGGAAGGAGATCGCGGGTCTAAGCCCGCGATGACCGTTGGCAGGGTTATGAGTTCTTTACGAATACCCAACCCACACGGCGAGCACCATGGCAACAGACGCAGCGGCGAGAAGCTTCAAAATCACCGGCCAGACAAACCTGAACCATTTTGCATAGGGAATGCCCGCCAGGCCCAGGATTCCCATCAGAACAGCATTGGTGGGTACAATCATGTTCATCAGCCCGTCGCCAAACTGGTAGGCCAGAACGGCCACCTGCCGGGAGACGCCCACCAGGTCTCCGATCGGGGCCATCAGCGGCATCGTCACAAACGCCTGGCCGCTCCCTGAAGGAATAAAAAAGTTGAGTATACTTTGAATAAAGAGCATACCGACAGCTGAAAATTCTGCTCCTACATACGATAGCGGGGTGGCCAGTGCATTCACAACGGTGTCAAGAATCAGGCCGTCTTCCATTAATAGAGCAATGGCGCGTGCAAACCCGATGAGCAGCGCCGTGCCGGTCAGTTCAGCAGCCCCTTTACTGAACAACGTTGCGGTATCACTCGCACCTTTACCGCTTAAAAATCCAACAACGATCGCGAGACCGACAAACATAGCGCCAAGCTCGGTCAGGTACCAGCCCGCTTCCTTAATGCCAACCACCAACCCGATCAGCGCGAGTCCGGTAGCAGCAAGGACCACTTTCCGGCGGGTTGTCATGGCGGGGTAGTCATTTGCATCATCTATCTGTTTCTCTTTCACTCCAACCATGTAGCTGTTGGCCGGATCCTCCTGTACGCGCCTCGCGTAACTCCACACGTGATGAAACCCGATGGTAAGAAACACGGGGGCAATGCTCAGGCGAAACCACATACCGCTGAGCGGCTGGAGACCCGAAATTTCCTGGGCGATCACAAGCGTAAACGGATTCATAAACGCTATACCATAGCCGATCCCATAGCCAACCACAAGCGTGCCAATTGCCGTGATAGCATCGAGCCGCAGCGCTGCGCACAAGCTGACCAGGATAATCGCAAACGGCACATACTCCTCGGCGATGCCCAGCGTGGCGGATGCGGCCGCAAAGGCGAACATCATCAGAAATATCAGCCAGGCGGGGCGGCTGCCAAATCGCTGTACAATTCTCCCGAGCAGTGCATCAATCGAACCGGTATCACGAATTACTTTTATGGAACCGCCAATAATTAAAATAAAAAAGATGATCCCCTGTGCATCAGCCAGTGCACGCGGCACCACGGTAAGCAGTGACAGCGGGCTGAGGTACTCCTTTTCGTCAACTTCCGTAAAGGTGCCCGCTTCTACAACGTCGCGGCCGGTTTCGGTTACGGTTCGCTCAAACTCCCCGGATGGCACCACCCACGTAAGGACCAGGGATACAACCATCAAACCAAACATTAAAACCAGCGTGTGAGGGAGTTTAAATTTCATGATTGTTGATTCTGTTTTCAGATATGGAGTATTTTGTTAAGAAACCTCCCATTGAGAGGGACCACCAAAACGGTACCGACCGTTTTGGTGTGAGTGGTGTTCTATGAATCAGGCTAAGGTAGTAAATGAATCATTGTCATAATAATGTCCCCGGGACACCCCTCAGATGTTTCGCTGGACGCTCACATCATCTCCCCTCCCCGAGAAAATACCGCCGGGACCAGTAAAGCACTTGCAGGGGAGATCTTTTGATTTTCAGAAGCACAGTCATCGAGGGCTTTACAAAACCAGGGATTTTGTTAAAGTTCAAGGCCAGAGTGGAATCGGAACCGGAGCGTATAAATATACGTGAGGATTGCAATTTCACGATAACGCCGAAATTTGACAAAAGCGCGGTTTTCCCCATTATCATTTGTTTGCATCCCGTTTAATTTCCACAAGCGTGGCACCCCAGCTGCTTTTATCGGTTGCCAGGCCATATGAAACAACGTGCGGGTTGCGATCAAGCAGCGCATGAACCCCGCGCCGGAGTGCGCCCGTGCCTTTGCCATGGATAATCCTAAGCGAAGTAATTTCTTTTTCCAGGCACGCCTCGATATACTCCGGCAGCAGCTCGCCAAGCTCATTCGGGCGAAAGGTGTGCAGGTCGAGTACGCCGTTGATTGGGACTTCTATGGGATTGGGTTCGTCGGGCATAAACTCTAATTAAAATTGGTACTAAGATTTATGAAGCTACCCTTGTTTAAAATGATTTTCGATCCAGTCAGTGTCTCTGCGGCAATCTACAACAGAATGTATTTTAATAATTGAATCTGAACATGTGTAGTAAATAGCCCGTGGAAAGCGCCCTGTGAAAATTTTGATGAACAATTTGATGAGTCCCACCAATATATTTCAAGGCTTCTATATCAGAATACATATTGGTTAGGAAATAATCACCAATTCCGGGATTTTGTTCATTGTAGAAATAAAACCCATTAATCAGATCATCCCTGGCAAGATCAAGGATTTTAATCTTCACCGTGTCGCCTTCTTGATTTCTTTTTTTGCTTGTTCCCAATCAATGAATTTAGATTTACCCTCCCGAACCATTTGAGCCCGTTTTTCCAACTGAGCCTTATGACTTTCCGGAACTGAAATTTGATCCTCGTTGACACTTATATCTTGCCAGATCAGCTCAATGAGCCTCAATTTTTCCTCAAGAGACATCTCCTTTAAGTCAGACTGTGATATCATATTCACATTATTTAATTAAAAATACATTATAAGAAACACGAATATCCTCTTTTTTCAATTCCGGAAAATCATCGAGTATCTCCTCTTCTTAAAAACCCGGATGCCAGATACTCCAGAATGCCATACACCGTGATTCGAATTCCTTTTATGCAGGGCTATTCGCCAAGCTTATCCGGTTCAATTGTTATGATACTTTATAGTCCATGTCATTGTGTAGTTTTGGAAACACAATCACTTTAGGAAATCAAATCTGTAACGACGCATTCTTAAAGTAAACTATATCAAAAAGGATAAGTATTCCAATCTATTACAGGTATACTCATAAAATCCTTCTCCAGAAATCCGAATTGTTCACCAGAAAATTTTGCTGTAAAATCGCACAACCACACCTGAATTATGCAGCGGGAAGCTCCTCACCCGGCAACCTAAACTTGCATTCTGTTGTACGGGTGATGCCGGTTCAGTTTATTTCGAGATAAAAAAAAGTGGTTCTACCGGAAACATTGTGGATAAACAAAGTCATTAGAACATTGACCCCTCTCACCCTGAAATAATAGAAGGCAGGTCCACTCGTAACTCCGGATTCCCTACATCCGTCATAGTTCTCAAGCTCAATTGTCTCCTAACCTTTGTATTGGGTTTGAAACTGGTTGCGATTTCCGAATTTACCAGCCCTGGAATTGGGAGCGAGGCGGGCAGGTTCTGCGGAGCGTATGGGATTGGTTGTAAATAGCAAACCGGATCGATCGTTGATTACAAGCAATGAGAGTTATGGTCCATTGCTAATCTTCCCTAAAAAGAGAAGTGCCGAAGCGGAGCGAAGGCGATGGGTGTTCCAGCCCATAGCGAAGCATAACTTCCGAGCGAGCAATTCCACAGCCTGGCGGTTTTTGGATACTTTTTGACGCCAAAAAGTATCAGGAGAGAAAATAGTTGAGGTGCACGAACTATGCTGTACCCACAAAGTTTCCTGTAGTTCCAAAAAAGTATAGTACGATTAGCTTCAATTCCCAAGTACTCTCGAATAAAGTAGCTTACAATCGAATTGAATTCGTTAAAAATTAACCCGGATTCCGGCACCCAGACCAAGTCCCGCCCCGTAGAATGCGTGATCGATACCTCGTTGAGTCGCCACTCTCTCCGTTCCGTCCGGTCTGGTTTCAAGAACGACCTCTTTTTCATACTCGGTACTGCTCAGCATCGCCCGGTAGGTGGTTTCAAAAACCAACCAAACCGGCCCGGTAATGTTTACCTCCAGGGCCACCGCCGGGTTGAACGACGCATGAGCATCATCGCTGCAGGAATCCTCAACCTCAAACAGCACATTCAGTATCGTCCTTACAGTTGAACGGCACTCACGGTCTCTCAGCTTGTAATTTTCAATTCCTAAACTTGTTTTCAGTACCCCGAAATCCCCCACATGAAACCGGTAGGCGGCCGAAAATCCATAAGAATAGGAGATCGATGGATGGTATCCCCGGGTATAGTTCAGGGTGTACTCCAGCCGGGTATTTTTTTGATCATAGATATGAGCCCGAAGATCAA
Organism: Bacteroidota bacterium; assembly: GCA_009909035.1. Classification (GTDB taxonomy): domain Bacteria; phylum Bacteroidota; class Rhodothermia; order Balneolales; family Balneolaceae; genus SW132. The sequence continues at coordinate 17,630 of JAAAOB010000023.1, forward strand.
AAAATGAACTTTCTGCAAATTGATTTCCATCCAGGGTGAATTCCTGAAACAAGCCGCTGTGAAAACTCAGGCCCATTTTCGGCACGTCTCGCCCTTGGGCGGCAAGCAGACATGGAATCAGCAAAACGAGTGCTGTGATGAATAACCGAAATTTCATACGTACGTCAGTGAAATGCTGATTCAAGTTGCGTTGACGGATTTTAGATAAAAAATCATAGCTGTCCAAATAGTTCAAAATTTAAACTATCATCTGTTCTTCAACGTCACAGAGAGATTCTTTACCCCGACTAACATCAATCCCTCAATAATTCTCGCTGAGTTCCGCGGATGAATTCGCTGAGTTTCGCTAAGGAACTGCTGCCCAAAACAATCACAACACAGCGCAACTCTGCGGTAGACTCAGCGTCAATCTGCGATATTGACAAATGATGGGATGCAGCAGAAGGATCTCGTTTATAGGTTCAACCGCTTTGGACGGATAGGAAAAAATTCATAGCTGTCCAAATACGTTCCAAATTTAAAATATCATTTGTTCTTCAAGGTCACAGAGAGATTGTTTAGCCCGACTAACATCCCTCAATAATTTTCGCTGAGCTCCGCGGATGAATTCGCTGAGTTTCGCTAAGGAACTGCTGCCCAAAACAATCACAACACAGCGCAACTCTGCGGTAGACTCAGCGTCAATCTGCGAGAATAAAAAGGGTCGGATCTGGTTTATAGGTCCAACTGTCTTGGGCAGACAGCATAAAAATATATCGCAGCCATCTGCTCCGAACATACCACGCTACATTTTGTACATTATCAAACGGCAAGATACCCCCTGATTGTTGAACTCAAAACAGGCTTATGAAGCAGTTTCTGAAAAAGAAAGGAGTTGATCTCTCATTCAAAACCTATTTCGTTACGGCGCTCTCCTATATGGCGCTGGGATTGTTCGCCTCGCTCATCATCGGGCTGATGATTCGCACCGCCGGTCAGCAGTTCAAGATCGAATTTCTGGTATCTGCAGGCCAGGTGGCGATGGACATGATGGGACCGGCCATTGGAGTTGCCATTGCATACGGGCTGAAAGCTCCGCCACTCGTGCTGTTTGCATCGGCTGCTGCCGGGGCATTCGGGGCGGCAAGTGGTGGACCTGCCGGGGCTTACGTGGCTGCGCTGCTGGCAACAGAAATTGGGAAACTCGTTGCAGGCTCTACCCGGGTGGATATCATCATCACACCACTGGTGACAATCCTTGTCGGCTTTTTTGCGGCGGAATATCTCGGAGTATTTATCGACCAGGGACTGGTAGCGTTTGGCGAGCTGGTGAACTGGTCGGTAGATCAACATCCGTTTTGGATGGGAATCCTGGTAGCCGCGCTGATGGGAGTAGCGCTCACCGCCCCGATCTCCAGCGCGGCTATTGCCATCATGATTGGCCTTGACGGTCTTGCTGCGGGGGCGGCCACGGTGGGATGCTCCGCACAGATGGTTGGATTTGCGATAAGCAGTTTTCGGGAGAACGGCATCGGCGGCTTGATTGCACAGGGAGTGGGCACGTCCATGCTGCAGATCGCAAACGTCATCAAAAATCCGCTGATTTTAATTCCTCCAACAATGGCGGGTGCTTTGCTCGCCCCGCTGGGCACCATGGTCTTTCAGCTTCAAAATAACCCGGAAGGCGCCGGCATGGGCACGGCCGGGTTTGTGGGCCAGATTTTCACGTTCACCACCATGGGTTTTAGCTGGGAAATACTTGGGTATGTTGTATTTCTCCATTTCATCGGGCCTGCAGTATTTTGTCTGGCAATCTCTGAATGGATGCGGAAGCAAAACCTTATCCAGTTTGGAGATATGACGTTAAGATCGGAATAGATGCTAACTGTTTTTAATAAACGTACTTGTTTTCGTAACCTCCATACGCCTTGGGCTAATTATGATCGTCCTTTTTTTTAGTTCATACCAAGAAAAGGGAGATGTTTTCCCCATGGAATGCCAACGGTGCGACTTTGGTTTGAAAAGCGCAAATCATCGCTCAACATGACAGTGGGTGCGTAGGTGGAAGCGCGGCGCGGATGGTTGCCGTATTGTACCGGATGTCTGACAGCGCCGCGATGAAGTAACCATCTGCCATGCGGCGTGAGACAGAATAGTGCAAAATTGGGATACTGAAAGGCCGCCCTCTCCACACCAAACCCGCCTGTAATCTCGAGCAAAGCACCGGTGCTTTTCCGGTGTGTAGTCGAGAGATCTCCTTATGCATGGGACTAATTTTGACCATTTTTTAAATTCATCCCAAGCAAAGGGCTCATCCTTTTCCCACTAAGCGATATGTCTCGATAACAGAAGCGCGCAGTAAAAGAGAATCCCTCCATCTTTCACCTTTACTTTACATTTCAGGCGTACATTTAATTTATTAATAAATTTTAATATTCAGTATAGGATGAAACAGACTATCAAGAGCGCTCTTTTCATAGCTATCTTATTTGCAACATCATCAGCAACCGCACAAATCAGCCTCGATGTGGGCGGCTACATGCAAATGTGGTATATCGCTGATCAACAGACCGAACGAACGGACGGTGAGACAATCAATACAAACGGTTACCGGCTCAGGCGTGCACGCATTACCGCTCGCGGCGATATCAGTGACCGTTTCAGCACAACCATCTGGACCGACCTTGCCGGCTCCAACAATATCCTGCTCGATTTCTACGCAGATGCAAAATTACATCCGGCATTCAACCTCCGTGTTGGTCAGTTCATCATGCCGGGTCAGTCGTACGATACAGCGCGATTGGTTTCATCAAAACTTCTATTCTGGGAGCGCCCGGGAAGTACTACAGCTCTATCATCAGGCATGGGATACGATGCCTTTCGCGACATTGGCGTAATGGTATATGGTCGATACAAAAAACTATGGTACGGCATTCATGCCGGGAATGGCTCCGGACGGTTTACGCAGGCCGGAACGCATATCACGGAGCGGAAAGCGGGCGGCGGTCTTTATGGCGCCAGGCTTGATGTGGAGATAACGCCGGGACTAACCCTCGGCGGACACCTCTCCACCAATCAGCAGCGTGATGTCGTGGATCGCGGTCTCGGGCCCTTTGATATCGACCGGACATCCGTATCTATCCGGGTAGCCACCTCCGACCTGGGCATCGACCGGCTTTACACGCAGTTCGAGTACGTGGATTTACGGGTGAATGACGACAGCCGCGGAGTGCGGACAGGCCCTGATGGCAACTACAACCTCGATGGATTTTATGCCGAGATCGGATATGGAGTCACCAATCATTGGCATATTCTTGGGCGGTATGATCACATAGATCAACGTCCGGGGCAGGCCGGCGGATTTGCTTCGGATGAATCATTCGAACGTGATCAGATAACTCTCGGCCTGACGCGCTACCTGTTTCATGATGATCGGGAAATTGCCCGCGCCTACCTCAACTATGCCACCAGCAGCTCATCCCCCGGCAATCTGGATTCCCACATCATCGTGCTGGTGATGCAGTTAAGGTTTATTCCGATTTAGTGATCCATACCCTAACTACCCATGTAACGCCTGTTTCTCAATATGACTGTCAATCATCTTTCGGTACAGGTCCTTTATCGTTTCATCCGGCGGCCGGTCGGTGCTAACCTGTATGAAATTCTCCTTCTTAAGTTCATCCGGTGCGCTGTATCCCGAATCCAGCATCTCAAAGTCTTCGCGTCGCGCATCCGATATCACGCCCTCTTTTTCCTCTCTTTCCTCCAGTCTGCTGATGATCGTTTCATCCGACGCCCGTGCCTCTATAAAGAGGTACGGAATGGATTTTTCCTCTAATTGATCTCTCAGTTTCTGCCTCCGCTGTCTGCTGCTGAACGTTGCATCTATAACCACTGGCTGACCCTCTTCTATTTCCTGAACAGCAGAGTTTGTCAGCCTGCCGTAGGTCTTAGACGTCATCTCTGATGTATATAGTGAAGGACGTTCGGAGGCATGTGTTCGTTTATCCAGGGGCAATCCCGCAAGGGTTTTCCGTACGGAATCTGAGGAAAAGATTTTGAGATTCAGTTGGTCGGCTACATGGTTTGCCAGGGTACTTTTGCCCGTACCAACCCGGCCCATAAAAATCATCACCGCCGGATCCGAACCCAGCAGTGCGTATCGCAGCGACAGGTTGAAATACTGACGGGCTCTCTTTGCTGCCTGCTTACGCTCACTTTCCGGCACCTCATCCTCATCGCTCTGAAAACTCTTCACTTTCCCTTTCACGTAGGCGCGATAGCATTTATAAAAATCGATAATCTCGAGAAGGCTTTCATCTTCCAGACTTTTGGCCATCTGATTGACAAAATAACGTTCAAGCTGCCAGCAGTCGTTAAAATCCAGGTCCATCGCCAGAAACGCGAGGTCCGCCGCCAGGTCCCCGTACCGGAATCGCTCATTAAATTCAATGCAGTCGTAAATCTGCACCTTTTCCGGGGTGATATGGATATGCTCCAGGTGCAGGTCGCCATGGCCGTCCACAATTCGCCCCGACTCAATCCGTTTTTGGAAAAGTTCCTTACGCTCCTGCAGATAGGTATCAGTAAAATACCGGATCGCCTCAAAGCTGCTGGAGGGTATGGTGTTTCCGATAAAGGATGTTGTTTGATCAAAGTTTTCGTCGGTATTTACCTTAATCGCCTCAATTTCGCCCCATGTCGACAGCTCTTCCCGCCGGGTTTGATTCCCATAAAAAGAAGCCAGTTTGTCCGCCACGCGGTCAAGATGTTCGCGGGCCAGGTTGTCTTCTTCTATGAAGTTGTGCAGAAAATACTCCTCCGGAAGCCGCCGCATTTTTACCGCGTACTCTGAAATATCTTCAGATTCAAGGTTCTCCTCTTCAAACGTAAACCGACCATCCTGTTTTTTAAAACCAATCACGCCCAGGTAGATATCATCACTCAGGCGCCGGTTAAGCTCTACCTCTCTCTGACACAACGTTTTTCGTTTCTCAAGCGTGCTGTAATCCAGGAACCCCAGGTCCAGCGGCTTCTTGATTTTATAGACAAACGAACCCGCGAGGAACACATGAGAAATATGGGTCTGGATATGCTGGACATCTTCCGGCTGATGGGGGTATGATTCGGGCTGTTCCATAAACCGAACCAGATTCGAATGTTCAGATAACCTGCTGTTTTTCCCCATAACATTCCTGTGTAAAGTGAATACATAACCCAAGCAAACAATTTCGGGGCTGAGCCCGCTTTGTGTCAACTTAAAATCTGTAGATAATTGTTCAATTTAGAGTTTAATCCGGAGTGTTTAAGATAAAGAATTATGGAATGAAAGGCGTTGCTTCCTCACTATTTTCAAATCCGCTTAAGTATAAAAAATCGTTGTTTAAGGATTCCGACCCATGATCTTCCGATTAATGTTGTCCCATAATCCGATCATTTTTGTATTTTGAAATTCATTACTGAAATAAAACAGACTCTCTATGATTGAATCCATTGTTGGTTTCTTTGAAGATGTGCCCACGACATTCCGCACCGGAATACTGATCGGAGGCATTTTCCTATTCTGGGTAATGGAGGGAGTGATTCCGCTGTTTCAGTTTCGGTATAACAAGTATCGCCACGCCGGCATCAACCTGCTCTTTACGTTTTTTACAGCGGTGATCGGGTTTGGCTTTGCCGGGGTGCTCTATTACACCTCGCACTGGGTTACGCTTAACGAGTTTGGCCTGCTGCACCTGGCAGATCTGCCCCTCTGGCTAAAGGTCATACTCGGGGTGATGCTGCTCGACTTCATCGGCGCCTGGCTGATCCACTGGATTGAGCACAAGATAAAATGGATGTGGAAGTTCCACCTGATCCATCACAGCGACACCACCGTGGATGTAACCACCGGGCTGCGCCATCACCCCGGGGAAACGGTGTTCCGGATCTCCTTCACGATTTTAGGCGTATTCCTGGTGGGGATTCCTATTGGAATTGTCATGCTCTATCAAAGCTTATCGGTGCTGTTTGCCCATCTCACCCACGCCAATATCAATATGCCCCGTAAAATCGACCGGGCGCTCTCCTACATCTTCGTAACCCCGCATATGCACAAAGTGCACCACCACTACTCGCAGCCTCTGACCGACACCAACTACGGGAATATTTTTGCAATTTGGGACCGGGTATTCGGCACATATGCAGAGGTGGACGACACAAAAGAAATAAAATACGGGATCGACACCCACATGGATCCCGAGGAGAACGACCGGGTCGGGAACCTTCTCAAAATCCCGTTCCAGGAGTACCGCCCGCCGCGGGGCAAGGATGAGGATCATAATCGGGAAGTGGAGTAGTGACATCACTCTTCAATGTAGTCATGCCGCACCCCGATGCGGCATCTCCCATTCCTTTTCGCTCTGTAAAACTTATAAACGTCATCCCACGCCGCGGCGTGGGATCTCCCATTGCCGTTCGATCTGTAAATCCCGCCTCTGGCTAAACATTACATTCCCTTTTGCACAGATTCAGAATCGCGGATCCTCCGCAGGGATCCCTTATGGGAAAGTCCGCGATGACGATGGTTGGTTCATCAGCAGAGCTGTTGTTGCTTGGTTTCCCGCTGGTGTTCAGGGTTCAGGGTTCAGGGTTCAGGGTTCAGGGTTCAGGGTTCAGGGTTCAGGGTTCAGGGTTCAGGGTTCAGGGTTCAGAAGTTGACTGCGTCAACTTCGTTGCACCTTGCACCTGTAGGTGCCTAAAATAGGTTGACATAAATTTTCACAAATAACTCGATTATTTATGTCTAAAAAATATCTTC
>JAAAOB010000069.1 GCA_009909035.1 Bacteroidota bacterium
AACTTCCTTGCGTAAAGTAGGTGAAAATGTTCGGCGTTGCCGAAGATATTTTTTAGACATAAATAATCGAGTTATTTGTGAAAATTTATGTCAACCTATTTTAGGCACCTACAAAAGTAAACCTTAATTCCACAACTACTCACCCTTCGCAGTGGAGATACCAGGATGGGAGTCGCTTGCCACACTGGTCCAGGAAGAGTCGCTTTGAAACGTACGGCCCATGGCCTGGAACTGGCGCACAAACCGGCGCTTGCGCACTCCCGGGGCAAATTGTGCGTACTCTATCATAAAGAGCCGGTTGGTTTGGGGATCGTGGTAGGTAAAATGGACAAACGGTCCGCCCATGTAGTCGTTCGTCATTCTCCATATCCCCGTTGTCTCGTACCCGGTCAGCCCGTCTTCACGGTCGATCTCCACGGTCTCTAATGGCTCCCTGTAGTCGGTCGTCACGTACGAACCATCCCGTTTCCCCTGCACCAGGGTCTTCATCAGAGAATCACGCGTTGCGTTGATCCACCCCGGTGTCATGAACTCATGACTCACATCATCCGTCCACCAGGCCCACATCCAGCGGTTATTCTCCGGCAGATAGCGGCGGAACAGCACCGATTGGGCACTCTCGTGAACCTTCACATAATCGTGCTGAATCCGAACGCTCCAGCCGTTTTTTGCCCAAAGCGAATCCGATAGGCCCGTCTGCTCTCCCCTGCGATAGATCTGCCGGATGCGATACTCAAACTCCCGTTTCTTCAGGTGTGAAAGGAGTTCTTCCCCGTCGTTCCGTATCATCTGGGCAAGATGCTCATCCGATACGGACGTTAGCAGCAGGGTCCACTGATCCCTGGCCCACAAATCCTCGCGGTACAATGCAGCGCTTTTTTTCTTTCGGACCCGCTCCCGTATTTTGGCATCCAGCATGCTCTCCAGGAGCCGCGACACGTTGGACTCCCGGCCCAGCGGTGCAGCAATCATAATGTTTCGAAACTCTTGCAACTGCTCAAGCTCGCTGTTGTTATCAAAATCTCTGAAGGTTACCGTGTAGGCGGGTTCTCCGGGACGGGGAAGGGTTGGTATCAACCGGCCAAATGTTTCGCGGATTGCATCAGCTGATTCACCCGACCACTCGCCGGAGTCCATCAGTACAATCACCTCATCCACGGGCCCGGCAGCTTCCGGCCGATAGTCTCCGCTGCAGGAGGCCATCAAGATTAAGCTGAAAAGAAGAGTTAAAAAAACCAGACGTGATCGGTACATGCCAGAGGGTTTAATTCTACGTTTATAGAGTTAGCTCTACTAATGTAGAATTAATAAGTGGGAAATGAAACCAATGGCCGATCTTTTTTATTGGTGAAGTACCGTTTCAATGACCCCTAAAACTCCGCGCCACTGCGCTTATCATTTAAACAAGGCCATTCATTTATCCTACATCCATGACGACAAGCCTATAGCCTAAAAAAAACAGACGTATTGCTTCACTTGCTGGCAAAAAAAAGGCGACCCGGGGGTCGCCTTCATCGTAGTTCGATTCGTAAAATTGCAGATGCTCTTGAGTTAAATCCCCAAATCAGCCATGACTTCATCCGTAATGTCAAACTCATCCTGTATCTCTTCGGCTACGTACAGAATAATCACATCTCCATTTGAGGTGGTTGTATTCAACACGTAGTCAAGATCTTTCGAAGAGGCTACGTTATTAATGGACTCCTGGATCTGGTTCAGCAGTGGGGACATCAACTCCGCCCGTTGCTGTTGAAATTCCTGCTCAGCCTGGCTTTGCATCTGGCGAAATTCTGCATCCATCTCGCTCAGGCGTTCCTCTTCATCCTGCCGGGCCTGCTCAGAAATTACACCCACTTTTTGCTGGTAAAGCTCTATTTCTGTTTGTAGTTCTCGCTCTTTTTCTGACAGCTCATTCTGTTTGCGTTCGGCAAAATTTTGCAGCCGCTGCTGTACGGCTCTCATTTCAGGCATGCGTTCAAGCACGGCCCGGGGATCTACAAATCCTATTTTTGTATCCTGTGCCTGGACAGTTGCCGATGCCGTCATTAACCCGGTGATGGCAAGAAGCGCTGTAAAAAGTACAATTTTAGCTAATTTCATAATTCGTATCCTTCTGTATTAGTTTTGAGTAAGTTGTTCAATGACTCGATCCGTAATATCCACGCCCCTGTCGGAGATGTAGTAGACAATGGGTTCGCCGTTCCCGGACTGTTTGTTGATTACGTAGTTCAACCCCATCTCATCGGCTACTGTCTCCATAGCTGCTTCTACTTTGGTGAGTAGTGGAGAAAACAGCTCGTTTTGACGCTGCCGGATCTGATTTTGAATTCGATTCTGCAAATTGTTCAACTCCTGTTCCATTTCTGAAAGCCGCTCCTCTTCCTCGGCCTGCTGCTCTTCGTTGAGTTCGCCGGCCTCTACCTGTTCGCTAAAGGCCGTCACCTCTTCGATCCAGCTCTGGTAGCGATCCTGGAACCGCTGCTCGCGCTCCTGGACATATTGTTCCAGGTCAGACTGTACCTCTGCCGTTTCCGGTAGTGAATCGAGCACTTGGTCAGGGCTCATCACGCCAACGCTGAGCTGGCCGGCAGCAAGTGCGGGTAAAAGGAGTAGTAAAAATAAAAGCTGTAGTTTTTTCATTCGATTATATCGTTTGTTGTTTAGGCGCCGAATTTACGGTTATTGTCAATTAATTCCTTATCGTATCAGGATCCATCCCCATCTCTAACATCACATCTTCCGTTAGGTTCCATTCTTCACGGACAAAAAGGTAGCGGGTTTCTTGTGCCCGGTCAAAAATAAAGTCGAATCCTTGCCGTCGTGCAACTTCATTCAGTGCTTCAAAAATCTGCCGCTGAATCGGTTCCAGCAGTGATTCCTGGGTTGTGAAATACTCACCCTCCGGACCAAATTTTTCTTCGACCAGCCTGTCGCGTTCTTGCCGCAAACTCTCTATTTCATTGAGTCTCTGTTGGCGCACTTCATCGGTGAATAGAATTTCGCGGGCTTCAAAATCTTCTTCCAGGGTCTCAATTTCCTCCTCAATTTCACGAATCTCGTCTCGCCATCCCTCACTCAACAGCTCCAGCCGCTGCTCGATACCGGAGTACTCCGGCATGTTTTCAAGAATCACATCTGAATCAATAAATCCAAATTTTTGCTCCTGTGCCGTTGTGTTTTGAACTGTTGCAGCGACAAGGAGTACCGCTGCAGCTGCCATGGCTGAATAAAGTTTCATAGGCTAAAATGGTGCACCAATATTGAACAGGAATTCCCATTCGCCGGGCCGCAATCCTGTTGAGTTTCGTACGTGTGGCTGCACGCCATCCATCCGGTAACCGTAACTCAGATCAACAAGCCCCAAAATGGGCAGAAAGATCCGGGCCCCAAATCCTGCGGCTCGTTTCACCGTAAAGGGATTAAAATCTCTCATCCCTTCAAATGTATTCCCGGCATCTGCAAATGCATAAGGGATCAGCTGAAGCTGTTCGGACCGAACGGCCGGTATTCTAAGCTCGAGTGAATATTTACTGAAGGCCCGTCCACCGATTTGACGACGCTGCTCATTTACCGGGGAGATCTGTCCGCCTATCCCGCCGGGGAATCCCCGCATGTTAATATTATCATTCGTGAAGCTTTGCCGCTGCTGCAGCTCCGTACCGCCAAGGAAAAATCGCTGGAAATTGCTTCGGTTTGCGTCACTGAAAAAGCCCATGTACCCGTAATCCACGGTCGATGACATCACAAGGCGTCCCACAATTGTGGCATGATGCTGGTAAGATGTTTTTATTTTATAAAACTGTGCAAAGTCAGGAACCGGCAGGGCCACCTCGCCCGAGATACTGAATGTAGACCCTGTGGATGGAGAAATTGGATTATCCGTTGAGTTGCGTTCAATAACCTGCCGCAGAGTTAACAAGTCGGCTTTTCCTTCATCAAAGATCTGGGCAAACCCATCGACGTTGAAGTGATTGTAGGTTAGAATCGTACGCTGCGAAAAGAAATCATCCGGCCACTTTAACCGGCGGCCGAGGCTGACACTTGCAGAAAACAGCTCATTTCTCTCGTCGAGGTCTCCACGGGTAGACTGCCCGAAGAATTGGTTTCTGCTCTGATTAAAGTTCAGCAGGTCGTAGGAGAGCGATACTCCTAAAGAGTTCGGTTTGCCCTGGAGCCAGGGTTCCGTGAAACTGAAATTATAACTTTGGAATCCACTTCCGGTAACCTGAACACCAAGCGAGAGTTTCTGCCCGTCACCAGCCGGAATGGGATCCCAGCCGCCCGGCTCGAACATCCGCTGGACTGAAAAGTTATTGAAATTCACACGTGCGGCAAGGATCACACCAATCTGCCGGCCTCCAAAACCACCAGAAAATTCGAAATTATCGGATCCCTGCGTTTCATCCAGGTCAAACCCGATATCGACCGTTCGCTCCTCCGGGTTCGGCCGCACGTCCGGTGTAATTCCTTCTGGCGCAAAATAGCCCAGCTGGCCCAGTTCCCGGATACTTCTAATTATGGCAGACCGGCTGTAATTGTTGCCCGGTACGGTGCGCAAGGTCCGGCGCACAACATCATCATGCGTTTTGGTGTTGCCGGAAAAGGAGACATTTCGAATCGTTGCAATTTCATCCTCAATAATTTCGAAATGGATATCCAGGGAATCTTCAGCCACGATCTCAATATTTTCATTTGCCTGGAAAAACAGGTAGCCGATATTTTCATACAGGCTGGTGACATCCGATTCGTCTTGGCGAAACGTTAAATTCTCCTGAAACCGGGTTTCGTTAAAGATATCTCCTTTATTAAATCCAAGAGTCTGTGTTAACTGTTCATCTGTATAGACGGTGTTTCCTTCCCAGGTGATGTTTCGGACCTTGTATTGGGGCCCTTCGGCAACTGTGATATCAAAATAGACGCCCTCTTTACTCCGCCAATCCTCAACATATACCGAATCTTCCAGAATCCTGATGTCGCGAAACCCGTTATCGCGGTAGAACTGTTTCAGGTTTTCTAACCCTTCCCGGTACTCCTCTTCCGTGTAGACATGCCGCTTAAAAATTCTCCACCAGCGATCCTGCTTAATCGTTCCAAACTCGCCTCTCAGCTTATCGTCATCAAATTCTTCATTTCCATGAAATTCAATAACACGTACCTTTGTGCGGTCGCCGCGATCTACATTAAACGTGATGTCGACCCGGTTTGGGTTATTTTCATTACCCTCTTCTACAATCTCAATTGTTGTGCCCCAATATCCCTCCTCGGAGTAGTACCGCTGGATGGTATTTCTTGCCTGCGACCGTATCGAATTTGTGACTGCAAGGCCCGATATCAGGTTGAGGCGT
>JAAAOB010000099.1 GCA_009909035.1 Bacteroidota bacterium
ATTAAAAACAACGTAAACAGGTTTACAGTCCACATACCCACCAGGAATCGAATGTCCCAGCCATTCAGTCCTGAACGGGACGGCAGGTGCAAGTGTCGCGTCAATTCTAAGCCGGCCCCTCATCCCGTCTTGCAAAGTTACGGGACGGGCCATGATACTCCGCCTTCCGGAACGTGAAGTCAAAGCGCAGACCGTTATCAGACGACAGGTTCCACTCGGCCTTGAGCTGCTGCAGGAATATGCCGATTACCGTAGCTCCAAAATTACCCTCTTTGAAAAAGGTCTCCGGGTTCGTAATCCCTCTGCCGTAATCGCGGTAGGCAACGGACACCATCTCGCCATCCCTTCGTATATCAATATCAATCCGAACGTCCACTCCCGGTTCGTAGGCATATTTCATCGTATTAGTAATCAGCTCATTCAGCATCAGCCCGCAGGTAATCGACTGGTCCAGATTAAGCTCCACAGGGTCTACCTGGAGGTTGATTTTTGGGGGCGCTGATTCCGAATCAACCGCCTCCCCGATCTTCTCAACCAGCTCACGGGCATACTCTTCAAACCCAATTTCATTTAAATTCTCCTGGTTGTAGAGATGTTCGTGTACTTTGGCAATCGAGATGATTCTCATTTGCGTGTCGGCCAGGATCGTTCTGGCCTGGGCCTCCTGAAGGGTTGCCATCTGCATGCCCAGCAGGGCATTTAAAACGGCCAGGTTATTTTTAACCCGGTGATGTACTTCCTGCAGCAAGATCTGTTTCTCTTTGAGCAGGTAGCGCAACTCATATTCGGATTCTTTCAGCTCCGTTACATCCTCACCTACCGTTTGGATTACGGGTTTGCCGTCAATTTCTGCGGGAATGGACTGTATTTTCAAGTAGCGTACTCTGCCCGTCCGATCTTTCGTGGTGTAGATCAGCGGCCTTGTGGGTTTACCCTGTTCAACCTGGGCAATCCTTTTTTGCAGAGTCTCGTGCATCTCCTCCGGGTACAAATCCAGCAGAGACATTCCGTTCATGTCTTCCGGGTTATCGAATCCGTGCATTGCTGCACCCGCCCGGTTCATAAACGTTATCACCCCATGTTCCGATAGCTGAACCATACTGGGATTTTGAGCCACAATCCGCTGCCATTTCTCTTTGGTGATCTTCAGCTCTTCCCGGCTCTCCACCAGGTTTGTCACATCATTTTGCACACCCACAAAGTAGTCCACCTCACCGTCAGAACCATGGATGGGGGATAGTTTGAGCTCATTCCAGAACAGGGTACCATCTTTACGATAATTTCGAAATAATGTCACGCAGCCTGTGCCGTGTTTAATGGCATCCCGGACCACTTGCCGGCTCTGTTGGTTACGATCATCTCCCTGCAAAAACCGGCAGTTTCTTCCAACAATTTCTTCTTGCGAATATCCTGTCAACTCTGTGAATCCCCGGTTTGCAAATATAATCGGGTGATCGCTCTTGCGTGCATCCGTAATCGTGATACCGGTTCCTGTTGATTGAACTGCACTGTAATAGAGCCGAAGCTGCCGGTTTTGCTCCTTCACCTTTTGGCGGCCCTGCTCGGCTTCTTTTGAAAAGGAGTGTATCTTTATCAGGCCCCGGACACGGGTTAGTAGATTTTTCCTGGAAACCGGCATTTCCACCACGTCATCTGCCATCTCCCACACTCGGTCAGTCCCGGTTTTTCCCTTCTGAATCAATACCATAAGAGGCAGATAAATACCGCCTGCCTCCCTCCTGGCCTTCACTATATCGCTGTACGACCGTTCAAATTCAACAAAATCAAATATCAACAGCTGAACGCGTGTTTGAAGAAATTCGGCCGAGCCGGCCTCTATGGTATGGCCAGGCTCAAGTAGGTCCGCTACCAGCCGTTGATCACCCGGCGAGGATATCCCCAGGTAAACGATCTCCTTCTCTTTCATTATTTGATTTGTTGAATCTATTGATCCTCCTTTACAAACGTGGGGACACCCGACAGTATACCCTGGAGATTTTTCATGGGATCGCCGAGTTTTATTCCATCAGACGTTATCTTGAATTCACGGATTGTCTGTTCAAAATCACTCATCCGCTTTTTCAGGATGCCGATTGATTTTTTTAGTTCTCCTTTCATCTCAAGGTATCTCAAAAAGATGATGTTATCGGCAAGATAGCTTGCGTGCAGGTTTGTGGTGATAAAATCACCGGTAATGTTGGAGGTTTCGCTTATCAGGAAGCAGGTCACGCCCACATTACCCATATAGGTACAAAGCGAATGGAGCCGTGCAAGCGCATCCTCCTGGCGAACCGTGAGAGAGTACCCGCCGACGGAGTCGAGCATCACAATTTCCGTTCCGTTCTCTTCAATATCTTTCCGGACCATCATAGAAAACTCATCCGGTGAAAATGAAAACGGCTCGATGGATTTGATTCTCAGTTTCCCCTGCTCAATCATATCGTCAACCGGCACCCCAATCAAGCGTGAACGTTTGGCAATAACTTCAGCCGATTCTTCGAACGTGTAGATCACCGACCGTTCACCGCGCAAAGAAGCTTCTTTAATAAATTGAATGCCGAGATTGGTTTTCCCCACGCCCGTGGCTCCCGTTAACATGCTGATGGTTCCTTTTTCAATGCCCCCGTGCAGCATTTTGTCCAGCTCGGATATTCCGCTCGAGAGTGGCTCGCTGGAAAACGTCCGGTCATAAATATTGGGCTGAAGGCGGGGATAGACCGATATGCCGCTGCCGCTAATCTTTATGGCGTGATCTCCCCCCTGAAACCCCGATCCGCGAAATTTGTGCACCCGGATGCGCCGCCAGTCTGTACCGGTCTTTACCTCTAAAACACCATCCACCCAAAATTCAGCTTCCTCATCCGTGCCGGGATGGAGTTCGGAAATCATCACAAGCGTGGCTCCCGTTGAACAGATGTGCCGGATGAACGAAAGCGCCATATTTTTATACTGGAATGGATTTTCGTACAAATACTTCAGCATGGTCAGCGAATCGAGGACCACCCGGTCGGGTGTATGTTTTTCAATCTGTTCCGATATCTTGCTGATCATCGGCTGAGCTTCCACCTCCACCGGCGAAAAGACAGAGTAATTTACCTCTGATGTGTACTCCTGGCTGCCGGGGCTCATATCAAGAATGATGGTGTCGGCCAGGTCAATTCCCTGACTTGCGGCATTGGCACGGATATCCGCTTCCGGCTCCCCAAGCGTGATGAGCATCGTACTCTCTTTCTGACTGGCTCCCTCAGCCAGGAACAGTGTGCCGAGAGTCGATTTTCCGGTGCCGGGTCCTCCTTTTAGCAGGTAGGATTTTTTGCGTATCAGCCCCCCGTTCAAAATATTGTCCAGCTCTTTAATTCCTGATAATGCCCGCCCGTCTGCCATATGTACTATACCCTGAAGTGTTCCTGTTTAATTAGGCAAAATACAGGAATTCGTTTACCAGTCAAATCATGTGTAATCAAATTTGTATACTTTTCCGAACATACAACAGAAATGTATGAATAGTATCGACCCTTTACTCTTCAGGATTGAACGTTTTCTGTAATTTAGGTGGTTTTGCATAGGCGTATGAACGTACAGAAAAAAACAACATTTAGAGAACTCTGCGAAATCATTCAGCAGATTCGGGAAACCCGTGGCAGTAACGCCAAAATCACCTGCTGTGCAAATTACCTGGGCCGGTTATCGGTCGACAGGGATCTCTATCTTGCAGCCCGGTTTATAGGTGAAGGTGCATTCGACAGTATTAGCGGGAAACGGGCCTCCGTTGGAAGCCGTACCTCCGGCCTGGCAGCTGCATCTTTTTGCGATATCGATTACGACCATGTCTTTAAACCGTGCCGAACCGCCACAGGCAGCAGCTCCGAGACCATCGAAAAACTGATGGACGCCACGCCTGCAGCCCGCAGCAAACGAAACCCTAAAGAGTGGCCGCTTTCCGATATTGAAGAGGTATTCGAAAAACTCCGCAAAGTAAAACGCAGGGACGATAAACAAGAGATCTTGCTCGATACATGGCAAGCCATGACACCGGTTGAAATCAAATACTTTATTCGGATGCTGGGGCAGGGTTCGTTGCGTATCGGCTTTGAGACACGCTCTCTCGTCTCATCCATCGCAAAAGCTTTTGATAAAGACCCTGAACGTGTACGCTATGCCCATATGATTACCGGGTCAACCGGCAAAACCGCCCGGCTGGCCCGCGACGGCCGGCTGAATGAGGCGACATTTAAACTTTTTCATCCGCTCTCGTTTATGCTCGCTTCCCCGATTGAAAGCCGGTCGTTGGACAGCCTGGACGAGTATATCTGTGAAGAGAAATTTGACGGCATGCGGTGCCAGCTGCACGCAAACGAAGAGACAATCCGCCTCTATTCCCGGGATCTGAACGACATCACCAAAACATTTCCCGATCTAACGGGCCGATTTGCTGAGCGGAATCTGCCGCCAACCGTACTCGACGGCGAGATCTGCGTCTTTAAAGAGAACACCATTCAGCCTTTTCAGCTTCTTCAAAAACGGATGGGCATCAAAAAACCGGGCGAAGAGGTACAGCAAACATACCCTGTCATTTTTATCGCCTACGATCTTCTGTTTACCGAAAACTCTCCCATATTTGACCAGACACTCGAGGACCGGCGAGACAAACTTCTGGACCTGTCAAAACGCTACTCCATCCCGGTGGTCCGCCAGTTTGAGGTGGATGATTTCGACCATCTTGACCAGCGGTTTGAACAGGCGCTTGCCCACGGCAACGAAGGGCTTATGCTCAAGAAAAAAGCGAGTGGTTACGAATATGGGCAGCGCAGGAAATCGTGGCTCAAAGTAAAGAAACCGGGGGGCACCTTCGATACGGTGATCATGTACGCCCATGCCGGCAGCGGTAAACGGGGCGGAACCTACTCTGACTTTACCCTGGGAATATCCGTAAAAGAGGACGAGCGGTATGAAGAGGAGTTTATTCCCATCGGCAAAGCCTATGGCGGATACACCGATGACGAGCTAAAACAGATGAATAAAAAGATAAAAGAACTGACAGTTGAAAAATATGGCCCCACCCTCGGGCTGCTTCCGGAACTGGTTGTAGAAATTGAATTTGACGACATCCAGGTGAATAAACGGACCAAAGCAGGCTACACACTCCGTCTGCCGCGGTTCAAAGCCATCCGCTGGGATCTCGGGCCATCGGATGCCGACACCCTCCACGATGTAGAAGAGGCCTACAGGCAAAAAGTAGAGGCCGATCGCCTGTCCCAAAAACAGAGTCCCAGCTTCATGGTCTGGGAGTGATTGTCCCCAAAGACGATTGGTAATAATCACGCAATATTTTATACTTTAATGTGGAATTATATTGTTTATACATGTACTTTAAGTTTAAATTGATTTTTCTTTTAAATAGTCTCCGCCCCCATTTAATGGTTAAGTAGAGATGGCTTTCGACGATAAAAAATTTACGCCTTCACTCCTTTTTTTTTTACCTCTTAAATTGTGTATCGATGACCTCGTTTAAAAGCATTAGCTGCTTTTTTACCCTACTATTTTTTGCTGCTCTTCCCGCTGTTGCTCAAAATCAGCAGCAGGGCCCGGATGTGACCTTTGACATGGGGAACGAAAACCGGGCTACTGTTGATTCGATCAAGGTACTTGTTGACGACCTTATCCGGCGTAACCAGCTTAACAACGCTCACCACTGGGCAACCAGAGGATTGAAACTGGCCGATAAAATCGACTACGCTGAAGGAGAGTTTGAG
Source organism: Bacteroidota bacterium (assembly GCA_009909035.1). GTDB lineage: Bacteria > Bacteroidota > Rhodothermia > Balneolales > Balneolaceae > SW132. The sequence continues at coordinate 5,754 of JAAAOB010000099.1, forward strand.
CTGTCTATCCTGAATGCACACCAGTTTTTAAACCGCTCGATGACCGACTCCACGATCTTCTACTCTGAACGGGCTCTTGATTTATCTGCCAATGAAGACCAACAAAAGAAAGCAATGAATAGCCTTGCCAACGGCTATTCCAGGTCAGGCCAATCCATCATTGCTATTGATCTCTATGAAAAGGTCCTTGCCCTCTCTGACTCGGTTGAAAATGATATGTACCGTGTGGGTGTGCTCAGCAATCTGGCCAACACCCACGCCAGACAGGGAAATATCGATACATCACTCCGGTATTATTTTGAAGCGCTGGAAAAATCAGAAGATGCGGGTAACGACGAATATATTGCCATTATATCCAATAATTTAGGGGATAAATTTACGCTCCAGGAAAATTACGAGCAGGCTGAATACTACCTGGATCGCTCCAGGGAGATTAGCGAACGAATCGACCTGCGATCCAACCTGGTGCGAGTCAACCTGAATCTTGGCATATTGTATCAAGCGACCGGCCGATTTGAAGAGGCGGAAAACTCCTTTCAGCAGGCGCTTAAAATGCAGCAAGAGGCCGGCAGCCTGCCTGGCGAGATCCAGGTTCGCTACAACATCGGAACGATGTATATCGAAAAAAATGAATATACCCAGGCACGCACCTACCTTCAGGAGTCGCTGAACAAAAGCCGGGAGATCGGGTTCCGGATGGGGGCCTATTACGGCTCCAAGGGGATGGGACAGCTTGAACATAAGCTGGGCAACTATACGAAAGCCATTGAATATTTTGCAGAAGCGGCCGAACTTTCCAAAGCCTTTGACAGCAAAGAGCCTCAGCTTGACACCTACGAAGAACTCTATGAGGCCCACAAAAGTGCCGGAAACCAGGATCAGGCACTCAACTGGCTTGAAAAGGTTAATGAACTTTCCGAAGAGATCCAGTCCACTGAACAAGACCAGCTGACCGCACAGTACGAAACAAAGTTCAACTTGCGTCAGTCGGAACAGGAGCGGGAAATCGCTGAGCTGCAGCAAGAGCAGCAACGTTCACAGCTTGAGCTGCAGCAGTGGATCATCCTGTTTGCGTTTGCCGGAATTACCGTTCTGCTGATTGTCGGGGCTGTGCTGATCCGCTCAAATCAGAAAAGGAAAAGAGCCAATCGCCTGCTTGTCAAGAGTAACCGTCAGCTCAAACAGCTAAACAAAACCGTAGAGAATCAAAAAGATGAACTGGAACGTCTTAACAATATCAAAACCAAACTATTTGCTATCATCGCGCACGACCTGCGCGGGCCGCTCAGTTCACTTCAAAGCATGCTCTACCTCCTGCGAGAGCATGAATTATCCGAGGATGAGACCCACAAGCTCATTACCAGCCTTGAAAAAAATATGCTTGAAAATTCCAGTATGATGGACAATCTGCTGGGTTGGGCAAAATCACAAATGAACGGGATATCGGTTAACAAACGCCCGTTCGATCTCAAACATGCTATTGAATCTGTACTGGAGCAGTTTACGCTTCAGGCCGAAAGCAAAGGGGTTGAGTTCATTCTTGAGCTGCCCAAAAACAGTACCGTTTGTGCCGATTATGATCTTCTAAAACTTGTGCTTCGCAACCTCATCGCCAATGCCATTAAGTTCAGCTATGCCAATTCCCGGATCCATATTGGTGCCGATCATGCCGGCGACTCTACGTTTCGCGTCTATGTAAAAGATCACGGAATTGGCATCGCAAAAGAAAACCGGTCGAAAATTTTCACCGATGATCACTTTACCAGCCAGGGAACCAACAGCGAAAAAGGGAGCGGCCTGGGCCTGAATCTCTGCAAAGAGTACATCGAAAATCACGGGGAATCGATCTGGTTTGAGACTGAAGAGGGCGAAGGGTCCACCTTCTACTTTACCATTGCCGCAGAGACCCGTGAAAAAGAGCTTGTCAGCACCTGACACCGCGGCCTCTCCCCCAGTTACTGTGCAAGCAGTAGATCCCACCCCCCTTTTTTCGGCAGAAGAACTGCAGATCTCCTCGTCCACAATAAACCGGATACCGGTTTCTTCTCTGACCCGCTTTTTTTGTATCTTTACGATTCACCCACTCGAATAATCTACCATCATTTATGTCATCCAGAATTCTGCGCATCGCCCTGCTTGTACTGATTCCGTTTATCCTGCTGTCGATATCCTCCAGCTGGATTTTAGAGGTTTTGTGGCTGTCTGAACTTGGATATTCACAAATTTTCTGGACATTGAAAACCACCCAGGTCATTTTAATCACAACGGCCTTCATCGTGATCGGCAGCTATCTTGTTCCCAATTTTCGTTACCTGGCCGATCAGCTCAAGCAGGTATCTCTGACCGGCACACCACTTCAGGGTGTGAACATCGATATCGGGAGTCCCCAGCAGCAAAAAAGAGTCAAACAGTTCTTTACCGTTGGAGCATTGGTTGTAACGGCCATGTTCTCTTTTGGTTTCTACATTCGCTGGGATGAATCGCTCCTTTTTGTCTGGAACATGCCGTTCGGCGATACGGATCCTCTCTTTTCCAACGATCTTGGATTTTATCTTTTCCAGCTCCCCTTCCTGGAGCTTATTCAGTCCTCGCTGCTGGTACTCACCTTTTTGACAACCGCACTGCTTGCCATCATCTATCTGTTTACCGGCCTGCTGGGAATGAAGCCGGGACAAGGGTTTACGGCGAGCGAGCCGGTGCTTCAGCATCTAAACCTAAACGGCGGCCTCTGGCTGCTCTTTCTCTCCTGGGGGTTTTACCTGGATCGATACGGGCTGATGTTTAAAAGCGACGGAATCGTCTACGGCGCCGGCTACACCGACATCATGGTAGAACTACCCACCCTGTGGATTCTTTTTATCATCAGCCTGGTGCTCTCCGCGATGCTGCTTCTGGGGCGATGGATAAAACTGGGGAAAGTGGTTCCCGGACTTGCCATTCTTGGAGTGCTGGTGTTTATCGGCGGACGAATCCTGGTGCCGGGCGTGATTCAAAATTTCTCTGTCAATCCCAATGAGCTGGAGCTCGAAACACCCTACCTGGAACACAATATCGACATGACGCGAACCGGTTTCAGGCTGAATGAGGTTCGGGAAGTGGAGTACCAGGCCGACGATACCCTGACCATCGCCGATATCCGCAACAACCAGGATGCCGTTGATAATATCCGGCTCTGGGATCCCCGGCTGCTTATTCAAACCTACAAACAGCTCCAGGAGATCCGCTCCTACTACGAATTTTACTCCGTCGATAACGACCGCTATATGGTTGACGGGCAAAAAACCCAGATGATGCTCTCGGCCCGCGAAATTGCCCGGACGCTCCCAAGCCAGTCCGATACCTGGGTCAATCGCCACATGCAATATACCCACGGGTACGGTCTGACGATGAGCCCCGTCACCCAAACAACCAGCCAAGGAGAGCCGCGCCTGATTATCCGTGACCTTCCGCCGGTCTATAATAGCCCCGACCTTCGGGTCGACAATCCGGCAATTTACTACGGGGAAAACAGCACCGGCTACTACATTGTCAACACCGGTGTTGAAGAGCTTCACTACCCCGCCGGTGACGAAAATGTCTACACCCACTACTCCGGCCAGGGGGGAATTCAGTTCACCAGCTTCTTCAGGAAATTACTCTTTGCCTGGGAACTCGGCGATATCAACATCCTGCTAACCGACTATGTGGACAATGAGAGCCGCCTTCAAATTTGGCGCAGCGTACAAGAGCGGATCCGGCGCATCGCCCCGTTCCTGGAGCTTGACAGCGATCCCTACCTGGTCAAAAACGATGGCAAGCTTTACTGGATCCAGGACGCCTATACCACCTCCACCCACTTTCCCTACTCCACGCCCAAACGCGGGGTGAACTATATGCGGAATTCCGTGAAAGTTATTGTGGATGCCTATGAGGGAAGCGTTGATTTTTATAAAATCGACGACAACGACCCTATTCTGAATGTCTACGACACCATTTTCCCCGGGCTTTTGAAAGACAAGTCGGAAGTTCCGGATGGTTTTGGTGAACATTTCCGGTACCCTCAGGACCTGTTTGAAATCCAGATGGAGACGTTCAACCGGTATCACATGACCACGCCGCAGGTTTTTTATAACCAGGAGGATCTCTGGACGCGGCCCAACGAAAAATATGGCGGCCAGCAGATTCTGATGGAGCCCTACTATGTCCTGGCCCGTCTTCCCGGCGAGCAGCAGCTGGAGTTTATGCTTATCAGCCCCCTCACGCCCGAGAACCGGGATAACATGATTTCATGGTTTGCGGCAAAATCCGATCCGGCTGAGTACGGTCAGCTGGTGGTCTATAAGCTGCCCAAAGACCGGCTCATCTATGGCCCGGCCCAGATCGAGGCGCGTATTGATCAGGATCCGGAAATTTCCCGGCAAATTGCCCTTTGGGACCAGCGTGGGTCCAGCGTGATACGCGGAAACCTGATGGTCATCCCGATAGAAAATTCCTTCCTTTATGTTGAACCCGTGTTTCTGCTGGCAGAAGGTGTGGATATTCCGCAGCTTCAGCGGGTGATTGTAGCGATCGGCAGCGATATCGCCATGCAGCCGACCATGGAAGGGGCCATGCTCGATCTGTTTGGCGAGACAGCCGGATTGGCCTCCTCCCCCATTACACGCACAATGGTTGACCCTGAAATGTCGCCTGATGAAGTAGCCAACCGCCGGAATCTGCGGTCTGAAGAGTATGAGAAGCTTCGTGGTCTCTGGCAGGATATGCGATCTGCCCTGGAAGATGGTGACTGGACCCGTTACGGCGAAATTCTATCCGAGATGGATGACCTGATAAATGAATAACAGCTGACATTTGAGAAGATGGGCCATCCGCTCCGCGGATTTCACTTTGGGTATCTCGCCTAATATCCGGCAATGAATTGCCGGGCTACAAAGCGGTCGTCTCTTCGAGACTCACACTATGAATTTCGGTTTGATTCATCAACAAAGAGCTCAAAAAGTCCCCCTTTGAAAAAGGGGGATTCAGGGGGATTTCAGAAATTCTATTAAAAAACAACGTAAAGAAGTTTACAGTCCACATACCCACCAGGAATCGACCTGTCCCAGCCGTTCAGTCCCGCCAGGTACATACGCTTTACAGCCCCGCATTTCAACGGATCACGGAGGGATACTCACTTCTTACCAGCTCAATATCTCCGCGATAAAGGGCTCTATGTAACTGCTTACCATCCGTGGTTCTACAATCACACATTGTTTGAACTGGCCTCTGACTGGTATAAGTATGGGGGCAAACTGCTCCTCATTGACGAAGTGCATAAGTATTCCAACTGGTCTAATGAATTAAAACTGATCTATGACGGGCATCCTGATTTGACGGTTATGTTTACAAGTTCTTCGGCCCTTGATCTCTACCGGGGCGAAGCAGACCTGAGCAGACGTCTGGTTACTCAAACGCTGCACGGCCTCTCTTTTCGCGAATACCTTGAATTAAAACATAGCCGTACATTTAAACCACTATCTCTTTCCCAAATAGAGAACAATCATCTGCGAATCACCCGCGACATTACAAAAGGGATTAACATCCTCCCACTGTTCAAACAATATCTGCGTGAGGGATACTTCCCGTTCTCCGGGGATATTGATGGAGAACCGGTTGTCCCCAGGCTTCTGCGGATTATAAACACCGTACTGGAGAGCGACCTGTCGGTTGTACAAGGCTATAATGCCGGCCACCAGTTGCATGTAAGCCCCAAAAAAAGGGACTTTATGGTGGATGATAGCTGGATTTTTGAAGTTGGGGGAAAAAACAAGAAAGAGACACAAATCAGGGACATGAAAAATGCGTACCTGGCAAAGGATGATATTGAACACGGATTTGCAAATGTGATCCCACTTTGGCTGTTCGGGTTTTTGTATTAAAAAAGATCTGAAGGTCTCGATGGTGCAAAATCCGCAATGTCTTTTTCAGACATTGCGGATCTGTTGTCCATCTCGAAGTTGTAGATCCAAAGACCTGCGCCATGGGCATCCGACGGGGACAGGTTTAACAAAAATTGATTGGTCTTCTGCACTCCTCTTCCTTCAACATAAAAGTGCTCCTCTCCGTGATGCACTCTTTCATTTAAAAAACTTTCCGGAGGGGTGACGCAGGATGTCACCCCAGGTGGTTATGTTGAAAGTGAATTGAAAATTTGGTATTTCAAAATAGAATATCTTTTGGATAGCAACTTTTTATGAGACTACATCAAAGATTGAAACCCAAAACCGAAACGGTTCCATTTTTTAAAACCCTCCAAGGGTTTCAAACCCTTGGAGGGTTACCGGGGAAGGTCGATGAATAAGATTAGTGATTTAAGAATCCTAAAACCTGCGATAAAGACCTCACTCGAATTAGCATCACTCCTTTTTTTCGATATCGAAACGACCGGCTTACGGCCAGACAGAGGAGCAAAAATTACTGAAGTGGCAATTTTAAATCGGAATTCCAGTCAGTTTTGCTGGGAGAAAAAATCAGTAAATGAAACAGATAATTGTTCATTGCCACTTCAAGTAGTCTTAGAACATCTCCAGCAAGGGATTGTAGTAGGCCATAATCTCAGGTTTGATTTTTGGTTTCTTGCTTATGAAGCGGACAGGCTTGGACTGGACGGGCCAAACCTGCGGTTTATCGACACATTAGATCTCTCGCGCCAACTACGAAAAGAGCAAGACAGTTTTAAATTAAATGCTCTTTTAAAAGAGTTTGATATTCGTGTTGAAGGAGACCTTCATACAGCCGTTATAGATGCGGAGGCAACTCGTGCGATTTTCTGGAAATTAATTGAATTTGGAGAAATATCTACGGTGGGAGAAGCAGGGGCGAAACAACTAAACTGGGCGAACTTTTAATTTATTGAGATGAAAGGAAAACCAACGGGCTTTTGGGCAAAATTAAATCAAGATGAAGATGGAAATATTCTCGAATGGCATCCGCTTATGGCACATTTAGCCGATGTTGCGGCTGTTGTTGAAGCACTCCTGGAGCGAACGATTCTGCATAAGCGGCTGGCAACGATTCTTGGGTGGAAAAAATTAAGTGACATCCACATTGCCCGGCTTTCTGTTCTTGCGGCCTTGCATGATGCCGGAAAAGTGAATCATGGATTTCAGAATAAAATGTATTCATCAAAGCATCCCAGAGCCGGGCATGTTTCACCGATCATTGAGCTATTGGATGCCGATGCTAAATACCAGGAATCACTTCTCATTCCACTCGGTATTCAACAGATGCTGAGTTGGTTTCCGGAACAGAAAACAGCGATTCATTTCTTAATGGCCACCTGGGGTCATCACGGCAGGCCGGTTCCGATTAAGCACGATTTTAAAGCAAGCCTCTGGAAAGAAAATGAAGAACGGAATCCCGAAGCGGCACTTCAAGAACTTGGGGATGCGATTAAAACCTGGTGTCCTAAAGCCTTTGACACAGAAGGCCAGCCATTTCCTTCAAACACTGCATTCCAGCATACGTTTAACGGTTTATTGACACTGGCCGATTGGCTGGGCTCCGATCCCAAATTTTTCAAATTTTCGGAGTATGATTCCGGCTACATTGAAGTTGCCCGAAAAAATGCATCCCATGTAATTGATAAATTGGTTCTTGATCCTGAAAAATCCCGTCTGCAATTCAACGGCCAGTCTGCCAAATTTGATCGGTTTTGCGATTTCAAGCCTTTCGATATCCAAAAAGAGTGCCTTGAGCTCCCGCTCTTTGAGAATGGAAGTCTCACAATCTTAGAATCAGACACAGGTTCCGGTAAAACTGAATCGGCTATTGCGCGGTTTATGCGCTTATATCAAAAAGGATTGGTGGATGGAATGTATTTTGCAGTACCAACTCGCAGCGCTGCCACTCAGCTTTACGAACGAGTTGTAGAAGCAACCCGGCGTGCTTTTCCTGATGAATCCTCTCGTCCGCCTGTGGTTCAGGCCGTTTCCGGATATATCAAAGTGGATGCCGAAGAGGGAAAGCCATTACCGAATTTTGACGTTTTATGGCCGGAAAACCGGCGCGACCTATTGCGGGAACGCGGCTGGGCAGCAGAACATCCAAAACGATATCTTGCCGGTGCTATCGTTGTAGGAACAATCGATCAGGTGTTCCTGTCCACGCTCCAGGTAAATCATGCCCATATGCGGGCTGCTGCTCTTTTACGCCATTTTCTGGTTGTAGATGAAGTACATGCCTCCGATGCTTACATGACCAAGTTATTAGACCGGGTTCTTGATTTCCATCTCTCTGCCGGAGGCCATGCTCTTTTGATGTCAGCAACACTCGGCACGGCTTCGCGCTACCATCTTTCAACGAATGGAAAAGTAAAGCCGCCGGAACCCGAAGAAGCGAAGCAAATTCCCTACCCGCTATTAACGCATGTGGATGCCTCACGAAAAAAACCCGAAACGACACATGCTGCATCCTCCGGCCAACAGAAAAAAGTAGAAACAGAAACCAAACCCATTGCAGGCTCGGCAGAAAAAATAGCCTCCTTAGCTGTTGATTATGCAGATTCAGGTGCCAGAGTGCTTATCATTCGAAACCTCGTTCGGGACTGCATCGAAACGCAAAAAGCCGTAGAAGAGATTACAGGATCGGATTCTGATCTGTTATTTCAAATTAATGGCGAGGCTGCCCCTCATCACTCCCGTTTCGCTGCCGATGACAGAAGATTGCTGGACGGGCAGATCGAAAACTATTTTGGCAAAAAAACCAACAGAAAATCGGTCATTGCCGTAGCAACTCAAACCGTGGAACAAAGCCTGGATATCGATGCCGATCTGCTGATTACGGATTTGTGCCCGATGGATGTGCTCCTTCAGCGGATTGGCCGATTGCACCGCCATAAACGGGATCGCCCCCAGGGATTTGAAACAGCCCGGTGCGTGGTTCTAACTCCTGAGCAGCGGGATGTAAGCGAATCGATTGACCAGAACGGCAAGGGAAGTAAAGGGAAACACGGACTCGGCACCGTGTATCAGGATCTGCGGGTGCTTGAAGCGACCTGGCGGGTTCTTGAAGATGAAGCATTAAAACAGTGGAACATCCCTGAACACAACCGCGAACTGGTTGAATGCGCTACGCATCCCAACATCCTGCGCTCACTGGCTTCGGAACTTGGCGACAGGTGGGAAAATCACCAACAGCATATTGCCGGACAGGAGTTTGCAAACAGGCAACTGCCCGGCCTGGTGGGAATTGATTTCAGTAAACCATTTGGAGACTCAGGCTTTGCCGAAGATCTGAAGCAGGTGAAAACCCGGCTTGGAAGAGACGATTACCAGGTGTTCCTTCCGGAGAATCTGTCCGGGCCTTTTGGCAATGAAGTCAAAGAGATGACCATTACCGAATGGCAGCTGGATGTGGTTCCCGAAAAACTGCAGGTGGAAGAAGATACAGTACAAACATTTGATGGAGGGTTCGGCTTTACCTACTATGGAAAAGCATTCCGGTATGATCGTTTTGGACTCCACTCAGAATCGTAACATTAAACGACCACTATTATGAGCGACGATATGAATTATTCCCTTTTAGATGATCCGGTTATCACGGTACGATTTCAGGACGGACAGACATCCAAAACAAACCTTCCGGAAATTTTTAGCGGGTTGATGGCCGACTCTGTGGTAAGCTTCGAAGCCTTACAGCCACACCAGCAGCAGCCGTGGTACAGCTTTTTGGTGCAGCTTGCTGCTATGGCTGTTGCACGGGAGAACAAAGGTGACATCCCAACTGAACCTGAAAGATGGCGGGAACTGCTTGTGAGCCTTGCCGGTGGAAGCGAAGCTGCCTGGCACCTGGTGGTGGCTGATCCCTCAAAACCCGCATTTATGCAACCGCCCATTCCTGAAGGTTCTTTGGAAGAAGCCGGTTACAGCTCAGATATTCAGACTCCCGATGACCTGGATATGCTGGTAACCTCGAAAAACCATGACGTAAAAGGGAACCGAATACTTAGACCGGAGCCACAGCACTGGCTGTTTGCTCTGCTCACATTACAGACGATGGAAGGATTTCTTGGGAGAGGAAATTATGGCATCATTCGAATGAATGGTGGCTTTGGAAATCGGCCGTTTGTTGGTTTATCAAACAGAATAAGCTGGGACGAACGATTTAAACGTGATCTGAACGTGCTTTTGAAAAACAGACCAGACCTGTTGAATATGTATGCAACTGATGGGTATGCATTGCTTTGGCTTCCGTTCTGGGATGGATCTAAAACCAGTGGCATCCCAATTTCATCTTGTGATCCCTTCTTTATTGAAATCTGTCGCCGTATTCGTTTTCAACTTTCGGATGGCAACATGACTTGCTTTCGCACCAATACAAAGGCGAGCAGAATTTCCGCTCCGGATGATCTAAATGGAAGAACCGAAGATCCATGGACTCCTATTGAGAAAAAGGGAGTGAAAGCATTAACTCTCGGTGAATCAGGGTTTACGTACGAATTAATTCAACAACTTTTGCTTGGTGAAGAATATTCAACACCTCAAGCACTGGAATTTCAGGAAGATGAACAGCACGGAGCATTTTTAATTAGTCAGGCAATGGTTCGTGGACAAGGCAAAACGGATGGTCTTCATCGAAGAATTATACCTGTTCCGCCCAAAATTTCGTCTCAACTATTTGGAAATACTTCCACGAAAGAAACTTTAGCCAAGAGAGCTAAACAACGAATATCATTGACGTACGATGTTCAGAGAAAAGTACTCTGGCCTTCTATTTCATCTCTTCTGAGCAGTGGATCTGGAAACAAAGTTGATTATGAAAAAGTAGCGCCCTGGATCAACCGGTTTGATTCCACCATTGACCAGCGCTTTTTCGAAGCACTCTGGGTATCTGTCGAAATGGACCAGGAAGAGGCCCGGCAGCAATGGTCGGCCATTCTCTTTGAGGAGGCCGAAAAAATTTATAAAGAAGCCGAACGAAGCACGCCTATCACTCAACTTCGAAGGTACCGGGCAATCAGCAAAGCACGGGGCATGTTCTACGGCCAGGCGAAAAAAGTCTTAGAAGTTGCAGGAAACGAAAAACCTATCACCCAATAAACCCTTGAAATTATGACCTCAGAACAGGAATCTACTGAAACTATTACTGAAGATGTTTCAGACAAATCTGGCACAGCGGAACAGGAAAACACAGGGCTGAATATCGGGAAAGCGGTCGGTAAAATTGCCAGCCTCATGAAGGAGAAAGGCGCACTATCCACCGGAGATCTTGCGGAACTGCGGCGTATCTCTCCTGATCAGCCATTTACACCGGCCCTTTGGAGAATTCTGCTAATGTTTGATCTAAATGAATCGCCTGGCTGGATTAGCCAGGAACAGTGGGAGCGCCGCTGGGCAACTCTTTTAATGGTCATGGCGCATAATATCGGCCTGCATAATTACAGGGTCTCTTTTGGGCAGGCTCTTGCCAATGCCGGCTGGTCGGAACTTCGCTTTGTACAGTTGATGAAAAGCAACGGTGAAACCCTCGAAAAACATTTAAGGCGAGTCGCTCAATTTTTAGCCGGGAAAAACCAGGAGGCCGATTGGTCGGATGCAGCCCGACTGCTTTTTACCCAATCGGGAGAATCGGGTGAAAAAATTCGCCTGTCGATTTCCCGCAATTATTATTCAGCTTTATACGCCCAGGAAAACAACTAAATAAAATAATAAAACTACAATCCATCGGAGTTCAACTATGAGCAATCCTAAATTTCTGCAAATTCACACACTCACATCCTACCCCGCAACGCTTTTAAATCGCGATGATGCCGGTTTTGCAAAACGCCTGCCCTTTGGCGGTGCCAGCCGAACGCGTGTTTCTTCTCAGTGCCTGAAATATCACTGGCGAAATTTCGAGGGCGAACACTCCCTGTACAGCCTGGATGTAGCCAAAACCTATCGCTCCCGCGAAACCTTTCAGCGCAAGTTAGCGTGGCCATTAATTAATGCCGGGCACCCGGAACCGCTGGTACGAGCCGGTGTGGGAAGCGTTAAAGAGTTTCTGCTGGGTGGAAAAAAAGCCAAGAAAGCAGACATAGAAAAACTTATAGACCCGAGCAAAGGGGATGATAAATATGACCCCTGGGAGGAATTGCAATCCAGCCAAATCACAATCTTTGGTGAGCCGGAAATGAAATACCTGCGTGAACTTATCCAATCCAGAATCGAGGAGATCAAAGACGATTTCCCTGTTTACTGGGAAGAAGGTTCGCAGCCGGATAAAGATACCGTTTCTGCAGCGGCAGACGTCATGCGTGACTTTTCAAAAGGAGATCTCAAAAAGAATTTGAAGGGTCTCGAACAGGCATCGGGCCTGGATGCAGCCATGTTTGGCCGAATGGTCACCAGTGATATACTCGCTCGCGGGGATGCGGCTATTCATGTAGCTCACTCCTTTACCACCCATGAGGAGGAGAGCGAAAGTGATTACTTTTCTGCCGTGGATGAACTCCGCCGTGATGAACCCGAAGAGAGTGGAGAACTGGGTGCCGGACATATTAACAGTACGGAACTTTCCAGCGGCCTGTTTTACAACTATGTGGTGGTAGATATTCCTCTGCTTGTTTCTAATCTGCAAGGGGTTTCCCGTAGTGAATGGAATCAAACCGATAAAACTCTGGCCGCTGAAGTCGTAAAACGGATGGTTCACCTCATCGCAACCGTATCGCCCGGTGCCAAACTGGGATCAACGGCTCCATATTCCTACGCGCAATGCCTGCTGGTGGAAGCCGGAAATTCTCAGCCGCGAACCCTGGCAAATGCTTTTCAGGAAGCCGTTCCCACAAACCGGGATGGAATACTGACGAACACTTATCGTGCGCTGGGTGATTTTGTTGCCGATATGGACCAGATGTACGGCAAAACTACTGAGCGTCGACTGGCAGCTACCGGCCCCAAAGATATACTTACAGAGAAGCTTGGAATGGATAGCACAAGTTCCGTACCCGACATTGCAAACTGGGTAGCCAATCAAATAAAAGGGGCGTAGTGATGGATGTGCTCATACTGCGACTGGATGCTCCGCTCATGAGTTTTGGAGCCCCCATAATTGATCGACACGGGAACGTACAGCCCTATCCGGCATTATCATTAATTACCGGATTATTGGGAAATGCCCTGGGGTATGAACACGGCGATTTTGACAAACTAAACCGGCTTCAGGAACGCCTGAGTTATGCTTCAAGGCAAGACCGGGCCGGTCAGCAAATTCGCGATTACCACACAGTAGACCTGTCTCAGGATTTTATGAGAGATGACAACGCATGGACGACTCAAGGCTGGCTAGACGAACGCAAAGGTGGGGCTGCAAGCAAAGGGACTCATATTCGTTTGCGAGACTATCGGGCAGATGCCGTACATACCGTAGCTTTAACACTGAATCCTGCTGATGAAGCACCTGACCTCAACCAAATCGAACAAGCGCTTCAAAATCCTGAACGACCACTATTTATCGGGCGTAAAACCTGTCTGCCTGCCGCTCCATTATTTGTCGCGCAAATGAAAGCCAATTCTCTGATGAATGCCCTTGAAAATCTGCCTCTGCACCCCAGAGCCGACAACAGGAAGACGTTCACAGCATGGTGGCCTGTTGATGACAAAGAGCACAAAACCAAACCGGACATGGAACAACCCGTAACCGACCGGCGAGACTGGGCCAACCAGATTCATGTGGGTGAACGATGGATTGCCAGAGGTGAAATTCAAATTAAAACAGAAACAACTCATGAATAACCAAACAAACGCTGACTTTCATATGATACAGATGTGGCTGGATCCCCGTCGGCTAACAGAGCTGGGCCGCATGCTGCATCTGCCGCTGAAACAAGTGGGCAATAACTACCTTGTACACTGTGCTCTTTCCGAGCTGTTTCAGGACCAGGCTCCCAAACCATTTAGCGTAGAAGATTCTCACCGGCAGATGACCGAATACAGCAGCAATAATGGGAAATACATTCTTGTTTTGTGTTATTCTGAGCTTGACTGGCAAAGTCTGCAAAATCTTGCCAGGGGATTTGCCAGTCCAACGGTGTATGAAATTATCAATTGGGATCGAATGGCTTCCAAACCGATGCCGGATCAATTCCCGGAAGGAATGAAACTCGGTTTTGAACTGCGAACCTGTCCTGTGGTTCGAAAGGCATCCGATGGAGATAAATGGAAAAAAGGCCAGGAGATCGACGCCTTCCTGTCCAAAGTCTGGGAGATTGATGATAAAAGCGTTGATGTGAACCGCGAGGATGTCTATAAAGAGTGGCTCATCCATCATTTTGAACGACAACCCGGAGTAGACCTGGAGTCTGTGCAGATGAAGCGTTTTTCAATTGAACGCATGTCACGCCGAAATCATCAGGCCAAGCGAAAAGTTCGGGTTATCCAGCGACCGGATGTAACATTTACCGGGACAATGACTATCAAAAACGGTGATGAATTCAAGGATCTGCTGTTGAAAGGGATCGGCCGTCACAAAAGCTTTGGGTTTGGCATGCTGAAAATTCGCAGAGCATAACAGGAGAAACTATGGTACTTAAAGGAAGGCTTGGCCTTGAAACTGCACGTGTGCCTCACGCAGACCGGCACGGGCTCATGTGGCTGGAACGCGGCCGCCTGGCGGTTGAAGATGGGAATCTGGTGTTCACCACAGCCGGTAATAGTCAGTTAGATGCCGGTGCGTATGAAATTCCCTTTCAACAAATCTCAAGCCTGTTACTGGGCCCCGGCACGGTGATCAGCCACGACGCCCTTCGGTTGCTTGCCCGCCAACAAACGGGTGTATTGGCGGTGGGATCAAAAGGAATACGAATTTATGCGGCAAGTATGCCGTTTGGCCCTGACCGGTCCGCACTTGCCCGAAAACAGGCCCGGCTTTGGAATGATGAGAACAAACGCGTTGATGTCATCCGGGCGATGTACGCCTATCGGTTCGGAGAATCGCTGCCGGATTATGCCCGTGATATAAAATCACTCAGGGGCATTGAGGGGAAACGGGTGAAAAAAGTGTATGAACGTCTTGCTTCACAATATGGTGTTGAATGGAATGGTAGAAAATTTGATCGGTCTAACCCCGATGACGATGATCTGATTAACCGGGCCATTAACCATGCTGTTACAGCGGCGTATGCGGCGGCTCAAATTGCGGTTGCTGTAACCGGTACTATTCCGCAACTCGGTTTTATTCATGAATCCTCCGGAAGAGCTTTTGCGCTGGATATCGCTGATCTCTTCCGTAGTTCGGTTATACTCCCAATTGCTTTTCAGGCGGCAAAACAGGTGTCTCAAAACAAGAGTTTGGATATCGAAAGCCAAACCCGAAAGTTAGCCGGTAAAACCTTTCAAAGAGATCAGGTGATTCCTGATATGATTGATCAAATAAAGGAGTTGATGGATGTCGATGACGATAGCGATAACTCGTAATGTACCGAACCGGTTTGATGGATTTATTAATTCGTGTATGCACGAGATTGCACCCGGTGTTTATGCGGCACCCAAAATGAAAAAGTCGGTCCGCGAACGACTCTGGCGTGTACTCTTGGATTGGTCGGAATTGATTCCGGAGGATGGCGGAGTTGTTCTGTTATGGAAAAGCCCGAAAGCGCCATCCGGATTAGGTGTACGCGTACTGGGATGGCCTAAAAAAGAGCTGGTTGAATATGAAGGGATGTGGCTGACATTCAAAGAGCTCACACAGTCTCATGATTCTGATGAACTTGAGAAGCTATTAACATCCAAAGAGCCTCCCTTCGATAAGGATGATCCAACGGTAGATCAATTCTGATCTTCTGCACATCTTTTTTCGTAAATATCACTGACCTTCCTATCTTTTGCCAATATGACAGCCTCTACTGCAAGAAGTTCATAGAGGTGGCCCCGCACACGTGGGGATAGACCCCGATCGCGCGGGTGGAGCGGGCGTTGAGCATGTATTGGTGGCCCCGCACACGTGGGGATAGACCCGCATCATCAGCGGATTGGCCAAAACCCTGTAGGGTGGCCCCGCACACGTGGGGATAGACCCGATAATCCACCAGGCTCTCGGAGGTGAACATCGGTGGCTCAGTGATCAGCCTCTCGAACCTAATCCACCAAAACAAGGATTGAAAACCAAACCCGCAAGGTCTCAAAAAGACCTTGAGAGTTTCTTCAACAAACTCATCGACTGCCTCAACAACAATTGAAACCAGAAACACATAAATCCCCCTCAATTCTGTAACCATTTGATCACATCTACCTGATCGTATTGTGATGCCCCTCATTGTTTGATAGATTCTATTTATCGATAAACAAGCATGGATACATTATTCAGACCCCGCATAAATGCAAAAAACCCTGGCTCAGCTAACATCAGACGCAAAAGCGGTGCTTCGGGGAAACCGAACAGACAAGTTTACAAAACCCACCTCCAACCTTTACCCGCACCAGTGGTCGTGGGATTCCTGTTTTATTTCCATCGGCTATTCGCACTACGATCAGCAATGGGCTCAAAAGGAGATGCTGCATCTTTTTAACGCCCAATGGAAAAACGGCATGATTCCACACATTGTGTTTGATGACAGGGGCTATGAGGAGAAATATTTTCCCGGCCCGGCATTCTGGGAAATCGAACGATCGACGAACGCACCTGACCACGTGAAGACATCCGGCATCTGTCAGCCGCCGGTTCACGCCACCGCTGTTCGTGCCATCCTGGAAAACGCAACGGACCCGGCCAAAGCCCGGGAGTTTGCCCAAACTGTTTATCCCGCACTTGCCGCCTGGCACGATTATCTGTACCGCGAACGCGACATCGGCAGCGACGGCCTTGTCTATATCCGTCACCCGTGGGAATCGGGACAGGATAATTCGCCGGCCTGGGATCCCGTACTGAGAGAAATCGACCCCGAATCGGTCGATATCCCGGCCTACCAGCGGCGCGATCTCAGCCATGTGGACGCCTCTGAGCGCCCCGATGATATCGATTATGACCGGTATATCTACCTGGTGGACCTGTTCCGTACTGCAGGGTACAGTGAAGCGGCGATCCGGGAGGCCGGATGCCCGTTTCTTGTCGAGGATGTACTGTTCAACACCATTCTTTGCCAGGCCAATCGCGACCTTGCCGCTATTGCCGATGAGATTGACGAAGATCCGTCACGATGGACGGCCCTTGCTGAGAAAACATCCGATGCATTAAACCGCAAACTCTGGAGCGAAAAGCATAAGCTCTACATGAATTACGATACCGTTGCCGGTCAGCCGATCAGCGAGCGTATCCTTGCGGGTTTTCTGCCGCTTTATGCGGGTATTCCCGGACCAGATCGGGCCGACACGCTTTTTACCTACCTGAACACAACCTGCTTCTGCCGGCTGGCTGATGATTGCCTGGCGGTTCCAACCTACGACCGCAGCAGCCCCGATTACTCCTCATCGAAATACTGGCGCGGCCCGATCTGGATCAACCTGAACTGGATGCTCTGCCTTGGGCTGAGCCGCTATGGGTTTGATGACTACGCCGGGCGGATCATGAAATCGATCATCTGGCTTCCGATGAACAGCGGCTTTCGTGAATATTTTGATCCTGACACCGGGAAAGGGTACGGCACCGACCGGTTTTCTTGGACGGCCGCGCTCCTGCTTGATGTTCTCTACAGCGCCGATGAGAACGTAAAGAATTTTTTTTCTCCGCAGATGTAATATTTAACTATCATGATGGGGTGATTCCGAAACGGATCACATCCTTTTTCTGTGCAAAACATAGGGAGGATGTGCCGCACCGATGGTGCTGGGTTTGCTCTCAGCAAAACTCAGCGATATCATCTCCAGAACTCTGCGAGAATAATTCCAACGGGTGATGCTGCAAAAGATGATGATGATGGTTTTTTCAAATAGTAGATCACAAAAAAATTGGTCACGTTTTTCAAAAGTATACACCAGCCCCGCTCAGGGGCGGCATGTCCGTAGCCCCACAGGTTCACAAGGTGAATCTGTGGGGTGCATGCAGACCTAAAAATGAGAGAAGCGCCATCGGCGCGGCATCAAACGAACGCTGAATTCATTCACGAAACCTTGCGGAAAGAATCTCTCCAATCAAAAAAACAGGTTGTTGGTCACAATTCGTGTCTCGCCTTGCAACGGCACGGTTATTCCGCACCTACGGCGCTCCCGTTGTCGTGCGCGTTTGGCAACCCAGGGCCACCTCTTCGCAGCGGCCCCGGGCTACGGACATGACGCACCGCTGGTGCTGGGTTTGTTATGCGCAAAACTCTGCGATATCATCTGCGAAACTCTGCGAGAATAATTCCAACGTGTGATGCTGCAAAAGATGATGATGATTTTTTCAAATAGTAGATCACAAAAAAATTGGTCACGTTTTTC
>JAAAOB010000164.1 GCA_009909035.1 Bacteroidota bacterium
TTGAATATTCAAAGAATTCAACTGCGGCCACAATTTTTGATCTTTTTTTTATAAACCTTTCGGAAATTGTGCTAACAAGGGTTATACCAGAAGATTTGTACGATGGTCTTGTCAGGCTGGAGTATATTCCCGTAGCAATGGTTTCACATATACTTACTGATGGCGGCTCTTTTTTCAACGTCGTTGAGGATGAAAATATCAGGCTGCGCCAAAAAAATATTCGAGATGCGATGAATGAAACGCTCAACCAGCTTACGGAGCAGCTCGGTCCCGAACCTTTCGAATGGAGGTGGGAATCACTCCATACCCTTTCCTTGCGTCCGCCGCTGCTTGGTCAGATTTCAGAACACCCGCAATCACCGGAGTCTCTCAGAATCATTGTAAAAAATCTTCTCAGTTCAGGCCCTCATCCGGTTCCGGGACACGGCATGACGGTGAACAAAGCCGAATATAGCTGGAACGATCCATTCGAAGTACGATTAGGACCTTCGATTCGACGCATCGTAAATTTCGGATCACCTTCCCGCTCACTCAGCGTGCTGCCTACAGGTCAGTCCGGTCAGTCTCTGTCAACAAATTACGGAGATCAAACCGAGCTGTGGCTAAATGGCGGGTATCGTTATATTTATAATGACAGCACATTTTTCAAAGCTTCAAACTACAAAACCATGAAATTGGAACCGCTCTCAATTCAATGATTCGTTCCAATATTGTACATTCACGGACTGGTTCTTCATAGAACTTGTCATCATATTCCATCAACAGCATCCAATTAAGTGTTTTCATTCATGAATCAACTCCATTCTTTTTTTTATTATACAACTACCTGTTTAATCTGTATTTATCTCATCTCTTGCGGCACCACCGAGCAGGCGAATGATCAACAAGAGCCCCTCAATGAATCCACTCCTGAGCTTGTGGAACCCGAAGCAGAAATAGTAGAAATTGAACGCCAGGTACCTGCATCTTCCGATACAGATATTGATTCTCTTATACAATCCATGACGCTGCGGGAAAAAATTGGTCAGCTTTTCATTGTGCCTGCGTATGGGTCATTTACAAATAGTGGTGAGATGCGGTATCAGCGGCTGAAACGGCTGGTTCGCGACTACAAAGTGGGAGGTATCATTTTTATGCAGGGAGACGTTTACGGACAGGCGGTAATGACAAACCGGCTGCAGGAGCTCTCCGAAATCCCACTCTGGATCACCCAGGACATGGAGTTTGGTGCCGCTATGAGAGTACAGGATGCCACCCGTTTTACTCCGGCCATGGGTATTGCGGCTACACAAAATCCTGACAATGCATTTTTGAAAGGCAAAATTACGGCAAGGGAGGCGAAGGCACTCGGGGTGCATCAGATTTTTGCTCCCGTTCTGGATGTAAACAACAACCCGGATAACCCGGTGATAAACGTCCGCTCCTATGCAGGAGACCCGGAGACTGTTGCTACTTTTGGCAATTATTTTATTCGCGGAGTGGAGAGTGAAGGTGTTCTCGCTACTGCAAAACATTTTCCGGGACATGGTGATACTGATATCGATTCTCACCTGGCCCTCCCCACCATCACACACAAGTACGACCGTCTCAAAAACCTGGAGCTCGTGCCCTTCCGGGTAAATATTGAAAAAGGCCTCCAAAGCATTATGAGTGCTCATATTGCTTATCCAAACATCAGTGAGAACGTAGGTATGCCCACCACGCTCGACAAATCGGTGCTGAACCGTCTGCTTGTAGATTCGCTTGGTTTTAATGGCCTGGTTGTTACCGACGGACTTGAAATGAATGGAATATCCAATCATTACTCCCCGGGCGAAGCCGTTGTCCTGGCCCTGAAAGCCGGTGCAGACATCATGCTGATCAGCCCGGATGAACCTACCGCCATTGAAGATGTTGCACGTGCAGTTGAAATGGGCCGCCTGACCGAAGAACGGATTGATACATCGGTACGGAAGCTGCTTAATCTCAAAAAGAGCCAAAATCTGTTTAACCATCACGAAGTTGATATACGCTCACTTGGCAGAAAAATCAATACACTAAACTACCAGGCGATAACCAATAGCATTGCACGGCAATCTCTTACCGTACTAAGCGATCAAAAAAATATCCTGCCGATTACAGAGGCAAAATTTCCAACTATTCTTGTGGTTACCGTAGCCGATGACCGAACCGGTTCTACGGGGGAACAGCTGGCCCGGGAAATTCGGACCTATCACAGCCGCGTCAGCTACAGAAACATTGATCAGCGTACCACCGAAAAAGAGAAGAAGGACATTCTGGAAGAAAGCAGAAAAGCTGATCTTGTCATCATCGGCTCCTTTATCATGGTGCGTTCGCATCACCCCATTCAGCTTCCGGATGAACTCCGTGAAGTCGTTATGGAAATCACCGGGATTAACACCCCATCCATGCTTGTGGCATACGGCAATCCCTACATCGTAAGGGACTTGCCCGGTGTAGATTCACAGGTATTGGCGTGGGCAACGGATTCCAACCAGGTGCGTCAATCGGTTCCCGGCCTGTTTGCCGCTGCCAAGGTGGGTGGAAAGCTGACATCGGAGATCCCTGGAATGTACTCGATTGGCGACGGGCTGCAGTTCAACCACACCGCACTACGTTACGGTATGCCGGAGTCTGTAGGGCTACAAACTGATTCACTGCTGCAGGTAGATGAGATTATGCAGGAGGCGATTAATGACTCTGTTTTTCCCGGCGGTGTAGTTGGTGTGATGAAAGATGGAGCACTGGTTTGGAATGAGGGCTATGGTTATCACGACTACAGTAAAACCAAAGCTGTTTCGGGTTCCGATGTGTATGATCTGGCCTCTTTAACGAAGGTATTGTCTACCACAACGGCTGTCATGAAACTGGTAGATGAGGGACAGCTGGCACTGAGCAACAAAGTATCAGAATACATCCCCGAATTTAAAACCGATGAAAAACGGGATATTACGATCGAGCAGATGCTTCTTCACACCAGCGGCCTTCCGGCTTTTAAAATCTATGTAGACAAGCTTAAAACCCGTCAAGAAATACTCAAAGCTGTTAAAAATGAACCCCTTGAAAATAGCCCCGGTGAGGTGTACACCTACAGCGATCTTGGGTTCATTCTTCTTGCCGAAATCGTGGAAGAGATTACCGGAAAGCGGATTGATCGCTACATTCGGGACACGTTTTTTATTCCTATGGGGATGAATTCCACTCACTTTACACCCCGGCAAGCAGGGAACTGGTTGTTGCAGCGGATACCTCCCACAGAAATTGATGAGGTATACAACCGTGGAATCGTACAGGGGGATGTTCACGACGAAAGGGCCTATTTTATGGATGGTGTTGCCGGACACGCCGGACTCTTTTCAAGCGCAAGGGATATTGCGATGTTTTCACAAATGCTGCTTAATGGTGGCACATATGCCGATAGAAACTATCTATCAACAGAAATAATCAAACAATTTACCAGCAAGCAGTCCCCGATTAACCAGCGCGCGTACGGATGGGACAGAAAAAGTGAAGGATTTAGTACAGCGGGATCTCTAACAAGTGAACATTCGTTCGGGCATACAGGTTTCACCGGAACGAGTCTTTGGATTGATCCGGATAACAACATTGCAATTATTCTATTAACAAATCGTACCTACCCCGACCGCAATCTTGGTACCGGTATCAGCCGGATTCGAGCACGCATAGCCGATGCCGTCATGAAAAGCATACAACCTGAATGAACATAAACCAACTTAAAACGTACTGCTATTCGCCCTATTCATCTTATAAAGAAGATTGCTGCCTTTTGGTGGGAGTATCGGGTACAATTTATCCCGGTGTCCGTGTTGAAAATATATCGTTTCCGCTGACTATCACACCACTCCATGGTGCAATTTGCAGCTGCCTGGCTAACAACGATCAGCCGGCAGCCTATTTCAGTAATGCAGCATCGGGGGAGCTCGAATCATATTGGGAGAATCAATATAAAATAGAGCGTCTGGCAGATGTGCCGGATCCTGCTGCCGGATCCTTCTTCTCTCCCTTTGCAGAGGAGATCACTGACCCTGTAAAAACACTTAAAGATTTAATCCCGCTTGCAGTAACGAGTCACTCCGATTTTCCTGTTTCTGCTCTTCTTTATTCCGAAAAGGGAATTGTAACCGGTGTAAATGTTGAGGTAACCTCATGGTCTTTAGGGCTTTGTGCAGAACGTGTTGCAATTTTTCGAGCAATCTCTGCAGGTGCTCGAAACTTTAAGAAAATGGCGATTTATGCTCCAAATGGAGATTTCAACAGCCCTTGTGGTGCATGCCGACAAGTTCTTGTGGAGTGGATGCCATCAGCGCAGATGGAGCTTCACCATGGTGACCATTCGTGGTCAACTCATGAAACTGTACACCTGCTTCCCTTTGCATTTTCATCAAGTAAATTGGACAAATGAGTATACGGTACATCGCAATATTAGACTACGAGCATCTCGATAACGGGCTTTTTCTCACCTCTTTCGCGAAAGCCATATCGTCGCACAGCGATCGCGGGCTGATTCTTCATTCTGACAGTACCTATACGGACCGTATTATGCAAACGGGCGTTATGCGTGAGGAGGCGCGTGTACGCTCCATCAAAGATCTCAATCACCGGTTGATCGCGCTGCTTGCTGATCAGGGAGTTTCAGCCGTTGGGATCAATGGTTACCAAAAAGAGTTACTTTCGGCCGGAGATCATGGCGTGGTGGTCGACACAGATACATTCAGCACATTTCCGGACCAGCCATTTCTTGTCGTTTCCTCGCTTATTCATTCAAAACACAAAGCACATCCTGTGGCAGCTCCATTGCCCTCGATTGCGTCAGCGCTGGCAAAAGCTCTAAAGATTGATGAAACGTACCTGTTTATACGTAGTGATGATGGAGATATCCTAAAAAAGGTTCTTCCATGTAATTTATCTGATGTATCCGATAGAGAATCATTTGTTCAGGATAACGTGCCAAGAGAATTTCACTCCGCCTACTCCGGGTACAAACTGACCACCCCGTCAGATTTCGGTAACTACCCCGAGATCAAAAATGTAACCAAACTACAGTGATCTGTAGACAATGCTGTTAAAAATCGGAATAAATACTGTTCTGAGTGAAATAAATAGAGGTTTGTACTTGCCACTTATGCTATGGTTCTATAGTTTTGGCAATGCTTAACAAATGATGATCACAGTAAACCTTAACTAACCAAGGAGTTATATGAGCAGAATTGAACAGGTCAAGTCTTTGATTTCTGAATTAGAGCCTGATATGGAAAAGTTCTATGAAAAAGGCAATAAAGCTGCCGGTACAAGAGCCCGCAAGAAGCTGCAGGAAATCAAAAAAGTATCACAGGAGATCCGTCTTGAAATTCAAGACATGAAAAATAGTGGCCAAGTTTAGATCAGCCGAATATTTTTTGCAAGAAAGCTGCTTCTTCAGGCAGCTTTCTTTTTTTAAATAAAAGATTCTTTTTTTTCGATCTACGCTTGACTTAAGTCAATCCAACACCTTATATTTGCATCCGTTCAAATAAGGTTTTCCAAAGGCAAGTACTTTGAATCAATTTGTCAATGAGCGGTATCAGATTTAAGCTTGTTTTTGGTTTATTGAAATTTTGTTTTCACACTACCTTCCTCGGTAGCTCAGTGGCAGAGTCCCAAAAGCATTTGGGAGCTGTTACCCCGACGGCTGTCGGGGCGTAGGTTCGAATCCTACCCTGGCTTTTATATTGATTTATTGTTTTTACACTACCTTCCTCGGTAGCTCAGTGGCAGAGCAATCGGCTGTTAACCGATCGGTCGTAGGTTCGAATCCTACCCGGGGAGCTTAAAAAAAAAAGACACATTGCTCATTGCGGTGTGTCTTTTTTTTGTTTTAGTAATATTGAAAATTGAGCAAGAGCAATGGGCTGTTACCCCGACGGCTGTCGGGGCGTAGGTTCGAATCCTACCCGGGGAGCTTAAAAAAAGGACACATTGCTCATTGCGGTGTGTCTTTTTTTATGGCTATGAGCTATTACGTTTATATTCTTCGGTCTACAATCAAAGAGACTTATTATTACGGGTCATCCGATGATCCCGATAGGCGCCTTCCGTACCATAACAGCGAAAGCAAAGGATACACCCAGCGTTACAGGCCATGGGAAATTGTTTTCCGCCAGGCATTTGACACCAAAGCAGAAGCTGAATCCGCGGAAAAGCTTCTCAAAAAATGGAAGAGTAAGAAAATGACACGGCTTGTAATCGAAGGCAACATTCAGCTTATCGATTATTTGTAATTTTCAACCGTTAAAAGATCAATCAGATGTTCCCCCGACAGACGCCTTCGTCATCATAACAGCGAAACCAAAGGATATACCCGCCAATATCGCCCAAGGTCCATTGTTTTTCGTCACAAGTTTGATATCCGGTAAGAACCCGAGGCTGTGGACCTACCAGCTGATCTCAGAGACTAAAAAAAATTTCTAATGGGTAAATGAATATATCGTTGGAACAGATATGAAGCCGCACCTTTGAGTTCAAGTAGTGTCTTGCTTTTAAAATCTTGTGACTGCAATCGTGAATAATAATTTTCAGCAAAAATGGATCTTGATCTTTTGTCGAGTAAAAATTTTGCGAAATAGGCTCCGTGCGATTCTATCAACGCTTTTCTTTTGGATGGAATTACCTCTTCAAGATCTGCTTCGCGATCGGTGCAAACAATTTTAGGACTGTAAAAACCACTCCAGCCGGTAAAGAGTAGCCGGCTCATAATATCCATCTCGGCTATGCCATGCGCTCCAATAGAATCCGACGTAAACAGAGGGTCGAAACCACCAACATCTTTTATTGCCTTTCGTTTAACCGACAAGTGCACGGTATGGTTTAAAGCGGGATCTAAAAAGCTTCGAAAGGGATAAAATATTGGCTCATCACTCTCATTTTTATTGTCGAAAAGGGATGCTTCTCCCGCTGTTTTTACTCTTCCCGCAACGAATCCCACAATTTCATTTTCATCAAAAATGCTGGTGATCTCTTGCAGATAATTAAGTTGCGGGATATGCCGATCCTCCATAAAAATTATAACCTCCCCTTTGGAGCACTTCCACCCTTTGTTTTTCGCACGAATAAGCTGCATGCTCTTCTCTCTCCGGTAAATTACCCGGGGGCCTTTTGAGCCGGGCGCAATGAAATGCATAATCTCATGCTTCCGGTCTTTATTGGAACATTCAACTATAACCAGTTCCCATTTCTTATGATACGTTAGTTTACAGAGCCTGTTCACCGCTTGAATTACGCTGGATGAACTACTTTTAGAACAAAGAACAACGGATAGTTCTATAGATTTCATTGTTGAAAATTTCGATGAACGTTACATATCTATGATTCAATGGCCTCTTCTCCAATACGTAACTATCGCTAACAGTCTACAGAATATGGAAGATCCTACGATTACAGGAGACGAGATCTTATTTTAAGAGAACACAACTCTTGTCTTTAATTAACTTTCCTGAAATATAGCTTTTTTCTTCGGTATCAGGAAAAAAAAGGTCTGCCATAGCAGCGATAAAAAACCTCATAATTAAATGAAGAGAGTCAGATTCTACCGCTAATGATTGTATAGATCATCAGTGAACCTCAATCGCACGGATTCACCTCTCGGTTTCTCAATTTTTTATATCGTCTTTTAGTGTAACGTATACGAGATTTCGCTTGATTTCCCCCCACCACCACTTGTGAACTCTGGAAAAGATATGAGAATGTTTCTTGCCCTTGAGTGAGTCTGGTAATCCACACTCCACTCCACAGGTGACAGCCGAACCATTGCAGGATTATCTAATGAAACGTGTACAGTTCCATTGAATCGCTCAATTTTCACTTCTACAATATCATCTTTCGGCTCGGATGTAGCCTGGCCCCATTCACCGTCTTCTGTCCGAAAGTAAATGTTTACGGAAATATCCTGACGATTATCGATAAATATCGGGATTATTTCATACAGGCGGTTTAACGAATTTTCATCGTCTGACAACACTGCAGACCGGATGCTGAGACCATCCCCTGTCACCTTAAACGTACGTTTATAAGACATCTCCCCTTCGAGCGCATTTTCAGGGTCTGCATACCGGTCATTCAACGTGCCGCTCACTTCTACGCTTGGGTCTGCCTCTGTAACACTGTAGACTGACTTGGGGTTACGTTGTCTCGCCGAGCTGAACGGGTGGCCGGCGGCTGTCTCCCCGCTGATTGCGTGAACGGGCCAGTTCATCCAATCCTCCCACCGATCCGGGCCCGATCTGTTATTTTGAAACCCCTTCTGTTTTCCAAGGAGTACCGATCCCGTTTCCGCTTTCCAAAAAACCGATATACCGCCGCCGCCAAGCCCCGATATGTTTGTTTCATCACCCCAGTCTGAAAGTCTTCCGGTATGGATTACTGCCGCGAAAGATGGGCGCTTTGCAACAAGAAATTCATCTCCAAACGTCTCTGTATAGGTTCCGGGCCGGTTGACAGGAGCGTTCATCAATGGAGAGCCGTTTTCTTGCATTTCCCAAAATTCACGATAGCTTCCTTGCTTATAATATTGATGGGCAAACGGACCAAGGTTCGTCCAGTGGTCTTCTTTCCAAGGTGTCGGCGATAAGTCGGCCCTCCCTTCGTTTAACATCCTGTGGCTTATGTTCTGAAGATTCACAGCCACACGTTCCCTTAGTACTCCTGGTGGATACATTCCAGTTGCGTACCAATCAGGACGATCACGGCCCGACCAAATCAGGTAACGTGCCTCTTTTGAAAGCATCGCAAGCCCGATATCCCGCTGATACGATTCCCATCCGTCATTTGGAGATCCTGCATCATTAGAGGTAGCAAAGTTAGAGGGGCCGTGCCATTCTCCATCCGGATCAGGAAAACTGAGATAGGCTTTGAGCCTGCTCATCTGGTCGACCTTCTCAATCAAAAACGAATCTCTGGAAAGCATCGTCGCCCAGCCGGCGAACCCCAACGTTATGCCCTGGTACGACGGGTCGAACCCTTCTCCGTGATGGATATATCCAGCCTCCCTGTAGGCCCCCTCAAATACTCTCCGAACATAGCGCCCAGCCCTCTCTCGCAAAGGGTCGCTCTCCATACTTTCAGCCACAGCCCATACTCCCGCTACCGCAAACATATCCATATCCGCATGAATAAGTGTGGGGCCCCACTCCTCGATTCTCGAAAACAGCCGCAACATCCCCTCTTCGTAATATTGACGAATATCTTCCGGAAGGATATCTTTAGCAGCATCGTATACATACCCCACCCGAAGAAGACTCGTCCCGGCAAAATCAGCTCTTCGGCCTCTTCCCTCTTCATGATAGCGCTCAAGCATCATCATGTCGACCATTGCGGTTACGGCCGCTCGAAGCTTTACCGCCCGGCTGCCGTAATATGGATTCCCCGGGTAGTCCCAAATAGACCACCATGCGGTTGAAATCGGGTCGTGAAATTCGTTGCGGCCGATATTCATATTTACGGTTCCGTTTTTCTCCAGTTCACGGAGCGTAAAGTAACGTGCATTGCGAAGGAGACCGCTGAAGTCAGGCACCTCTCGGCCGCGGTTTTCAAGTAAAATCCATGTTCTGAAGAGCTGATCATCGGTCAGGTTATATACTTCTGACAGGTCAATTTCTTCTATTTCAACTTCAAAGTCTTTGGCTTTCAGTGACCCGATATAGCTTCTCAATTCTTTCTGGTAGCGGTAGTCCTGTGGAATCTGGGCAAAACCGGACCTGAGGGGTGCCAGTAAAAAGAATAGAAAAACAAGAAATTTAAACGGTCCTTTTATTTTACTCAACGTGAAAGTGTAGTGAGATGATCAAAGGTGAAATAAATGAAAAGTATCGACTGGTCACTTTTAAGCGTACCTGCAGGTAGAGCTGATCAGCTTCAAAAACGTTATTGAACGGTACTAAGATCATGAATAATTTTTTTCCGGTCGAATTTATTTTCAAGCAGCTGCTTACAGTTATTCGACATCTCTTCGACGGATAATGAATCATTCACCACAAGATCCGTCATTCGGCTGAAGGTTTGGGAAATCTGCTCAATATTATCCGGATCAGAGCAATACCCAAGGTTGTTCTCTTCAATCATCCGTGCAACATCCCCCTTAATGATTCCAAGGATGGGTTTACCGGCCGTTAAATAGGTTTGAAATTTCAACGGGATTGTCAGCTCAAATATTGGACTCTCGATGAGTGAGAGCAGCAGCACGTCACTTTGCATATAAAATTCGGGCATGGTGTAGACCGGGTATCGCCCCCAGAACGTAACCCCTTCAATTCCCTTCTGCCGCACGTACTCCTTCAAATCATCAAGATTTGACCCATCCCCTACAATATTTAGATTTGCATCAGGTTGAAATTGGTGGAACTCACCAAATCCGGCAATTACATTTTCAAGATTTTGAACTTTCCCTACATTTCCTGTAAACGTGAAGTTAATGCCTTCCTGCAGCTTGATGGCCTCATGTTCATTCTCTTTAGAGGGTTCGAGATCCTCTACAATTGGCCAGTTCGGGGCTGTTTTCACTTCTTTGCCGGGTGTATACTCCTGGATTCTGTCGATAAATCCACGGCAGGTTACAAAAATATTGTCGCAATTTTTATAAACAAACCGAACCATATTGCAGAGTACCAGGTGGAGAATCCCGGTTTTTTTGAACCCGTAGGCGTAGACCGTATCAGGCCAGAGATCCTGCGTCCAGATGGTGGTTTTTACCCCATACAGCTTTTTTGCAGCCATCCCGGGAAGAGCTAAGGTAAGCGGGCCGGTATGGTAAATAAAAAGCCTCTCAAACCTGCGGCCGATCCCCAACACTACGATTGTTCCCAGTAGAACAAAAAGCATATAATTCAAAATCTTTTTAATGAGAGAGTTTTTATATCCCTGTACAAATCCCACCCGGTGTACGGTAGCCCCTTTGTAATCATCTTTTTGATAGATTCGGTTTTTGTATCCATCAAATGTTCGCCCGTATGGGTAGGACGGAACTCGGGCAAGAACTTCAACATCATATCCATTGTCTATCCACTCTGAAACCAGATCATTAATTAAAAAATCTTCCGGATAAAAAACTTCTCCGATGACAAGTACCTTTTTTCTGTTGGTTCTCATGATGATCTCAATTTTGAATGATTCCATGCCATTTGTTGCTGAGCCCCGTATTGCCAAGCATCAGCTTTAGTACCCGCATGGATGTATTTTGAATTGTATAATCGTCAGCAATCCGTGTGTATGGCCCCTCTTCTTGTTCATCTACAGCCACGTTCACCGATTGCCGTATTATGTCCGGATCGAACCCGGAGAGTATAATTGTTCCCGCATCTTGAGCTTCCGGACGCTCCATTGATTCCCGAATCGATACAGCCGGAAAAGATAAGATAGCCGACTCTTCACTAATGGTCCCGCTGTCTGACAGCGTGCAGAGCGAATCGAGCTGCAGACGGTTGTAGTCCAGAAATCCAAATGGTTTTAAAAATCGTATCTGGCTATTATTCTTAACCTGTTCAAGTTCTTCAATCCTGTTGCGTGTTCGGGGATGAGTGGACACAATTACAGGCACATTGTACTCCCGCTGAAGTATTTCCAGCGAGCTCAAAATCTTTTTCAGCCGTGCCGGACTGTCTACGTTCTCTTCGCGGTGTGTTGAAACAAGGAAATAGTTTTTTCTCTGAAGGCCCAACTTGTTCAGGATATCAGAGGCGTCAATCCCCGGCCGGTAGTAGTCAAGAACCTCGCGCATGGGTGAACCGGTCAGATAAATTCGCCGATGCGGCAGACCCTCAGATGCCAGGTTCCGGCGAGCATGTTCTGTATACACAAGATTGAAATCAGCAATATGGTCAATAATCCGGCGGTTGACCTCTTCAGGGACGTTGAAATCGTAGGATCGATTGCCTGCTTCCATATGAAATACAGGAATGTGCAGCCTTTTGGCTATATAAGCGGAGAGACAGGAGTTCGTATCCCCAAGCACCAGCATAGCGTCCGGCCGGATCTTTTTCAGAACCCCCTCCGATTTTCGGATAATATCTCCAACAGCTGCTCCCATGGAGCTTCGGTCTGCTTCAAGAAAAATATCCGGCTTACGCAGCTCCAGGTCCCGAAAAAATATTTCGTTCAGTTCATAATCGTAGTTTTGACCTGTATGTATGATGGATTGATCTACATACTTATCTAAAATGGCCATGACTCTTGACAGGCGAATGATTTCAGGACGCGTCCCAATGAATGTAGCTACTTTCAATCTATTCATAGAAGCAATGTCTCATAAAAATTTCATTTAAGAAATATTGTTAAAGAAGTCTAACTCTGCGTAGACCACTTCATAACTGATTGGAATAATATTAATCTTGACATTATCATGTATTCGTGATTGCATAAATACACCTTTTAAAGGCCGGCATCCTCCAATCGGTCATCGCCGGTCGTTCTTTTCGAATAAATCAGTATTTATCTGAAACAGAACTGAGAGCGGGTTCCGTGGGGTGTATCACGGAAGCGGTCACCCTACTGGTCGCTATTTTCTTATGTAGTGTCACTTAAATTTGCACGGTTGCATAGCATAATTCAATACCGAAGAATCCTACAGGTTCAAACGTCCATGTAGTAGGTATCCGCATCTTCTGGATCATAAATCTCGTTAATCCAGAATAGCGTGTAAAGGTCATCATCGCCCGAGTTTGTTATGTTGTGCGTGTACCACACCGGCATATCCACATATCCCGGGCTCTCTCCCGAAAGTTCAAATGAAAGCACCTCGTTGCTGTCTACGCGGCGCATCTCGATGCGGGCCTGCCCCCTGATGACGGCAAAACGCTCAATCTTTCTGGTGTGAAAATGATTGCCTCTCGTCACGCCGGGCGCCGTGGTTGAGAAGCTAACCTGTCCGCCGGTCTTCAAATGTACTGTCTCTGCGAAGCGCCCCCGTTCATCTTCATGCAGCTCCAGGTTAACGGGGAAATGCTCCTCATGGTTGATGTAGCTCCGAAATGTATTAAACAGCTGTATATCGAAGCTATTCCTCATCGCCGGAAAAATCCCCCGGTCTACATAATCTTCGCAAAAGCGTTGCAGTGTTTTCAAAAGCTCCGAAACGGTGCTCTTCGAGGGTGGATCTATTTGCACCCTGTTGTAGGAGTTGTCGGACTGATCCTCAATATGATGAATCATCTGCTGCACCAATTCATCGATATAAATCAATTCCAGGGTGGCATCCGTAATAATTTCGGGTGTTTCATTGTGAGTAAGCTGATGGGAAAATGTTGCTACAACAGAATTATAGTAGGGATCACCAAACGGACCAAAGACGTTCGGAATCACCAGCCCGCTGAAAGAGCCCTCACTCCCTTCTGCCCACTCTGAAAGGTATCTCCTCCCTTCCTGTTTGGACCTGCCGTATGCATTCTCCCTCTCTTCCTGCGTTGATGAGGAAAAAATCACCTTTGCCTCACTTCCGGAGGATTCCAGGGCTTCAACCAGCTGTTTCACCAGCCTGATATTTGTCTCATAAATCGTGTCGGCGTCGTTATGACGGTTTAGAGCCGCCAGGTGCACAACACAGTCGCACTGGGCGGTAAATGCAGCCAGCTTCTGCGGCTGGTCGAACCATGCTCTTTCAAACGGCACCAGTTCAAATCGGTCGGGCCATAGCCGCAGCCAGTTCGATAGGTGAGTACCAATAAATCCGTTTCCGCCGGTTATTCCTACTTTTATCATGGATATAAATTTTTTCGTTCGCGTCTGTCCTGCCCTACGTTACCAATTGTTTTCGAATTCTCAACGGTGGTCTTCGTTCGCTGTTCGATGGCTGTTTGCAAACCACTGTACTCTGCAGTCTTCTACATACGCTTTACCAGATTTCCGATCTCTAATTTATCAAAAATTTTATACGCAGTGTAAAAGTGTAGTACGGGTGATTTCTACTCCAACAACCGTATGATTTTATCTCTGCTCATTTCAGGTCAATTGCATTCTTTACGACAAGACTTTGCGAAGGTCTCTGCGTACCAGTCGAAGCTTAAGCAGAAGCTTTTTTGTCTCATCAACACTCAGCCGGTTCGTATTATGAGATGTGTAATCGTCCACCACTGATATTTTCTCCTCACCCTCCGAAAAATACTTGCCATAATTGAGATCCCGCGCATCGGCTACGATTCTGAAATAGCTGTCTAAACTCTCGGCTTTCGCCATCTCTTCCCTGTTTACAAGCGTTTCAAACAGCTTTTCGCCATGGCGTGTGCCAATCACTTCTATAGGATTGCTTGCCCTGTACAGCTCTTTAAGTGCCTGGGCCAGCGTCCCAATCGTGCAGGCCGGGGCTTTCTGGACAAAAAGATCTCCGCCTGAACCGTTCCTGAAGGCAAATAAAACCAATTCCACGGCATCATCGAGCGTCATCATAAACCGGGTCATTTCCGGATCTGTAATCGTCAGCGGTTTCTTGGATTTAATCTGTTTGATGAAAAGCGGAATTACAGATCCGCGGGAGGCCATAACATTTCCATATCGAGTTCCGCACAGAATCGTGTCCGATCCATTGAGGTTTCTGGATTTAGCAATCATCACTTTTTCACTCAGCGCTTTCGACATCCCCATGGCATTGATTGGATAGACCGCTTTGTCAGTACTTAAAACAATTACTTTTTTAACACCGGCCTGAATCGAACTGTCGATGACATTTTCACAACCCAGTACATTCGTACGCACGGCTTCGGTTGGAAAGAATTCGCAGGATGGAACTTGCTTCAGCGCTGCCGCGTGAAATACGTAATCCACACCCGATGTGGCCATCTGAAGCGACTGCCTGTCCCGCACATCCCCGATAAAATACTTGATTTTATCATTTTGGTAGTGCTGGCGCATGTCGTTTTGTTTCTTTTCATCACGGCTGAAAATGCGAATTTCAGCAATATCGGTATTCAAAAATCTGCGTAATACTGCATTTCCAAACGATCCGGTCCCTCCTGTAATTAATAGCGTCTTACCCTTGAATATAGAGGGCTTCTCTTTTTCAGACTTACTTTTAAAATAATCCGATAACATCTGCTGTACACCTTGTTTTAATCGTCTCTTTGTGTTCTTCCACGTAGCAATGTTTTTTTTCCTGCTACAATACTATCAAAACAAGAAGCTAAAACCACCATGTTTAATCTATTCTAATCACTCTTAAAGGCCGTTTTTTATTAAAATTTATTAGCAAAAAAATGGCGATTACAGAACAGTAATAGCGTTTTTAAAACCAAGTGCGAAGTGGAAAAGATTATGGACGGATATCGTTAAGGATTTGTAATCACGCTAACGCCGTTTTTTCTGCCTGTAGCCGTTATACAATTGAAAACAGTGGTGGTATATTTGATGTAATTACGGTTTCCCGCCCATAAATTTGTGAAGCGCTCTACTGTTTTGAACCACATCATCAGAAACACTTACTTTTCTGATAGAGTTAAATACATTCCGCTTCAGATTGTTGATCTCCTCTTTGCTCATGGATGCCACCTGCCGGATGATCTCTCTGAATTTTTCCGGCTGATCCAGCGGGATATCCCATCCAAGGCCTTTTTTTTGAAGCTGTCGCCACGGCGTTTGTCTGCTAATCAGCACAGGGGTTCCCGCAATCATCGATTCATAGATCGCGTGGCCAAAGTTCTCACCTTTGGTAGGCAGCAAAAAGAGGTGATACTCCTGAAGCTTGCCGAGAACAGCATGATGCGGGATGGCGCCCTTATACCGAACGGTGATGTTTTGCGGAAGGGAAGCGATTTTTTTCTGAATGTCCTGCCAGTAGCCCGAATCTTCCAGGGTGCCGTACAGGTCCAGAGTTACCCGGCAGTCGGTTATACCGCTGAGCAGATCCATAATGTAGTGGACATTTTTTTTGGACGATATGCGCGATAAAAAGATCATCCGGATACTCTCGTTCTCTTTATCAACGTCCCGGATGGACGATCCCGGTTCACCGGACGGCAAATTTGGAGTGAAGTAAATTTGCTCTTCTGATACAGAAAAAACACGCTGTAAATCGTTTTTTTCATGTTTATTCGAGAGCGCCCAGCCGACCCCACGATGGAGCCCGGTAATAGATGAGAAGCTGACAAAGAGCTTTTTTTTGAGCTTTTTAATCTGCATCGCACCTTCCGAGAATTCACCTCGCGGTGATAAGAGCACGGGGAGCCTTGAAAGATACCGGTTGAGGATCAGTGGTAAGACAGAGTAGTGAGAATCAAAAAAGCTGTTCAATAATACGGCCGAGCCTTTCGCGGACCTGAGGATCTTTTTAAACTGCCGAAATTCATCTCCTTTCTTTGTATAGAAAACATCCGCTTTTCCTCTCTTTGTCCAGGTATTGAGTGATATTCCGGGATAAGGACTGTCCGAATCCAGATCGCGGTCGGATGTGACAACCTTAAACCGGAACTCCTCCCCCAGCCACTCCACCAGGTTAGCCACGGACCGAATCGGGCCTCCGGCTTTAAAACCGGGCAGATAATACCTCGTAAAAATTAAAATGACGGGTTTTTTCATCTTCTTCATAGAATCTTTTGATGCCCCGGGAATACCGTTCATCTATAGTTCAATACCGTTCGTCTGAATCCACTCCTGCAGGACAAAAAGGAGCCAGATTTTGGGCCAGGTCGCTCCCGGTTTGCCAGCAAAAAACCGCAGCCGGATAGTGTCTACCTCCCCGGCTGAGATACATTCTTGCTGACCCAGTGCCTCCATGTTTTTTTCAACGCTACTTTTGAGTTCATTTTTCAGCCAGTGCTCCCACGGAAAATCAAACCCCATCTTTTTACGATTGACAATTTCCGAAGGCAAGAGGGATCCGAGCGAATCCGTTAAAAGTTTTTTGGGGGTGACCGGCCGTTTCAGTGCATCCCCCATGGAAAGCAGCTCCTCAACAAGCAGATGATCTAAAAACGGCACCCGAACCTCCAGTCCCGAGGCCATGCTCATCTGATCCGTATCCCGCAGCAGCGTATTCTGCATGTAGGTCTGAATCTCTGCGGCAGAAATCCTGCTGATCAGCGAGCCGGATTCAAACATCGGCGCCAGCTGCTCCGCCACCTGCTGTACACGGCCGGGATTCATGCTGGCGCCATCTGAGAGCAGAATCTTTGAAATTTCAGATGGCGCATAAACCTGTCGGGACAGCGGATAGGAGTGGTTGATTTCAAAACTTTTTCGCGAAATCAGAGAGGCGATCTTAACTGTCGACGGGCTGTCGCCCTTCATGCTCAGTAACGCTGCCACTGCCGATCGCACGCTGTGCGGAATAGAAGAGATCCAACGATAGTCCTGTAATTTCAGAGATTGGTGAAAAATCGGGTAGCCCGCGAACAGCTCATCACCCCCCAGGCCAGAGAGAGCCACCGTTACACCAGCCTCCCGTGTCACCTTTGATACAACATAGGTATTGGGACCGTCACCACTGGGGTGATCCATCGACCGGAGGGCGTCCGGCAGCAGCTCCAGGAAATCTTCCGGCGTGAGTTTTATTTCCGTATGATCGGTGCCAAATCGATCCGCTACCTGCCGCGCGTAGTGCGACTCATCGAACCCGCTCTCCTGAAATGTCACGGAAAACGTATTGACGTTTCCCGGCGTAACTTCACTCATCAACCCCACAATGGCACTTGAATCGATCCCGCCGGATAAAAAAGCCCCAACCGGAACATCGGCAATTAGGCGCCGCTCCACCGATTCATGCAGCAGCTTGCGGACACGTTGTTTGGCATCAGCGTACGAATCCGGAGATGAATTGGCGGACCCGTTGTGTAGATAGTCTGCCGGATTCCAGTACTTTTCAATCTCAACAGATCCATTTTGGTACAGAAAGGTGTGTCCCGGCAAGAGCATCCGTACATTTTGTATCATCGTGTCCGGAGCGTGCACCGTCTGGTACTGTAAAAAATCATGCAGGGCCGCCCTGTTCACTTTTTTTGGAACCCGGCCACTCTGAAGCAAGGCCCGAATCTCAGAAGAGAACAGGAGTTCCGAACCATTCAGCCAGTAATAGAACGGTTTGATCCCAACCCGGTCTCTTGCGGCAAACAATGAACCGCCCCGGCGATCCCAAATGGCAAACGCAAACATCCCGTTGAACTCCTTCACACACTCTTTGCCCCACGTTTTATAGGCTGCCAGGATCACCTCCGTATCGGTCTCCGAGCGATATGGATACGGCCCGAGCCTCTTTTTCAGCGCTTTGAAGTTATAGATCTCCCCGTTATACACGATCCTGTACCGCCCGTCATCACTCGCCATGGGCTGGTGGCCGGCTTGGCTTAAATCAAGAATAGAAAGACGCTGGTGTCCCAGCGCTGCGCGGTCATCCTGCCAAATCCCTTCATCGTCTGGCCCGCGGTGTGCTATGGCCGCATTCATTTGCTCAACCACTGATCGGGCGTGCTCTTTATCTTCAAAGCCAAGGTAGCCGTTGATTCCACACATCGCGTCAGCCTCCCCTCTTATCTTCAACCAGGCGAATCTGCGCGCGGCTCCATGTTTCCGGGGTAATCGCCGATGCAAGCCTCACACTCTGTTCACCCATATCAAAAAGCTGGTTGTCCGGGGTATCCATAATCTTCCCCATCATCTTTTTCAGCTCCTGGCGGCTGCCGGTTGAAAATAGAAACCCGTTTTTTCCATGCTCCAAAAACTTTGATGCCGCGCCGACATTGTCACTGCATATCAGTGGGAATCCTGCGGCCGCAAACTCGTGAACCACGACGCCCCACGGCTCAACGTAGGATGGCAACACAAAAACGCCCGCCCGGGACGCAACCTCCGCAAGTTCCGATGGCTGCAGAAAACCAAAATGTTGAATATCCTTCCGTTCGGGCTTTTCATCGTCGAGTACTCCTATACCACAGCACCAGAGTTCCCAGTCCGATGCTCGCTCTTGTTGTAGCTCGATAAACTCCGCCCAGAGATCACGAACGCCTTTCTCCTCGCTGTAGCGGCCTACATAAAGAAATCGATGCGGAAAACTCTCCCGCTTTTTCCCACGATTTTTTTCATAAATCTCATTGAACAAGTTGACGTCGGCTGAGTAGTAGCCCTCCAGTATCTTTTCATCCGCAAATCCAAGTTTGCGGGCATACTCGCGCTGAGGCGATCCGGCAACAAACATGTGCGAGAAGTATCTCTGAATGGTAAATGGGCTGATCACCCGTGCAATCTGCTGTTTGGCTGAGCCGGTCCATTGGTTATCCATTCCGCCAATCACGGGAATGTTATCATTAAACACTTTACACACACGGATATACTCCCGGTCCATCCAGCCGCAGCAAAAAATCAGATCCGGGTCTATAGTTTCCGCAAGCTCCAGAAGTTCGGCTCCGCTGTAGCGCTCCCTGTCGTATACCGACACATTATCGGGAAACGAGAACTGAAACGGCGCATCACTGTGTACCGGCCATTTTACGATATGGATCTCAACATTCTCGTGCGCCTCTAAATGACGAATACAGGCCACAAAATATTCAGCAAGCTCCGAGTACAGGTATAATATTTTAATCCTCTTCATAGATCGAGTCCCATTCAAATCCGGTTACATACAGAAGGGTGATGTTTATAATGGCAATGATGGTCACGTGATTGAGTGATGAGGCCAGCCATCCCTCAAAATAGCTCGAAAAAGCTACGGCAAGTGCAAACGGCAGAGCGATATCGCTCACTCTGGAGGTCTTCCAAAAGAGAAGTACCCAGGCACCTACAAATAACAGCAGACCGATAAGCCCCGTATCCAGCCAAATTGAAAGATAGGCATTATGTGTGCCTCCCTGGTGGCCCAGTGCCGAAAGCGTATCGGCATATTCGGTAAAAAGATACTCATTATACGCAAAACCATTTCCAATCCAGAAGCTACTCTGGATCTGTTCCCAGGCAAACTCAAAAGCAATAAATCGGCCCCCGGCCTGGTCCAGGTTATCAACCCGCAGAAATTCGCCAAGATTAAGAAACGTGATGACATCAGGAAGGTAGAGTAAAAACTGCTGATGCAATATCCCAATCAAAAGTACAAACGAGAACCCGAGCAGCCTTGAAATGGTAAAGAGGTAGATCAGCGTATAAAATAGTGCCACGGTTACCATACCTGTACGCGATCCCGACATCAGTAGCGCCACGGCAACCAGCACAAGAACGCCATTCCGCTCGTATTGCGGGATCAGATCAGGCTTGGCATATCGCACAATCTCCATCAGAATTACAGAGAGAAGAATGAATGTACTCAGGCCGTTGGGATTCCCGAAAATTCCCCTGAAGCGCCCGTTCAACGTTGAAATATTCGTATCAACCAAGTGTACAAGAAATCCCGCCAACAGCAGAAAAATAGTAAAATAGAATAAATTCTTGAGGAAACTATCGCCATACTCTTCATACAAGTATTTAACATAAACAGGAACAACGAGAAGAATGAGAAAGTAGGAGAACAGTTTTAAAAAGGAGAGCAGCGGGTCGTGGCTGATGATAAGCGTGCCCAGTCCAATCCCAAAAAAAGGGATAAAGTAGTAGACAAGACGAATATCTTTCGTCAGACGAGAGCTCAACAAAAGCGGGAGAACCAGTAAAATGGTGTAAATTTCCCTGGCAGGTTTTGCGAATTGCAGCATATCCTCCCGGCTGTTGGCAATCGCAAGAATAAAAATAAAACCGAAAAAGAGCTCCAGGTACCGCTCCCTCTGAAGCAGATAGAGCACCGTTGCCCCAATAAAAAAAATGGCCAATTCCCCGATAGCAATGCCTACAATACCCCATACCAGCGCTATGATGTACGAATAGCGATTCTCATGAATGAATTCATATGCGTGAGATATCATGGATTGAAGCGTTGCTCCTCAAGGTCGTTTGTTGAGATCGTATCCCGCTGCTGTGTAGCACAACAAGTTTAGAATGTTTGTGAACAATGTCCCGTTAAAATTCATTAACCCTCACATTGCCCCAATCCTGAACCCCGCAGCGGATATATCTTGAACTCTTTTGATCGTCATAATCTTCTCTTTTCTTAAACCGGAATAAGATCTGAAAAAGCGACCCTAATCCATTTTGAAGGTGTTCAGTTCCTATTTTTAACGATGGATTATACCCAAAGACAGCCAGATAAATCCGAAAAACGATAGACTTTTTTAATATTCTACGGACCCGTTTAGATATAGAAAAAATTAACGTACCATTGAGTCAACCTGCTCCATTTTATCATTTATCATGCCTGACGGACCGCTTATTTCTGTTTGTGTACCGGTTTACAACAGGCAGGAGTTTATTAAAGATGCACTTGAGAGTGTGCTGCAGCAGACCTACCGGCATTTCGAGATTATTGTCATTGATGATGGATCGACAGATCAATCAATTGATTTGGTAAAAAGCATCAACGATTCGCGCATTTCAATTTACGAAAACGGAGAGAATAAAGGAGTTGTTTACAGCAGAAACAGGTATCTGACCGAAGCCGGCGGCGAATTTATAGCTATGCTTGATTCCGACGATATATGGAATGAAGAGAAACTAAAAAAACAAGTCCGCTTTTTGACAACCAATCCTGACTTTGGTATTTGCGGAACCTGGGGCGTACGCCGACAATCCGAAAAAAGAGATACGCAGTGGTCAATGGCAGAGACGGATGAGGAGATTCGGGTACAGATGCTCTGGAGCTGCCCCATCATCCATTCATCGCTCATGATCCGACGTTCCATATTGGATAGATACGATATCCGGTACGACCAGGCCTATGCCAATAGTGAAGATTATGAACTACTGCGCAGGCTTCTTCGGCATACCAAAGCATACTGCCTACCGGATCCCCTCGTGGTCTATAACCTGCACCCGCAGCAGCTCTCCTCACAAAAAAACAGCTTTCAGCTTAGAAACGCAGAACGTATACTTGAAAACTACTTCCGTGATCTCGGGATAGAATTGACCCCCGAACAGCGAAAACTGTTTTTAAAGGTTTACAGCTTCAGGTTTCGCTTCTCGCTGGATAACTTAAAGAAGATCAAAAAACTATTTTTACAGATGCTATCGGACTGCGAAGATAATCTCCCCTCATTGAAACCGAGTCTGTCAATGCATTTTTTCCTCTCATGCTATCATAGCAGCCACCTGGGGCTCAAAACTGCTACGTTTTATCGGTCGTCACACAAAGCGTTGCCCTACCGTCCTTCACTGTACGAGTGGGCGAAATTTTACCTTAAATGTGCCTTTAAACTATAAAGATCCATGAACGTAGGGTATTTTAACCACACAAGTATTGAACCATCCGAAACCTTTATTCGCGACCTTGTGAAAGGATTGGCAGATAAAAGTGACTGGAACCTAACCTACGTCTCCGGTTCTTTTGAACCAGTCAACGTTGATTTTGAACTACAGAGTATCAGCTCCGGCTATTTCGATAAAAACAACCGGTTATCTGATAAAATTTACAAAGTTGGGCAGATTTTTGGCGGCCGTGGGTACCGCTGGCAGTTTCTGGCGGATCGAAAAACCGCTCAAAACCTCTTAAAGAAAAGCAGTCTTCCTTCATTCGACGTGGCCTACGTGGAATACGCCATTTCGGGTGTGCTTCTGGCAGACTATTTAATATCAAAAAATATTCCGTTTGTAGTACATGTTCATGGGTACGATGTCACCGCGGTACGCCATAATACCGAGTATGCCAGGCGTCTAAAAAAACTCTATCAGCAGGCGGCAGCAATCATTACTCCAAGTGCACACATCAAACGGGTGATCGTCCTTGACGGCTGCAACCCGGCAAAGGTGACCGTTATCCACCCATTCCAGGTTCCCGAATCGCTGGACGAATCTCGCTGGTCCGGACGCTACGACTCTCCTCCAAGCCTTACATTCATCGGGCGTCTGACTCAAAAGAAGAATCCAATTGCGCTCCTGCACGCTTTTGCTGAAGTTCTTGAAGATCACCCGGAGGCGACCCTGCGCATTCTCGGCGACGGAGATTTGATGGAGGCGTGTAAAGCTCGAGCTGCCCGGCTTGGAATCAGCCATCGTGTGCAGATGACCGGTATGGTTGAACGTGAGGAAGCTTTTAAAATCCTCTGCTCAAGCTGGATCTATGTTCAGCATAGCGTAACATCACTTAGTGGAGACCAGGAAGGGTTTCCCGTCAGTCTTGCCGAAGCTTCCGCGCACGCCCTTCCGCTCGTGTCAACCATCCATAGCGGGATCACCGAAAATATTATTGACGGAACGACCGGCTACCTTGTGCAGGAGTACGATTACTCCGGCATGGCGAAACGATTATCGGAACTGATCGCTAACCCCGTAAAAGCAGAGAAAATGGGCCGGGCTGCCCAAAAACATATCAAAAAAATTTGCGCCCCAGGCCAGAGAGTAAACAACATCATGAAACTGTTGCAACGGGTGGCTGAGCACGGCACCGGGTAAGTATTTTGGATATAACCTGTTAGCCGGGTAACTGAAACCGGCGTTCGTCTTTGTTCTTAAACGAACAGAAAATCAAGCGCCGAGTGCGAGATGACGCCCATTTTAGATTGCTTTTGGTGCTATTTGACAAATGTAAACATCGAACTAAGGTTTGTAGCCCCTATCAAGTGATCAATAAGTGCGTGGGATTTCCTCTTCTGTCATGATGCAATATGACCCGCCATAGACTTTTTTAATATTGTGGCTAAATATTTCGTAAGTGAAAAAAATAGAGTACTATTCACCGTTAACTGTTATAAAAATAGATCGATCAGTAAAATCAGCCACCCGAATTGGCTTGTATACGAAAAATAGCAGAAGAGAAAACAGAGCAACAACCGGTGAGAGAATCTTGCGGTCCATTGATCTTGCGTGCAAAAATTTGGATGGGGTGCATTCTGTTGGGTACTGCAGCACCTCATGTCAGTCAAGATACTGTGCACGGGCCCCTGCAATCCGGTTTATGGAATATCTGAGATTTTGGTAATCATATGGATCCAGGACTGAACGCCATGCCAAACCGAATATCCATTGTTATTCCCTGCTTCAATGTGGAAAACTATATTGAAGAGGCGCTGGCATCCGCTTTCGGCCAGAACTGGGCCTC
>JAAAOB010000160.1 GCA_009909035.1 Bacteroidota bacterium
AATCACAACGGTGTCTGCTACCATTTCTCCGTCCAATATATTTTCGAGAACTTGCAGGTTGGTGTAAGAGGGTGCGTTTATTTTGAGCCTCCATGGATGACCGGTTCCATCGCTCTGGATGTAGTAACCGAGTTCTCCTTTGGGAGATTCAACAGCATGGTAGCTTTCCGCACCATCAGGCGGACATACACCGGTATCTGTCATCATAAAATCGTGAATCATACCTTCCATGGAGTAGTATACTTCATCTTTTGAAGGGTATGATTTTTTAGCATCGTCCATTCGGATGGGTCCTTTCGGAAGTTTTTCGAGACATTGTTCAATAATTCGAATACTTTCATGCATCTCCTCCATTCGAACATAATATCGTGCGAGATTGTCGCCTTCAAGCCGCGTTGGGATATCAAAGTCTACTTCAGAATAGCGTGCATAGGGGGATATTTTTCTTATATCGACCGGATAACCGCAGGCCCTTAAAACGGGACCTGTTGCCCCAATTTCAATTGCATCTTCCGTTTTAAGGACGCCAACAGCCTCATTTCTTTCAACAAAAATTCTGTTTCTGTCCAACAACTTATGATAATCCTTCAGCTCTTTAGGGAAGGTTTCAACAAATTCTTTAATTGCACCGGTTGCTTCGTCCGTCAGATCATTTGCCACGCCACCAATTCGGGCATGAGAAATGGTAAAACGGTGACCACCAATCCGGTCCATGATATCATAGATTTTTTCACGTTCTTTAAACGTCCATATAAAAAACGAGACCGCTCCGGCATCCATCACCATGGTTCCAAGCCAGAGCAGATGAGATGATATTCGTGCGAGCTCACAACCGATCATTCGAATGTAATGAGCGCGCTCGGGTACTTCGACGTTAGCAATTTTTTCAACAGCAGTACAAAGTGC
This sequence comes from Bacteroidota bacterium, assembly GCA_009909035.1. Lineage (GTDB taxonomy): Bacteria > Bacteroidota > Rhodothermia > Balneolales > Balneolaceae > SW132. Next base: position 907 of record JAAAOB010000160.1, read on the forward strand.
CACATTATTGCTGTAGGGGGAAAGGTAATCCATGCGATCGGTGTAGGGCATGAACTCCTGGTAAGTTTTATTCTCAGCGATTTTTTCAACACCGCGATGCAGGTAACCGATATCTACTTTTGTTTTTTCAATGGTTTCTCCATCAAGTTGGAGAACCAATCGAAGTACACCGTGTGTAGCCGGGTGCTGAGGCCCCATGTTTAGAACCATTTTCGTGGTAAGCGGATCACCGTCGTCAAGCTCCTCGATGGTGGTGTGTTTGTCCTCAAGGCTTTGATAGAGTTTCCTCTGGTGCTCCTTGAAAAAAGTGGGTTTTACCTTGCTTTGAATGTCTTTTAATTTCATAAGTGTACTGCTTAATCCGTATCAGGCGTTGTACTCGGTAATTCTATTGAGCCGGGTATTCCCAAAAGTGGGAACTCTTTTCTGAGCGGGAAATATTCAAAATCTTCCGGCATGTAAATTCTTCGTAAATCGGGATGATTTCTGAAATAGACCCCAAACATATCATAGACTTCTCTTTCAAACCAATTCGCAGCCTTCCAAACAGGTGTAACCGAGTCCACCTCGGGATTTTCCTCCTCACACCGAATTTTGACAAAGACACGCTGCTGATGCTTTAAAGAGAGTAAGTTATATACTACCTCGAATCTCTCATTTGAGGTGTAGCGATCAATCCCAAACACATCACTCAAAAAGATATAATGCAATTCTTCTTTAAGATGTTTGCTGACTTCGAGAATGGAATCGGCATCTACAACAATAAATGTATCACCGGATGATTGGTAAACATTAACAAGTTTATCAGAAAAGTTTTCAGATAAATGGTCAACTGTTTTTTGAAGATGTACTGATAATTCTAAGCTCATAGATCAATCAGGTATCAAGCATTATGGAATGCTCAGTTTTAATTTTGTCCTGTATTTTCATCAGTGCGTGAAGAACGGCATCAGGTCGCGGCGGACAGCCGGAGATATAAGCATCAACAGGAAGGAAATTATCACAACCCTGAACAACGCCATAACATCGGTGCATACCACCTGTAGATGCACAAGCCCCCATGGCGATACACCATTTTGGGTCGGGCATCTGGTCCCAGATCCTTCGTATAGCGTGCGACATTTTATAGGTGCACCAACCGGCAACAATCATAACATCGGCCTGTCGCGGAGAAAACCGCATAACTTCCGAACCGAAACGGGCCGCATCATATCGCGGACCTGCAAATGCCATCATTTCGATAGCGCAACAAGCCAATCCCATAGGCATGGGCCATGCTGCATTGGATCGTGCCCAGTTTACGAGCGTATCCATTCTTGTTGTCAAATAACCTTTACCAAGTGCGCTTTCTATTCCCATATTACTTCTTTAAAGCCTCATATTTAAAGTTTTTCATATCCCAGTCTAATGTACCCTTCTTCAGAGTATATATAAGACCGATGAACAGTATTACAATAAATACTGTCATCGCTACAAACGTTCCTGTACCCATATCTAAAAAGCGAACAGCCCAGGGATAGAGAAATACAACTTCAAGATCAAAAACGATAAACTCCATGGCTACCAAATAGAAAGCGATTGAGTACCGGTCTTTTGCCTGGCCAACCGGATCCATTCCACTTTCATAGGGTTTTAATTTTACGGTGTTGGGACGATAGGGGCCGAGAAATCGAGAGAGTGCCATAAAGGCGAGCGCCAATACAAATGCTACGCCGAGGAGTACAAAAATTGGTAAATATTGCTCAAACATAGATGCTAATTTCTTACAGATGCTAAATTACCGCCAGACAGTTGGAATGTCAACGTAGCAGCGGCAGGAATATAGCAGTTATTAAGGGCAAAGTAGAACTGTTTTTTTAAAAAATTGGGTCATTAAAATCTATCTAGGAGTCTGTCGGGCTTGATGAATCTAACATACCAACAGTTCTTTTTGCGAGGGACTTGTCAGAGTTAACTCGTATTTGTGGGTTGTGATTTGTGATTTTCATCTCGGATATACCTTTCCCGGCATTGGTTTTTACGCCAATGCGTGCATTCGTTTGAGATTATAGGCACACTGCACCAAGTTCCACTCTCCGGTGACTTTCTCGAGGCCTCTGAGCAGGAACTGACGGAACCCCATCGCTCGTTTGATGATGCCAAAAACCGGCTCAACCGTTGATTTTCGCCTTGCGTAAAACGCCCGGCCCTCCGTTGTTTTCAGCCGCCACTTCATCATTTCAACCGGTGTCGCTTCATCTGGTGGCGGACCGGGACCCGCCAGACGCTCGGTCCAGCTCGGGTGGTGCTTCTGACGGCCGGTAGCAATATAAGGGGTGATCGTTCTGTCGGCTGTCTCCTGGATGTTTTCCTCGCTAAAATACCCGCTGTCAGCTGCGATCTTCTCGAGAGTGCCAAGCTCGTCAGGCAGATCCTGGAGGTCGTCTAAGGCAGGTTCGAGTTGCTGTTTGTCATTGGTCGCCTGGCAGACATACCCGCCAAGGATCATATAACTGTTCATATCCACACTGCTTTGCACGTTGTAGGCTTGCTGCCATCCGTTGTTGCTGGTGGGCATAATCCGGGATTCCGAGTCGGTAAAGTTGACCTGATCTCCCTCGCGGGGGCCAGGCTCCGGCGGAGCTGGAGGACGCCCCGGTGTTTTCTTACCCGTTCGTTTTTCTTTGGCCTGTCGATCAGCCATCTTCTTCTCATAAGCGGCTTTTTCTTGCTCATACCGCTGGGCGGCCCGCTCTTCAATCATCGCTTTGGCCTGGCGGATCTGTTCCAGACGGTCTTGGCGAAGAGCCAACTCTTCGGGGATCGCTGCTGTGTCAATCGACTCGTTGTCAGCCTCCTCGGCGTGAGCCATCATCTCAGCCACCTCCTCGCTTAGCTGCTCCTCCAGCTGGCAGGCCCGCTTCCAGCTCATCGCTTTATGTTTGGAGGCATTGGCCCGGGCTTTGCTGCCGTCGATGGCTACATCGCCTACCTCGACCAATCCCATCTGATGGGCAATCAGAAGAATCTGAACAAACAGATCCCTTAAAGGCTCCAGAAATCGACGGCGAAAGGTGCAGATGGTATCATGGTCGGGATGTTGGTTGGCCGCCACATAGCGCATAGGCACCGACTCGTAGGTGGCCGCTTCCATTTTTCGGGAGGAGAACGTCCCCGTGGCGTAGCTGTAAAACAGCAAGGCCAGCATCATGCGGGGGTGGTAGGCCTCCGAGCCACTGCCGGTGTAGGAACCTTCCAAATCAGAAATATCCAGTTGGTCGACAATTTCGACCACAAACCGGGCCAGGTGATCCTCCGGGAGCCACTCGTCAACGGAAGGGGGAAGCAGATAGGCGGTATCTCGATCAACTAAGCGAAAAATAGCAGACATAACAGCTTGCAGATTCGATTTAAAAGTCCATGAAATATAATAATTTAGAGGCAGAAAATCTGGCAGATACCCGCCTTTTTTAGAACACGATACGAAAAAGAAACCGATGTAGCAGTAGTATAAATTCATCCTCTAAGCCCGACAGACTCCTAGACTGATTCTAAAATAAGGTCTTTTTTGTTTGATCAATAATATATCTCATTTAGGAATAACCTAATCTAACAATTTCAGGGTCTCACCGGGGATCAGATGAGCCTGCATTTTCTTATTATTAACAATTACATCTACAGTTTGTTTAAAGGGAGTACTAAGAACCACATCTGTTGCCTTTCCATTTTTCCAGCCAATATCTACGGTGATGTTACCGCGGGCTTTCAGGCCTGATACTGAGCCTGATAACCAGGCATCGGGCAGTGCCGGTAGAATTCTGATCAAATCTTCTTCATGAGATTGCAATAACATTTCAGAGATACCGGCTGTAAGTCCAAAGTTACCATCAATCTGAAAAGGGGGATGAAGATCGAACATATTTGGTGCCATCGACTTTTGAAGCAGCAGCATGATATTGTTGTGAGCGAGATTACCATCTAAAAACCGAGCCTGGAGATTGATCAGCCAAGCCCTGCTCCAGCCGGTGTGGCCGCCGCCATGTTCCATTCGGTACTGCATGGTTTGTTTTGCGGCCTCCACCATTTCGGGTGTATTTTGATAGGTTATCTGATTACCGGGATGAAATGCATAAAGGTGAGACATATGACGGTGACCGGGTTCATACTCTTCATATTCACGATCCCATTCCAAAATTCTTCCGTCACTGCCAATCTGAACACCGGATCTCAACTGCTCAATCTGTTCGCGGATTTTTTGGGTCCAATCATTATCGATATTTAGAATTTCTGCAGCTTTCAGGTAGTTCCTGAATACTTCATGAATAACTTGTTGGTCTTTTGCACTTCCAAGTGTGAGTGC
>JAAAOB010000073.1 GCA_009909035.1 Bacteroidota bacterium
GCTGTTTAAAATAACAAGCGTGGAATCTCCTGCCGAATCGGGGGTAACGATACTGCCGGCGATACGGTGGCGGCCGGTGGATATAATCTCCTCTTTTTCCGTATGCGGGCCGAACGCAGCCGGGGCATCGGGATCCTCCTTAATCAGCATGAAGGGATAATCGTCACCATTGAGGCGGTAGAGCCCGCTGATTTGGACCGGGCTGTCTTCGTCGATGGTTGCACGAAATGTGGCAGGCCCGTTGCCGGTTTCGTACAAAAAAACGAGGCTGTCTTGTGCTATCAGCGGCACCTCAACCGGTAGATCGAACGATGCCTGCTGCGGGATATTGATGGCTCCGTCCGTCTGTCCATCCATTGTGCTGAAGGTCAGCGTCACATCCATTTCGGTGCCATCCATTTCGATGAATCCGTTCCAGTTTCCATCAATGGGCGAACGGTCCTGAGAAAACAGTAGAAGCGGACAGAGCAGGATAGTGAAAATCGGTAAGAGGTATTTCATAGTTTCCGAAACGGGTTGGGTAATAAAAAAGCCTGACGCATATCAAAGATACGGCAGGCTCTTAAGTTAAAAAAGAGCGCGGGCATTATTCTGTTTGCGCAACGCCAATAACCCCGCAGCCAAGTCGTGAACCCGCATCGCCTGTGGGCTGACTTTCAAAATCATCTTCTCCGGCATGGATAATAACTCCGCGGCCAAGGATGGAGTTCTCCCCATCGAACGATAGGACAGGGTCAACAAAATCGAGGTCTGCTTCGCCATCTTCATTTGAGGTGAGATTACCAAGATCTCCCACATGGCGCTCATCCGCCGTAGGTGCTCCGTGCGGCATCTCGCGGGGTGAGAAGTGGCCGCCTGCGGAGGTGCCATCGGGTGCGGTGCAATCCCCATACTGGTGAATGTGAAATCCGTGCCGGCCCATTCCGCCGAGGCCCTCCACGTCGGCTACGACGCGAATTCCTTCATCAGTCCTGCTAAACGTAACGACGCCTTCAACTTCGTTCCCCTCGGTTGGATGGATCACGGCAACAAGTTCATCAAAAGAGGGTTCTTCTGTTACAGTCTCTTCCATCTCCGTCTCCTGCTGAGCTGTACACCCGGTAAGAATTCCAGCAAAGAGCACAAGTGATACGACTATCGATAGTTTATTCATAAGTAATAAAAGTTGATTTGGTTTTAAATTATCTGGTAATGTAACAAATCAGACGTACACATCACTCCATTGAGCAATAAGTCCTCCTGCATACCGGCTGTAGGTCTGGTCGGTGAGCAGGTGATCGGCTTCATAGAGTGAAATGTAGCTTTTTGAATGTTTCGCTTTTTTGTAAAGTGTTGCAGCATTTTCAATGCCTACGGTCTTGTCGACCGGAGAATGCATAATGAGCAGCGCACGGTTCAGGCTGCTGACCCGATTCTGCATGCTGGCGGCTTCTAAATCGTCAAGAAACTGTTTTTTGATCTTAAACTTCCGGCCGGCCAGCGTAACGGTCGCTTCACCGGATTCTTCGATTTCATCAAGTTTAAGGGCAAAATTTTCTTTTACGTGAACCGGGTCTGCCGGTGCACCAATAGTGGCTACTGCCTTTACCGAATCGATCTTGTGGGCGGCGTGAATGACGGCTGCCCCTCCAAGCGAGTGACCCACAAGAATGGCCGGAGACTGATTCCTGTTTTCCATGAACCTGGCGGCTGCTACAAGATCTTCCACATTGGATGAAAAGTTGGTATTCGAGAAATCTCCTTCACTTTTTCCGAGGCCGGTAAAATCAAATCGCAGGGTGGAAATTCCGCGAGCCGCAAGTGCTTTTGTGATATGGCCAACGGCTTTGAGATTTTTAGAACATGTAAAACAGTGTGCAAACAGCGCACAGGCTTTTACGGTGCCGTCGGCCTGATCCAGCTTTGCCGACAGTGTTTCGCCCAGTGCGCCCTCAAATTCAATTGTACTTGATTTCATAATCAGAGTTGATCAATAGGTTCATTTTGCGTTGCGTCCTGGCTTACAAAATAACAAACAGCAGTATAAGTTCATCATTAAACATCTTTTTGATTTTCTTATTCATCAGACCAGACAGCGATGCGTTTGGCGGCCGGGATCGTTGCTTAGGAAGGTTTTTGCTCTCTGCAAACCGATTCTTTAATTCATTTTACATAATGCTCTTCTTTTTACTTGATGTATAGTATACATTACGCGAGTTTGTACTCGCTAATTCAAAACAACTCTATATCTATGCCTTTAATCAACCAATCGATAGTTAAAGTACTACTTGCAGCGCTTTCTGTGTTTCTGCTTGCGGGATGCGGTCTGTTTGGCTCTTCGACAGATAAATCCGGGTCCGACAGGCCAACGCCACCCTCAAGAAGCAGTTCCGAAGATGAAATCAAGCCGTTCAGCGAAGTGATCAAAGATTCGTTCGAAAAAGACGACGGCCTGTTTACCGTTTATGAAGATGACGGTACATTTTATTACGGTATCCCCGATTCCGTACTTGGCCGGGAGATGCTGATGGTATCAAGAATTTCCAAAACCGCCGATGGAATAGGATACGGTGGTGAGCGTCTTGGCAACCAGGTGCTGAGATGGGAACGCCGACAGGACGATATCCTCCTTCGCCGGGTATCGTTCCAGAATACCGCAAGCGATACGCTCCCCATCTACGAAGCGGTTCGAAACTCAAATTTTGAACCCATCATTATGTCGTTCAGCATCAAATCGCTGAATGAAGATTCCACCGGCACGGTCATCGATGTGACGAGCCTTTTTGAGTCGGACGTTCCTGCCCTGGGACTCACGCAAAACCGCAGGGAACGGTATCGTGTGAGACGGCTGGATGGCAGCCGAAGTTATATTGAGCATGTACGCAGCTTCCCCGAAAATATTGAAGCGCGTCATCTGCTCACGTACGAAGCCAGTAACCCGCCCTCGAATTCATCGACAGGTGCAATTTCGCTGGAAATCAACCACAGTATGATCCTGATGGACAAGGAGCCGGTGCAGGCCCGGGAGTATGATGAGAGAGTGGGCTACTTTAGCGCCACCCAGCGCGATTACGGGCTGGATGTTCATCGTGCCGAACAGGTTCGAAACATCACCCGCTGGAACCTGGTGCCAAAGGATAAAGAGGCCTACCTGCGGGGAGAGCTGGTGGAACCGGTGGAGCCGATTGTGTTTTATATTGATCGCGCCACGCCGGAGCGATACCGTGAATGGTTGATCAAAGGTGTGAACGACTGGCAGGTTGCGTTTGAAGCTGCAGGATTTAAAAATGCCATTATGGGTAAAATGGAGCCAACCAAAGAGGAGGATCCCGATTTTAGCCCCGAAGATGTTCGGTACTCTATGATCCGCTATTTTGCCTCGCCAACACAGAACGCGTACGGACCTCATGTTAATGATCCCCGGTCAGGTCAAATCATAACATCCAGTATTGGCTGGTTTCATAACGTAGCCAATCTTCTGAGGAACTGGTACTTTATTCAGACCGCTGCTGCCAATCCGGAAGCGCGGGCAGTTGATATGGAGGATGACGTGATGGGAGAGCTGATCCGTTTTGTAAGCGCCCACGAAGTGGGACACACACTCGGGCTGCCGCATAATTTCGGCTCCAGCTACGCCACGCCTGTCGATTCGCTGCGATCACCCTCATTCACCGACACTCACGGTACCGCTCCATCCATCATGGATTACGCGCGCTTCAACTACATTGCGCAGCCGGGCGACGGAGTCACGAATTTCCACCCGCGGGTTGGTGAGTACGACAAGTGGTCCGTCAAATGGGGCTACACCTGGTTCGGTGACATGTCAATTGAGGAGCAGCGGGATACACTGAATGCCTGGGTCCGCGAACGTGCCGACGACCCACGCTATTTTTACGGGCGGCAGACCGGCAGCAAGATTGACCCCAGGTCGCAAAATGAGGATCTCGGGAATGACGCCATGCGGGCAAGTGAATATGGCCTGGCAAACCTGCAGGTCATTACCGATAACCTGACGGAGTGGGTGAGTCGTGATGGGGAAGATTTCTCGCACCTTGCCGAGCTCTACAACAATGTGATTGCCCAATGGGGCCGCTATATGGGGCATGTGGCTTCCAATATTGGCGGCGTGTATGAAACTCATAAAACATTTGAGCAGGAGGGTGCTGTTTACAGCCCCGTGCCGGTTGGAGATCAGCGACGTGCCATGGAGTTCCTGGACAGGCATGCATTTACTGCACCAACGTGGGTGTATAACGATGAAATCTTGAGTCGGATTAACCAGGCTGATTTTATTGACTCCTTCCGCGGGCGTCAGGCCAGCGTACTCAATAATATCCTGGATCCGCAGCGGATCGCGCGGCTGATTGAGTATGAGTACAGGGCTGATGATGTCTATTCGCCCTATGAGTTTATGGACGATGTCCGGACATCGGTCTGGTCGGAACTTTCAGACGGCTCGGAGATCAATGTTTATCGCCGGAATCTGCAGCGTGCATTTGTGGAGCGAATGGAGTACCTGATGACCAACGAACTTCCGTCTATCCCCGCCGCATTCAGGCAGAGAATCGGGTGGACGCAGGTGAATGTCAGCCAGTCGGACATCCGGCCAATGGTTCGCGAACAGCTGGTGACCCTTCAGCAAAATGTAAACCGCGCCGTGTCCCGCACAAATGACCGCGCCACAAGGGTTCATCTGAATGATATCGACAGGAGAATTGAACAAATTCTGGATCCCTCATAGAAAGGAAGTCCGGAAAGCAGAAAAAATATAAAAGGCCGCGTTCCGCAGAAGGGACGCGGCCTTTTTCTTTTCCGGAAACAGCTGTCAAAACAGTCAAAGCAGTTGTTGAAATGAACGGCCCGTCTGCTATTTATCGGCTGTCGGAGATCGTTGAAAAAGCTGAGAATTGCCTCAGATTTAAAGACGAACAGAATCTCTTTGACCGAATAGGTTCCCGGCTAAAGCGATCTATGCAGAGTCAGTTTCATCAAGAAAAGGGTAGTCGGTATATCCATTTTTACCCGGAGCGTAAAATGTATCACGGTCCGGTTCATTTAGTGGCGCTCCCTCTGCCAGCCGGCGCGGAAGATCCGGGTTGGCAAGAAAAAGCTTGGCAAATGAGACCATATCCGCTTTACCCGATTCAATGACCTGAAGGCCGGATTCCCTGTCGTACCCGCCATTTGTC
>JAAAOB010000010.1 GCA_009909035.1 Bacteroidota bacterium
GGTTCATGACGTGATCGTGATTGGCCGGATCGGCTTCTACAACCCGCATACCCCAAAGTTTGCATTGCTCTTTAAACCACTCTGCGGCATTGGGGTCCCGTCCGTCAGAAAAAACCATCAACTGTTTTGACAGGTTGGGAACATCGGGACCGTGCATCGGGTGCAGGCCCACCACCGGTCCGCTGTGGGCCTTGAGCATTGCAGAGAGAGGGTCGGTTTTATTACTGGTGAAATCTGCCAGGATGGTGTGCGGTTTAAGCTTATTACTGAGCCGTTCAATCACCTGGACCGTTGCATTGATCGGCACGGTGACGATGGCAAGATCAAGATCGGGTGCAATTTCTTCCAGTTCGTACCAGTTGCCTTTATCAATGCTGTAGGTGATGTGACCACTTTGAGCGGCAACGTTTCGGTAGAGAGATCCCATTCCTCCTTCACCGCCAACGAACAAGATCTTCTTGGGCTTTTCCGTTGCTCGCGGAAAGGTGTTGGTAGACTGTGTGGCTCTCGAGGCCGACATGATCATCCGCAGAAAATCTTCGGCCCAGTCGGGATCAAGATCTCTTTTCGCGGCCATATTGCGGAAGCGTTCCGTCTTTTCCTCTTCCCGCTCGGCCACAAAGACAGGCAACTGATTGGCGATTTTATAATCAATGACATCGCGCGATACCTGGTTTCGTTCTTTTAACAGATCCAGGATTTTTTCGTCAATGTCATCAATGCGCTGCCTTTGGACAGATAGATCTGTTTTTTTCGACATATAAAATGGAGTAATAAAAAAATTAGTTAATGAAATTCTTTCCAAACAGGCCGTTCGAACCGCCTGCATCAATTGTAGCTCAAAAGTAGTTTAAAATACGATAAGTTGTCCAATTTGATTTACTGACAAAAAAACGTGGCTCTGTATTGATTTGTGTGGGTAGATTCATAATGACCTGTTCATTTTGTCTTGATACGCCATGGGCATCCCTTCGGGGCAAAACGAACCTCCCGCGAGGGATACCTTCGGTGAAAAGATCAAGGCTGCGAAAACGCCTTATTTTTAATTGGGCATTTTTGTAAGGAAATCACAATTCTTTATAGGATTCGACTCAACCAGCCTTGGAATTTCGAGCGAGTGCCGTTACAATTAAATAAAAAAGAAATTTTCAGAAAACCTTTTTGGCTTGAAAACGATTTTATGGAGATACTTTATGGATCTAAAAGCGACGGTGCGAGGCGGTCAGGTTCTGTGGAGCGTATAGGTTTGGGTGTAAATAGCCTATCGCTTCGCGTTCAAAAAATGAGCGGATCGATCGTTGATTGCACGCAATGAGCGATATGGACCATTGCTAATCTCCCCTTGAGGGGAGTACTCCGCCAGCTGGCGGAGGGAGGGGTGTTACGTGGTGTCGCAAAACCCAATTCTACTCAGTCAGCCGACTGATTCGAATGGCAGGTCCGAGCGAGTAATTCCAAGGCTGGCGTGTGGTTGGAGTGAACACGACTTCCCTGCCACAGGCGTGATTTTGGATACGTTCTTCTTTTAGTCCTGCTTTAGCAGAGTTGACGCCAAAAAGTGTCAGGAGAAAGAATTGTTGAGGATCATTGATTTTATTCTACCCACACGAAACAATATAAATCCAAAAGTGTCTGCCTGATTTATCCCGGTTTCGGAATTCCTGTTTTATTCAAATATGAATCTGACACTTTTGCCAAATTTCTGTTATTTTGTGAATTGAATTAAATGAAACGCTTGTATGAAGAAAAACGCTTTTTTAATTGTTACTGGATTCATCCTTTTTGCAGCACTGGCCCGCCTGCTGCCGCACGCCACAAATTTTACGCCTCTTGGTGCTATCGCACTGTTTGGCGCGGCATATTTTCCGAAAAAGAAATGGGCATTTATCGTCCCGATACTCGCTCTTTGGTTGAGCGACCTGTTCCTTAATAATCTTGTCTATGCTGCGTTCTATGATGGATTTACCCTGTTTACGTCGGGATTTCTCTACATTTACGGGGCCTTTGCACTGATTGTCGTTCTCGGGATCTACCTGTTCGATAAAATTACGCTGCCCCGCGTAGTGGGCGGTGCCATTGGCGGATCAGTGATTTTCTTTATCATCAGCAATTTTGGAGTGTGGCTGACCAGCCCCATGTATCCGCTTACTATTGAAGGCCTGGCCCTCTGCTACACGGCAGCAATACCGTTTTTTCACTACACGCTTGCCGGAAACCTGGTGTACTGCGGTGTGATGTTTGGGGGCTATGAGTATTTGAAATACAAGATGCCTGAATTATCATTCGCTCAAGCCTGACACTTACGGACACATCCAACGAAAAACCTGACGGTGGTCATCTCTCTATAGCCTCGCTGTTGCCGGGGCTCTCTGAATTGGTATGTCGTCTTGGGCTGGAAAAGCAGCTCATAGCTCGTTCGCACGAATGCGATTTTCCCGACAGCGTGCAGAAACGTCCTGCAATTACAGCTCCAAAGTATTCAGTTGAGCCTGGGGACAACAGTTCGGGGATCCATGAAAAGGTAAGCTACCTGCTCCGGAACGCTCTGTCGGTCTACGAAGTGAACGATGAAAGGCTGATGGAGCTGAATCCAAACATTATTTTGACGCAGGATCACTGCGAGGTATGTGCGGTTTCGGAATCGGATCTGTCGGAATCTGTCCGGAGTGCGCTGGGTGAAAACATCCGGATTATCTCCGTTTCACCAAACGATTTGAGATCGGTCTTTGCCTCGTTTAAACAAATCGCCTCCGCTCTTGGCGTTCCCGAAAAAGGAGATCAGCTTGTTGAGGAAATTCAAAACAGGTTTGATGAGATAAAGATCAGAACCGCTCAATCAGATAAACCAGATGTTGTGGCGCTCGAGTGGATGGATCCGCTGATGACGGGGGGAAACTGGATGCCGGAACTGGTTGAAATTGCCGGCGGAACAAACCAATTATCAACGGCGGGAGAGCATTCCGAATGGATCGGCTGGGAGACGATCCGCGAAAACGATCCCGATATTTTACTCCTTGTTCCATGTGGGTACTCCATTGAAAAAACACTCGGTGAAATGCAGCACCTTGAACAAAAAACCGGGTGGGAAGAGCTGAAGGCCGTTCAGCAAAGAAGAGTCTATATTTTGGATGGCAATCACTATTTTAACCGGCCGGGTCCGCGACTCAAAGAATCGGCGGAGATCCTCGCACACATTTTTCATCCCTCACTATTCAAGAACGGGGAGAATTCGTCGGGATGGGTTCAATACAATTCGGAAACAGATCAACAACACATTGCCACAGGCAGTAGCTAATTTCTTTAATTCAGCACTATGTCAAAAAAAATTGTCATCATTGGCGCCACATCAGGAATCGGTGAAGAACTGGCCCGCCAGTGTGTGGACAAGGAGTATCACGTGGGAGGTACGGGACGGAGAGTGGAGCGGCTCGAGGCTCTTAAAAAAGAACTTGGAAATTACTTCGCCTACACAGGGATGGATGTCACCCGATTTGAAGAAGCGAAACGCCAGCTCCATAAGCTTATAGATGAGCTTGGCGGCATGGATATTATTGTTCTGAACGCGGGGATTTCCAACTACCCGTCCTCATCCATCACGGCCATGGAGCAAAAAATAATTGATGTTAATGTAAGCGGATTTGTACAGTTATTCGGAGAAGCATTTCAATACTTTCGAAATCAGGGTCATGGCCAGATCGTGGGTATCTCCTCTATCGCCTCCCTGTTCGGGGCCTCCCGTGCAGCTCCATACAGCTCCTCGAAGGCGTTTATTTCCACCTATATGCAGGCGTACAGGCAGCGTTGCAACAAAATCAATGAAGAGATTACGATTACGGACGTAAAGCCCGGATTTGTGAAAAGCGAAATGACGGAGGGGAAAAAGGGAATGTTTTGGGTGGGAGAGACCGACAAAGCTGTGAAACAGATGCTGAAAGATATCGAAAACAAAAAATCGTATTCATACGTAACCCGGCGCTGGAGATTTGTGGCCTGGCTGCTGAAACTTACCCCAAATTGGGTATTGGACAGATTATAGGTTTATAGATCACGGTCAGGATGGATCAAAACTGCTAATTCTGAAACAGTTAATTTTATATCAGCAGGTAAATCAGCATCAGGATAAAAGGCAGTGTAAACACCCAATCCCAGTTGGTTCTTCGATATGAGCTATCATTCTCCATGGTCACTCTAACTCTTACGTTATGGGTTTGTTCCCCGCACCACGACATACGCTGCAACATGAAAAGCGCTTCCGGGGCGGGTTCTCTTTTTATCGGTGGGATGGGTGAAAAACGTAAGCCAGGGAGTTTAACCTTCGAATTGGGCCATGCGATCTGTCAGCTCTCTTGATCTGCTGGCCGATTGCATCCCTACGAATCTATTTTTTTGTAGATGCTTCTCGCAAATAGTACCATCAAGACTATAAAGAATAGTATCATTGCAATAATGATCAACTCAAATGTACCAAAAAACATAGTGACTCCGTTATTTTTCGATCTGGCGCATCTTTCGTACGCACTGTTTTTGTTTTAAAATACTTGTTCAGTAAAAAAATTAGCAAATCCATTTCCGTTTAAGAAAAAAAGCCGGGTGCGTAGCTCGTGGCACTTTTTGTCGTTTACCCCAGCCAGCCGTCCCGGTCGAGGCTCCTGTACTGTATCGCCTCCGAAATATGATTTGGACGAATGGTTTCAGATCGGTCAAGGTCGGCAATGGTCCGGGATACTTTTAGAATACGATCGTACGCCCTGGCGGAAAGTCCGAGGGAGTTCATCGCCCGTTTGAGCAGGTTTTGGCTGCTGTCATCCAGCGGGCAAATTTTACGGGCCAGTTTCGTATTCATTTGTGCATTGCAGTAGACGCCCTCTATACCCATAAACCGGTGTCCCTGTATCTCTCTGGCCCCGATCACCCGCTCCCGTATCTCTGCCGAACTCTCTCCTTTCGCTTTGGCAGAAAGCTCCTCATAGCTCACCTTATCAACATCAATATGCAGATCGATCCGGTCGAGGAGTGGCCCGCTGATCTTCCCCAGGTAGCGCTGCATCTGGATATTTGTTGCGCCCTCGGGATCATCGGGGTCGTGCCAGTCGCCAGTGGGTGAGGGATTCATGGAGGCAACCAGCATGATCCGGCTGGGATAACTAACGCTCATTCGCGCCCGGGAAATACTAACCATTCCATCCTCAAGCGGCTGCCGCATCACCTCAAGTGCGCTTCGTTTAAATTCAGGCAGCTCATCCAGAAAAAGAACGCCGTTGTGTGCCATTGATATTTCTCCCGGCATCGGAATACTGCCGCCCCCGACAAGAGCTACATCGGAAACGGTATGGTGCGGGCTGCGAAACGGGCGGTGTGTGACAAGCGCTTTGCCCGATGTGAGCAGGCCGGCTACAGAATGAATTTTTGTTGTTTCGAGAGCCTCATCCAGCGTCAGTGGCGGCAAAATTGTGGGCAGACGCCGTGCCATCATCGTTTTTCCGGAGCCGGGAGGTCCCACCATGATGACGTTATGGCCGCCTGCAGCGGCAACTTCGAGAGCCCGTTTTACATTTTCCTGGCCGCGAACATCCACAAAGTCCAGGATTTCATGCTGACCGTTTTGATGAAACAACGATTCCGGGTCGATTTGGACAGGATCGTGCGTGTCAGTGTCGTCAAACCAGCGCATAACCTGCTCCAAATCATCAAATGCCATGACCTTGAGCCCGTCCACAACACCTGCTTCCGCACCATTTGCCTGGGGCACCACCAGGTACTCAATCCCGTGATTCCGGGCTTCAACGGCAATGGGAAGCACTCCTTTCACCGGCCGCAGCTTTCCATCCAGGGCAAGCTCTCCAAGCACAAGGCAGCGCGACATTTTCTCAATGTTGATTTGATCCGATACTGCCAAAAGACTCAGCGCAATGGGCAGGTCGAAGGCACTTCCCTCTTTCGGAAGATCGGCCGGTGCCAGGTTTACCGTAATTCGTCCTCTTGGAAAGTGAGCCCCCGCATTTTTTAATGCCGCATCAATGCGATCTTTTGATTCGCTAACGGCCCGATCCGGCAGGCCTACCAGGTAGTACTTCGGAACACCCCCGCTCATATTTACCTCGACCTCAATCAACCGGGCGTCAACTCCGATAGTGGATGCACAGTATACTTTGGATAACATATCAGTGAATCTTTATTTACCCTCTTTCGTAGTATGAACAAGAAAAGGGAAGTCCCTTACACTTTTTTTTTAAAAAAATTTAGCGAACCGATCATGGAATCAACAAACAACACATGCTATAAAGAAATAACCGGAACAGTTGATGAAATTATTCGCGAGGTGCGACGATTGATTCGGGAAGGAAATGCCCGGAGCCTGATCATCAAAAACAATGAAGGAAGAACACTTTTCCAGACTCAGCTTACCGTTGGAGTGGCCGGAGTTGCTATATTTACCGTAATGGCTCCTTTTATTTCTGCACTCACCATGTTCGTCATGTTTGCGAACGATGTGCAGGTACTGGTTGAAAAAGAAAGAGATGACTCCAAAACAGATCAAGAGGACGAGTACGAGGTGGACGGTGAAATTATTGAAATAGAAGATGAGGAGGGTGAGGATGATGAAGAGGGTGAAGAGAACGGCAAAAAATAGACGACTGTGGCAATGTTCCCCGAAAGATAAAAGGGCCGCAACGCTTCTTGCGGCCTCTTAATCTTCGGATCTGCTCATATTCGGGAATCGTGCCGGATCACTTCCAGTGAGATTGTGCCACAGCCTCCGCACTCTCTTCCTGGCCGGCAAGATACCGTTCAGCATCGAGCGCAGCCCTGCAGCCGGTTCCCGCTGCGGTTACAGCCTGTCGGTAGATCGGGTCCATCGCATCGCCGCTGGCAAAAATACCGGGCAAATCGGTTTCGGTGGACTGACCTTTGGTCTGAATATAGCCCACATCATCCATTGTTAACACCTCTTTAAAGAGATCTGTATTCGGCTTGTGACCGATTGCAATAAACACACCGGTCACATCCTCGAGTGTTGATGTCTCGCCGGTTTCGTTATTTTTAACCTTGATGCCGCTCACCACCTCATCTCCGAGGACCTCTTCGAGCTCAGAATTCCAGAGAAATTCAATTTTATCGTTGCCAAATGCCCGGTTCTGCATTGCCTTTGAAGCTCGCAGCTCTTCTCGTCTGTGGATCACGGTAACTTTGCTGGCAAATTTAGTCAAAAACAGCGCCTCTTCCATGGCTGTATCTCCACCGCCCACAATTGCTACATGTTCATTTCGAAAGAAAGCTCCATCACATGTTGCACAGGCGCTGACCCCTTTTCCACGAAGTCTCTGCTCGCTCTCAAGTCCGAGCCACTTGGCCGATGCTCCCGTTGCAATGATGATGGATTTGGCATGTACGACGACTTCTTCATCAACGGTAAGTTTATATGGACGTTCTTCAAATTCTATATCTGTGACATACCCGTAGCGGCAATCTGCGCCAAACCTCTTGGCCTGCTCTCTGAAATCATCCATCATTTTTGGCCCCATGACGCCCTCGGGGTAGCCCGGGTAATTTTCTACATCGGTAGTTTGCATCAGCTGTCCGCCCGGTTCAGGACCTTCGAGCACGAGCGGGTTTAAATCAGCACGTGCCGCATAAAGAGCTGCCGTAAACCCTGCCGGGCCGCTGCCAATTACTATCACGTCGAATGTTTTTCCTTCAATATCTTTCATGGTTTTATCTGTTTTATTTTTGTTTTTCTGCCGAAAGGTAAGAAATTTATTGCGCTCTTTTAGTCAATGTTCTCTATCGGTCCTATTGTTTTTCAATAACATTTTTGAACTTTTCACCCATGGAATCGTTTTCATGTCAAAGTTAAAGTTGCAAACAGAAAAAAAATCCATAAGTTTAGGCAAATATTTAAGTTGGAGGAGTTGAATGGTTGGGGTTTGCAAAGAAACAGGTAAAAATGAAGCTCGTGTGGCCATCACGCCCGAAGGTGTTCAAAAATTATTGGCTTCGGTGGACGAGATCACAATCGAATCCGGTGCAGGTGTGGCTTCGAGCTACAGCGACCAGAGTTTCAGAGATGCAGGCGCTACGGTGGCTGATTCGCGCGATGAAATTTTATCCCACTGTAATATTCTCCTTGCCGTACAGGCTCCTCCGGTGGAAGATTTGCAAAAAATGAAGGAGGGAAGTGTACTCCTGTCGTTTATCTGGCCGCTTCAAAACAGCGACTATGTTGACAAGCTAAAGGAGCGGAACATCTCCGGTGTGGCGATGGATACCATTCCCCGCATCAGCCGGGCGCAATCGATGGATGCTCTCTCGTCCATGAGTAATATCGCCGGTTATAAGGCGGCTCTGCTCGGTGCCAATCAACTCGACAAATACCTGCCGATGATGATGACAGCAGCAGGTACCATCCCGCCCGCCAAGGTACTGGTTCTGGGTGCCGGTGTTGCCGGACTCCAGGCCATCGCCACTGCCAAACGGCTGGGCGCTGTAGTAGAAGCGTTCGACATCCGCCCGGCGGTCAAAGAACAGGTGGAAAGCCTTGGCGCTACATTTGTTGAAGTTCCCTCTGATGAGGATACCGAATCCGACAGCGGCTACGCCAAAGAGCAAACGGAAAAAGCGAAAGAACGGCAGCAACAGGTGATACACGATCACGTAAAAAAATCAGATATTGTTATTACCACCGCGCTTGTACCCGGCCGGCCGGCTCCAAAATTGGTCTCTGAACCGATGGTGAATGATATGAAGGCCGGATCCGTCGTTGTGGATATTGCGGCAGAACAGGGGGGGAACTGCGAGCTCACCAAAGCCGGTGAAACCGTACATCACAACGGGGTATCGATCATGGGCCCACTCAATATTCCCTCAATGCTCGCTTTTCATGCCAGCAAGCTCTACTCCAAAAATGTGCTCTCACTGCTGGACCTGCTGCTGGACGATGGAAAACCAAACTTCAATTTCGATGATGAAATCATAGTGAATGCAACTGTTACCCACGGCGGAGAGTTAATTTCTCCGTTCGTAAAAGAGAATATGTAGTATTCAGAATCACTGCATATGTAACACACTTTTAAATTGTACTCTATTTGTTCGAAATACCCATTTAGCGCAGACTCGCCTCAGCCTGTATTTTCAGGAATACTCAACATTGTTGACTATTCGCAGGTTGATAAGGTCTGGTGAACGTGATGTACGTCTACAGGCTATAACCTAAAGTCAATTGACTACTTATGGAAGATCTCATATTTAACCTTTTTATTTTTGTGCTCGCTTCGTTTGTTGGATTTGAGCTCATCACAAAAGTACCGCCTACACTTCACACACCGCTCATGTCTGGCGCTAACGCCATTTCCGGCATCACGCTCATTGGCGCAATAATTATAGCCGGCGGCTCCGGGTCGGTTTACGCACAGTGGATTGGGTTTGCGGCCATTGTTTTTGCCACCATAAATGTGGTCGGTGGATTTATGGTGACAGACCGCATGCTTGAGATGTTCAAAAAAAAGGAGGATAGCTGATGAGTCATTTTCTTCCAGAAGCGATCCAGGGTGCCCTGCCCAACATTATTCAGCTTATCTATCTCATAGCTACAGGGTTCTTTATCGTTGGTATCAAGCGGCTGGGATCTCCTGCCACGGCACGTTCCGGTAACCAGCTTGCATCCATAGGAATGCTCATTGGCATCGTCGTGACGCTCTTTAACCAGGAGATCGTCAGTTTTGGATTTATCATTGCAGGTGTAGTCCTCGGGACGTTTATCGGCACCTTTGCCGCAAAAAAAGTGCAGATGACCGCCATGCCCGAAATGGTTGCCATCTTTAACGGCTTTGGCGGCGGCGCATCCGCTCTGGTTGCCTGGGGCGAATTTGCCCGTGTTGATCCAGCACTGATTCCTGTAGACGGGTTGGTGACAACCGGGCTTAGCATCCTCATTGGATCTATCACATTTACGGGAAGTTTTGTGGCCTTTGGCAAGTTAAAAGGGTTTATCGGCGGAGGGCGGATCGCCCTGCCGGGTCAGAACATCATCAACCTTGTACTTACGGCTGTTGCACTCGCCCTGGTAGGCTGGTTTACAGTCGATCCCGAGTACATGGTGGTATTCTGGATACTCTTTGCTCTTGCCCTGCTGATAGGAATCCTTACGGTTCTGCCGATTGGCGGTGCCGATATGCCGGTTGTCATCTCACTGCTAAACTCTTACTCCGGAATTGCGGCTTCCATGGCCGGGTTTGTTCTCGGCAATAACCTCTTGATTATTAGTGGGGCGCTGGTAGGCGCCGCCGGGCTTATTCTCACCAATGTAATGTGCAAAGCAATGAACCGAACGCTGCTGAATGTACTCTTCGGCGCTTTTGGAGGCGATGATGGCGGCGGTCCGGGAGACAGTGGTGACGGGGATAAATCTGTTCAGAAAACGTTTGCCGATGACGTCGCGATCCAGTGCTCGTATGCCAATAAAGTGATTGTCGTGCCGGGATATGGACTTGCCGTAGCGCAGGCGCAGCATGTAATTAAAGAGGTGGCCGGCCTCCTGGAGAAGAAAGGCGTTACGGTTAAATACGGTATCCACCCTGTGGCCGGACGCATGCCGGGCCATATGAATGTATTGCTGGCTGAAGCCGATGTACCCTATGATCAGCTGTATGATATGGATGAGATTAACCCCGAATTCAAATCTACCGACGTGGTGTTGATTATCGGAGCCAACGATGTGGTCAATCCCGCTGCAAAAACAGCCCCCGGAAGCCCGATCTACGGCATGCCCATTCTGGATGTTGAAGATGCAAAACGAACCATCATATTTAAGCGAAGCCTGAGTACAGGGTACGCCGGAATTGATAATGAACTCTTTTACAGCGAAAAAAATCAGATGTTTTTTGGAGATGCAAAAGATTCTCTGCAGGAGCTGGCCGCCTCTATTAAAGAGCTGGAATAACCACCGGCATCGAAGGGCCATCCGATCCGCGGATTTCTTTCTGGATGAAACCGGCATCACCAAGAGGCCGTCTCTGCGAGACTCGCGTTATGAATTTCGGCTTGATTCATCAACAATGAGCCCAAAAAGTCCCCATTTTTTAAAAAAGGGGGATTGAGGGGGATCTCAGTAATCAATTGCAACTGATGTAAACCGATTACAGTCCGAAAAACCTGCAGGAATCAACCCACCACAACCGTCCGTCCCGCACGGGACGTCCGCTTTGTAGCCCCGCCTTTCAACGTCAGGTTCAATAGTGGACACAATGAATTAAGAAGTCCGTGAAGCGGACGGCCACTCTTAATCCAGCAGCCTGTGTGATACATACATCAGTTCAGATCCTCT
The DNA here is from genome assembly GCA_009909035.1 of Bacteroidota bacterium. Classification (GTDB taxonomy): domain Bacteria; phylum Bacteroidota; class Rhodothermia; order Balneolales; family Balneolaceae; genus SW132. Next base: position 11,321 of record JAAAOB010000010.1, read on the forward strand.
CTGAATATGCATCACGATATAATCACCGGTTCCGAACTGATCGAATGCCGAATAGAACTCATCATACGAGAACATATCATCGCCGTTAACGCTATAAATGATATCTCCCGGGCGGAGTGCATCACCCATAACCGCTGACTTCCCGTTCGACGCGGCCACAAGAATGCCGCCTCGCTTTCGTAGAGGTGGAAGCATCTCGCGTATTTCTGTTGTTAACCCGATGGCCAGCACGCCTATTTTTGCAATAAAATTTTCCTCCATATCAACAAGATCACGGAACTTGTTCTCCGGATCCTGCCTCTCCTCGACCTGAACGGTAAATGTTCTGATTTCCCCATCCCGTACAGCATCAATCTCTATCGTAGACCCGATCTCTTTTCCGTAAATATTTACATCCAGCTGACGGGCATTCTCAATAATTTTGTCGTCCAGCTTAATCACAATATCTCCTTCCGAGAGGCCGGCGAGGTCTGCAGGACTTCCCGGAAGCACATCGCCCAGTATTACACGGCGATTCAAACCAACGCCCAGAGCCTCAGCCAGTCGGGGAGTGATCGTTTGGGGCCTGATTCCTATCACACCACGCCTTACATACCCATTCTCACGAATCTGCGAGTAAACCGTCTCGACAATATTGCTGGGAGCCGCAAACCCGAGGCCTTCACTCCCGCCGGACTGCGATAGGTTGAGCGTATTGATGCCAACAATTTCTCCCGACATGTTTACAAGCGGACCCCCGCTATTGCCGGGGTTTATCGTGGCATCGGTCTGAATGTAAATCATCGGGTCATCCTGCCTGAACTGACGCGCTTTAGCGCTAACGATGCCCATACTTACCGATTTTTCCAGGCCGAGCGGGCTGCCAAATGCAAAGACAAAATCTCCCGCATGCAGTGATTCTGAATCACCAAAACTCAGGTGAGGATGGGCATCTACATCTACTTTCAGAACGGCAATATCGGTCTCGCGGTCGGATCCAACAACCTCAGCTACCAGTATTTGCCCGCTCTGGCTCAATATGGATTCGTTGCTCAAATCGTCGGCTCGTGGTTGCGGAAGCAGCACCTGCACCGTCTCCGCCTCATCAATGACATGTTGATTTGTAATGATATAGCCGTCAGAACTGACAAATACGCCAGACCCGTTCGATACGTTTCGGTTTAAAACCACACTTCCCGATTTCTGAAATCTGCTGGGGCGGCCAAACTCATCAACAATAACCTGTACCACCGTCTGATTTACCTTTTGTACAAGAACCCGCTGCGTAGAGATGCTCTCCTCGTCAAAAGCCTGCGACCACGCGGCATCAACCCCCGCCGGTGAAGCCATCATGAGAAAAACCAAACCAACGATCGTCGTTTTAAATGCATGCATACAGAATATCCTCTATTACTTTCTTTTTTTATAAAATCAGGAATTTAGGTCAAATTATTCGTCACAAAAGAGTGACAATGACGGCACATTTATCTGCCCGGATTGGTACGATCAGAGTCCCTGAGATCATTTCTTGAAAGTGTCCGCCAATAAAAAGGCCTGCATTTAAGTACAGGCCTCGCAACCAAATTTATAATTAATGAAAAGGAGCCGGTTTTAACCACGGCCAAACTCCCCTGCCAATTACTCAACCGGCACAATTCTGCTTATTTTCCCTTCAGACTCATTTGCAAAGTAAATGTATCCATCCGGGCCCATTTCAATCTCGCGGATCCGGCCAATATCGTTCAAAATTCGCTCCTCATGCACATACTCACCACCATCAATCACTACCCTGGAGATTAACTGGCCGGCAAGTGCACCATTCATAATATTTCCGGTCCAGTTGGGATAGCGGTCGCCGGTTACAAAGGCCATTCCCGAGGGCGCTATAGATGGTGTCCAGTGCAGGACGGGCTGCTCCATCCCTGCTTTCGCGGTATCCTCACTGATGATCGAGTCATCGTAGTTCACGCCGTGCGTAATCTCCGGCCAGCCGTAGTTGCGCCCTATTTGCGGGTTATTAATTTCATCACCGCCCTGGGCACCGTGTTCGTTCGTCCAGATCTCTCCTGTTTCGGGATGAACGGCCATGCCCTGTATATTTCTGTGGCCGTACGAGTAGATCTCATCAAGGCCTTCGCGGCCAACGAACGGATTATCTTCCGGGATGCTGCCGTCGTCGTGAAAACGGTAGACGCTGCCGTTGGAAAGCGTTGTATCCTGCGCGGTATCCATCGAACCGCGATCACCGATCGTAAAATAGAGGTATCCATCGCCATCAAACGCAATGCGGCCGCCGAAATGGTGCCGTGAGTTTGTAAACTGGTTTCCCGTATAGATCTCTTCCCGATCCACAAGCTCATAGCCATCAAGCCGCATGCGCTCCAGTGATGTAATCGTTCCGCCGGGCCCTGGTTTCGAAAAACTAAGGTAGATCCAGCCGTTCTCTTCATAGTCGGGGTGGAGGGCAAGATCCAGCATACCGCCCTGACCTTCTGCAACAACCTCCGGTGCACCGCCCAGCGGCTCCTGACGAAGCTGGCCATCTTCCACAATACGGACTCTTCCGCTTCTCTCGGTAATCAATACGTTCCCGTCAGGCAGAAAAGCAAGGGCCCATGGCACCTCCAAGCCTTCCACGACATCTTCAACGGCAATTGTATGCCGTTCGGTCTCGATCACTTGTTCAGGTTCTCCGGGTTCAGGGAAGTAGAGACCCTCCTGAACCTGGGATTCTGTCTGTTGATCCTGAGCGCTTGGCCCTTCGGCGCTGCAGCCGGTGAGTACCAAAAACGCGAGTAGTAATGATGATAAACTTTTCATAGCTATATGTTGTAAAGTTGTGGGTTATGATTCATCTAACGTCGTCAATATTCAAAATTCCCTGCAGATCGAACGGAATGGATTGCGGGGCGTTAAATCCCCGAATATCTGCAGCCACTTGCGCATCCCCAGTCAGTCTGTAATTAAACTCCGTTTTTCCACCCATCATTTCAATCAAGGCGGACCCCATTTGCGAGGCACTGAGTTTTACCGGAATGGTAATGAGTTGACTATCAGAACCTGCCACCCGGATAGATTCGCCAAGTGTTGTATCCAGCCAGTTCTTTCCATTCACCTGCAGCGCATAGTCTGCACTTGAGAGCAAAATTGCAAATGAATTGGGATTGGAGACGCGAAAAGAGACTTCCGCTTCGGCGCCGGAAAATGACATCCGCTTCATATTAAACCCGCCAAACTCAATGTTTGGCACCCGGGGCACAGGCAGCTCCCCTTCTGCTTCCACCGGAACACGCCGGGTTCCGAGTACCGGCAGCCTGAAAGAGACATCGGTGGCAATTTTATAGGAAATGGTATCATTGGAAAGCACAGACCGAAACGAATCGTATACATTTGAATAGGTGAGAGAAACCGGAACCTGCACCCGCGCGGTGGACTCACCGTCAATCTCTATGTATTCCGACTGCTGTCCATTCAGAAACGAGGTCCCGTTTATAAAAAACTCGTAATTATAGCCTTCAGCCGATACGCCCACCCGGTTGGGGTTCGTTACATCAAAATCGAACAGCAGCGTTACGCCATCAAATGAAAGTTCTTGAATGGACACATCGGAGTAGGTGACCTCCGGCTCTTTTACGTTGGCTGCATCGCGCAGAGAGGCACAGCTGGCCGTCAATAGAAAAAAAGCTGCAGAAACAATAAGAAGTCGTTTATTCATATATTCTATTTCCATGAAAGCTTGAGCAAAAGGCTTCATTTTGGCTGTTGGTTACCGATAACTATTTCATATGTTATGTTCCCAATATAATGAACTTCATACAACATTTAGTTACTCATCTTCTTCCACATTGCAACCTGTAAATTAGTATACCTTTTTTGAGCCCGATTGCTTACATACTTTTTATTCTTTTGGCGGCGATGCCTGACAAAGCCCGGAAGGCACTCTATGTTCGTATTAAAGAAGGAGATCATCAGGCGTTCAAATCGTTCTATGACCAGCACTACGACGGTCTCTGCCGGTATCTTACGAGTAAAAACATCCGGCAGGAAGATGCTGAAGATCTGATACAAAAGGCCTTTATCTATATCTGGGAGAACCGGGAAAAGATAAACCCCGATCAATCCCTGCAATCGTACCTGTTCCGAATCGCCTACACTCGTATGATTAACCACGTGAAGAAGAACAGTAAATTTAACGACGAGATTCCGGAAAATGAACCAAGCCGGTTTCATTCACCAGAGGAAGAGCTTGAATTTAGTGAACTGAATAACAGGCTTGAGCAGGCGGTTGAAGAGATGCCTGAAAAACGAAAAGCCGTTTTTACCAGCTGTTTTATCAAGGAAAGAACGTACAAAGAGACTGCAACTATTTTGGATGTAAGTATCAAAACTGTTGAAAATCATATGGCCCTGGCACTCAGAGATGTCCGGAAAGCGGTTCAATTATTCAGGACAGAAAAAAATCAGCCCGGATGATTAGGGGTAGATACCCGCTTCAACTGTACTACTGGTACCAACACCCATAATAAACCATCTGAGATTATGAATACTAAAACAAAAAACATCTACTTAAACTACATACTCCTTCTTTCTATCACGATCCTTTTTGCTGGATGCAGTATTGACGGCTTTGAAGGTGAAAGCTCCGAATTGACGGATGAAGAGCTCGAAATAGCGACTGAGATCATCGGTGAATCACTTTCGGACCAGAATGAAGGGATTTTCTCCAGCCTGAATGATGCATTTGTCATTCCATCCGAGAGCGGGTTTCAAGAACAGGCACTCACGACCGGCGGAGACAGCTACCTTCTCAGCAGCATGACCCAGGACAGCAGTGGCTCAAATCAAAATGAACGAAATTTCAGCTACTCCTATGATCCTGAAACAGGCATTCACTCCGTATCCTTCAACCGGATCCTGGACCGGCCGTTGATTACCAAGGAGTCCTCCGCCGAACTTGAGTATATTTTTTACGATATCAACGGCAGCTTCATTGCATCCCCCCGGATGGAGAATGAACGAATTGAAACCGTGGATTACAGTGCGGAACGTGCCGGCTCCATAACGACCCCGCGACGAACATCTGCCTACCAGCGGTCTGACCTCTTTGTAACGGACGGACTTTCCGCCACTTCCGGCACCATTCAAATCGACGGCCTTCACCAGGGCAGCGGCCAGTTTGAAGCTACCCGCCAGAACGGGGATTCCATCACCCGCGAATACGAGATCTCTGTTGATTTTTTGAACGTTCAGATCGACAAGCAGCTCATGGAGCAGACCAATTCGCTCCAAAGGGGGGTTACGGGCTCTGTGGCCTATGAAATGACGATCAGCCGTGCCATAAACGGGGATGAAAGTACAAAAACCGTAAACGGCACCATAGAATTAAATGGCGACGGCACCGCACTCCTCCGTTTTCGAAACGTACTGGATATTTTTAGAATCAAACTCGATGACGGATCGGTTTTTGAAGATGATGAATTTGAAGGATTTGTCCGTTCTCTGAATCGCGACAATCAATCGTTTACACTCTTTAGCGGACAGACCATCTTCATTACCGGCCAGACGGAGGTTGAATTTGAGGACGGACTATCATCGTTCCAGGATATCCAGCGCAGCCTGCAGAATGGGGTGCGGGTTAAAGCCGAAGGCAGCCTGATCCGGCGTGATGACGACAATTCCACCGCCGCAGCTACCGAGGTTGAATTCGAGGTTGAGAGCAGCGATGATGGTGATAGTGATGACGGCCGGGAATTCGAAGGAGTTGTGGAGTCAGTGGACGCTTCTCTGGATCGATTTTCACTTCGAAACGGCCTCACCCTTTATGTAACCGAATCAACAGAATTTGATTCAGACGGCGACATTTCCTCGATGCAGGATCTGCGCGATGCAGTGAACCGCGGATTAAAGGTAGAAGCCGAAGGAGAATATACCGTCACCGGTGATGACCGTTTGGTGGTACTTGAAGTGGAGTTCGAGTTCGATGATTAAATTCCACAATGACGCAATGTTTTGAGCGGTCGGGTGGATTCGTTGATACCACACAGTCTGTCTTCAACAGATCCACCAGCCGCTTTCAGTTGAGACACCATACTCAACGCCAATCGTTACCAAATGCACGTTCTGATTACTTATGGAAAACGGAAATAACATACCAAAAAAAGACCGGGAGATGGCCGATCGTATCGGCCGGTGGCTCAGCGATGGCAAATCTTTATCCGATTTCCCGGATCCGGAGATCCGTTTCCTAAAGCAGGAGCTTGACCATACGATAGTCAGTGAAACCAGTGAAGCCGCACCCGGCAAAGACCGTGTTTGGCAGCAAATATCGCGGCAAACATCTCCCGGTGCTACAGTAACTCCGCTATTTTCTACACCTGTAAAGCGAGCGCTTGCCATTGCTGCCTCAATTCTCCTGGCCACCCTGCTCTCCCTGTTTGTCTACACCCAAATGGGCCAGCCCCGGCTTCTGGCTGAAAGCGGCGATTCGCTGCGGGAAGTAACGCTTGATGACGGAAGCAACGTCACCCTGAGGCCCAATTCATCCCTCTACCAGGTATCGGTCGATGACAATGAGCACCTCTACAGGATGGACGGAGAAATATTTTTTGAGGTTACCGCCAACCCGGAACGAACCTTCAGCGTTGAAGCGGGTGACGGCGTGGTACATGTATTGGGCACCTCGTTCAACATTCGAAGCTGGTCCGGCCAAACCGAGCTGTTTCTTGAATCCGGCAGTGTGCGCTTTGAGCTTTCCGACGGTTCAGATTTCGTTACTCTTTCACCGGGCGAGAGCTCAACAATTACCGGATCTGTCATTTCAGAACCTGAGGATGTCAATGCCGATCTGATCACTTCATGGAAGCGGAATGAACTTGTGTTCCGCGATCGGCCTGCCGGCTCCATTTTCAATGAACTGGAACACCATTTCGGTATCGAAATTAATGCCCCTGACGCCATCACCCGCGAACAACTTGGCGGGACCATTTCCCTGGATGATCGCAACGAAAGCCTCCGAGACCTCGGGCTGGTTCTTGGCGGGGAGTTCGTGGAACAGGATGCCGGCACCTACCGGTTCGTTGCAAGCAATTAAATCATTCTGCGAATAAGAAGCTTACTATGAAATATTTTGGAATTGTACTTTTGATATTCAGCCTAACATTTAGTTCCTGTAGCAAAGATGATGATATAGTCGGACCAAGTCCTGACGGAAATGTTACGATCAAATCACATGATTCAAGCATTGAAGCACCATTTGGTGATTTAGATTACCGCGTTTATTATCCTGAAGAGCTAACAGATGAAACCTATGTAATTCACGTATCAAGGGGTGGAAATGGAATAGGTGATGATAGAGGAGCTCTATCAGAATACGTGGAAGCCTATGTACAGGAAGGATACGTTGTTGTTCAGGTTGACCATAGATTTGCAGGGAGTGATATTGAACAAATTGCTCAATTCAGAGGTGAAGAAATTCAATTTATCGGCCAGCAAGTTGCTCAGGGAAATCTTGACTATGGAGATTTTAAAGGAAGTATTGACGGAGCAACGCAAGGTTATGCAGGACATTCAGGAGGCTGTATGGAAGGACTTATGGCAGCAGGAACGGAAATGACCCACGGAAATTATCACGTCCCACAAATAAAAGCAGTGTACGGCATGTCGCCCGCTGGTTATAATCCTGACCAATTTGGTATAACTCAAAACCCCCTTGGATATAGTCAGATTAATGAAACGGCTGTGTTTGTAATTATTGGAGAAGAGGAAAAGGATATCAATGGTCCTGGAACGTTTATGGCAGAAGATTGGCGTTTACAAGCCTTTGAGTCGATGAATACCAACGGACCTCGATTTCAAGCTTTGGTAAAAGGTAACAATACCGACCACATGGACATAAAAGGTGAAAATACAGAGATACAAGAATATAACATCGATAATTCATTAGCTATTTTTGACATGTATTTAAGAGGAAATGACAGGAGTAATGATATTGGCAATTTATTATTGCCCGCCTCAAATGAAATCGAACTCCGTAAAAGATAAATAACATGCTTAGATGGCTTTGCAAGACCCCGAGATTGGGTCATTCCGGACTTGATCCGGAACCTCCAAATCCCGTACTACGCTTATACTTGACCGAGCTAATGGATCAATAGAAGAATGAAATCTATGTGTGCCTCACTTATCGCTATCCTCGTACTGCTCACCCCGGCGGTCCTTTCTGCCCAGTACGCCTACCGGTCAACACCGGCCATCGAGGTGATCCATGATATCCGGGACACCACACCCTACCGGTTTCTGTATCGCGAGGCATTGCTGGCGGATATGGAGCTCAGCTTTGAAGCAACAAGGGAGAACCTGCTGTCGAAGTTCGAGCAGTCGCTTGTTCGCAATGGGCTCCGTATGCAGCTGGATGACGATCGCAACCAGATTATCCTCCTTAGAAACTCCGGGCCGGGCGCCACTGCAGATCAGCCGGTCACAATCTCCGGACAGGTTGTGGACGCCCGAACCGGGGAGCGGCTGCCGTATGCTGTTGTAACCTGGCAGGATGGAGACGAAACCCGCGGGCGAGCCACCGGAAGCTCCGGACAGTTTCGTTTACGGATTGAAGCCGTCCGGCCGGGCATCCGGATCGGTGCAAGCTATATCGGCTATTCCAATGCTTATGTAGATATCAAACCCGATCTCCAGTCCTCCATCGAAGATCTTACGATACGCCTCACTCCGCAATCCGTAGAAGGAGAGGAGATACTGGTGACCGATAGGCGACGCTCGGCCCCGCAGGATTCGACACTGACTGGTCTGGTTCGATCCGACCGGTTCAGTCCTATGGGAGAAAATAACGCCGTTCGCGCTCTGCAGGTTCTCCCATCCGTTGGACTCACGTCCGCTGTAAACGACGGAATGAACGTGCGCGGAAGTACGCCCGACGGTTTTGTCGTGAAGCTCGATGATATGGTCATTTTCAACCAGAGTCATCTGTTTGGCCTGCTGGACAGTTTTAATGGTGATGCCATTCTCAACAGCGGATTTTTCTACGATATTGCACCGGCCGATATCGACATTCCGGCGGGCGGCAAACTCTCACTTATCACCAAAAACGGATCTCTGAACAACGTGGAGGGAGCAGCCGGCATCAGCAGCACGGGCGGCAGAGCAACGGCAGGCGGCCCGCTCAAAAAAGGAAAAAGCAGCTGGCTGCTATCGGCCAGGAGCTCGTATCTGAACCAGCTCAACTGGTTTAATAACGACGAAATTATTCAGTGGGGAATGGATATCAACCGGCCCACATCTGCCCCCGACAACCGCCCATCCCTCAGCTCCAGCCTGGTAACACCCGGAAGTGCTGATATGTGGTTTTACGACCTGCATGGTAAACTCTATTTCGAATCCACGAACGGCAGCCGAACCATTTTGTCCGGCTACCTTGGTGGGGATTCCGCCGAACAGCAGGCCAGGCGTACCGTACGCAGCCTCCAGAGTGAAAGCGGCCTTGATTCACGAGAGGTTACAACCTCTAACGACTGGACAAACGGCTCGTTCTCTGCTACGCACCAGCGATTTTTAGGTGACAGAGTCTACAGCAAAACAACAGCCGGGATAAGTTCGTATGAAACCCAGTTCAGGAAAGACGATTTTACCTTTATTCGTGTGCAGCAGATGTCGGGCAATCTTTCCGTCAGTGCTTTTGTAAGCGGCTTTACCAATCGAAGTTCTATGACCCGGGGGGAGCTGCAGCAGACGTTTGACATCTACAACTCCACAGCCCCGCTGACAGCCGGTTTTAATTTTATTTATCACAAGAATGAATATGCCGAGGAGTCGTTCGACAGGCCCCTTTTCTTTACCCGTTCGGATGCAATCCAGGCCGATCTATTCCTGCAGACCGATTATGAGCCGGCAGAGTGGCTCGAAACGCAGCTTGGAGGGCGATCTCACTATTTTTCCGACGGAGATTACTGGCGATTCTCTCCCCGTCTGAAAATTATCCTTTTTGGGGATCGCCCTCTCTCGGTTACCGCCGGTTACAGCCAGAATCACCAGTTTTCGCACCGCGTAAGATTCAGCAACGTCGTCACACCTGACGTCTGGATTCTTTCCAGCCGGGATCAGCCTCCCACGTCGGTCGATCACTTTTCCGCGGCTATTGAATCGAGCCTGTTTGGGAAGCACTATCTTAAAGTGGGTGGATACATCAAGAACTACCGGAACCTGCGCCAGCACGAAGTCAATACCCAGACGTTAACGAATACATTTTCAGAAGCTCCCTGGTTTTTCGAAAACAGAGGGTACGCCCGCGGGCTCGAGCTCATATTTAGCAGCCGGTTCCGGCATTTTAACCTCACGCAGAGCTACACGCTCGCCTCTGTAGAGCTTCAAAATGACCTGATCAACAACGGCAACAGGTTTTATGCAGACTGGGATCGCCGTCATCACCTGACAACACAGCTTGAACTGCCGGTCAGCGGCCAGCTTTCCCTCTACGGATCTTTTACTCTGGCATCGGGGGCTCCTAACAATCTATTGACCAATCGAAACAGCCAGAACGATCGATTACACCTGTACCACCGGCTGGATCTCTCCGCTGATTATTCCCGCACGCTCGGTTCCGGGACCTTTACCGCCTCTATTTCAATCTTCAACGTCTACGACAGGCAAAATGCGTGGTATAAAACGTTACAGCTGTTTGTTGATGAGAGCCGGACGGTGCCTGTTCTGCGCCCCGCAGCGGTCGATGTATACGATCTTGGACTCCGGCCCTCGTTTGATTTGGGGTTTACCTTCTGAAACGCTTCAGCTAAGGTTTTGATTCTTTGGGGTAGTGCATTCAATCCAACCAATGATCGCTCCATGCTTATAAATTCAACCCAGTCCCGCGACGATGTCCTCCAGTCGGTCTACCGTGAATTGAAACGTGCAGGCACCGATACACATCATGCCTTCCGGTTTTTTACCTTTGCAACAGCCGGCTCCGGCCATGGGGATCCTCGGGTCCGCATGGTGGTGCTTCGATCTTTTGAACCGGACTGGCACTTTGAGTTCTACACCGATGCCCGCTCAGCTAAAATTGAAGAGCTGCGCCGGCATCCCGTATCCGAATCTCTTTTTTGGAATCCTTCCCGGCGCGTCCAGCTTCGCGTCAGCGCCGCATCATCGGTCCATCATGATGACGAACTCTCAAACAAGCGCTGGCACCACGTACAGTGCGATAATCAAAAAGCGTACGCATCGCCAATCAGCCCCGGCCAGCCGATCGCTGATCCCTCAGACGCTCACTCATGGCCCGAACACATTGATGCCCGTCATTTTGCCGTTGTTCGATCCCGGCCATATGCCATAAAGGTGCTCCAGATTTCAGGACTGAAGCATCTTGCTCTTGAATACAGCCGTGATGATGTAACCGGCGAGTGGACAGGCTCTTGGATTGCCCCCTGATGTTGATCTGAACTTTTTATCCAAGCTGTCCATTTTTTTGTCAAATTTTTTTCATGATATGATGAATGAAACCGCTTACATTTCTGGTTGTAATCCAACAAACACTTTATTACGTTTAAGTATCTTTGATAAAAGTATGCTACTTAGTAATCAACTGAGTCACACACATAACAACTCTAACCAAAAGATTAATTCTATGAAAAAACTCTACCATTCCTCTCTACATTGGATTGCCGCAGTTTTGCTTGCGGCTGTGACGCTGATGGGGTTCACAAGTACGAACCTATTGGCGCAGGAATCGCTCATCTACGGTATTTCATACGAAGTTGACGGTGATGTTGCAACCTTTACCGTTGACATGACAGACGCCGAAGGATTCGACCCTGCACAGCACTCCGTTTTTGTTACAGGTTCTATGATCGGCTGGACCGAACCCGGCACGGAACCTGACAAACAGGAGATGGTGCTGATTGAAGATGAAACCACTGATCTCCCGGTGGTCACACCTGAAGCTACCGGTGAAGTTGAATATAAATACTTTTCCGACGCTGTAGCCGAAGGCTGGGACGGCGGCGAATGGCCTGGCGACCCGAATCGTACAGCAACCCTAGCAGCAGGTGCGGAAGTCAGCAGCATCTGGGCTGTTCAACCGGGTGCCGTTGCTAATCTGCAGGTTATTCACAACTCTCCGGACCCTGCCGTCTCCTCGGTAGACATTTTTGTGAATGATGAAGAGTTCCTTACAGGAGTAGATTTCCGCACAGCTTCCGAATTTCTTGAAGTGCCTGCCGGAACTAACCTTGATATTGAGATTGCTCCCGCCGGTGCCGGAATTGAAAATGCTGTCGGTCCAATCACCATTATTCTTGATGAAGGCGAGAACTATCTTGCGGTTGCATCAGGCGTGCTGGATCCCACCCAATTTACCGGTGCGGCTGAATTTTCCCTGGAGACCTTCGCAGGTGCCCAGACCGAAGCCACTGATCCTGCAAAAGTTGATGTGAATGTGCACCACGGATCACCGGATGCACCCAATGTTGACGTTTACTTGGAACAAACCGGTGACAGCCCCGCACTGGCTGATGTTGGCTATCCGGCATTCTCCGGTTATGTAGCCCTTGATCCCAACAATGAAACGGTGGGTATTGCAGGAGCCGGCGGAGAAGTTATCTATGAATTCTCTGCTCCCTTTGCCGACTTAGATGCCGGTGGTGCTGCCATGACTGTCCTGGCCACCGGATTCTTTGACGACCAAAATGCCGGAGAAGATAATTCTTTTGGCCTGTTAGCTGTACTTGCTGACGGAACCGCCCTGTTCCTGGATGCTACGCTTCAAGATGGTGTAGTGGTTGTTTCAAACCTCGCGGAATTGCGTCAAGGCAGTACAGATGGAACCGTGTACCGTGTAGAGAATGAAGTTGTACTTACGTTTAACAGCACATTCAGAAATCGAAAAGTCGCAACAGATGAAACCGCAGGTATTGTTTTTGACGACGATGATGGAGTGATCCAGACAGAGTACAACCGTAATGATGGTATCACTGGAATTACAGGTACGCTCGGCACATTTAACGGCCTGCTTCAGTTCGTCCCAACAGAAGATCCGGGACCCGCTACATCAACTGATAATAAAGTCTTTCCGCTGAAGCGAAATCTTGCTGATCTCGACTTTACTGCCGAGATCTCTCCCATCACCGGACAGCTTATCATCCTGGAGAATGTAACGATCCAGGAGGGCGATGGCACGGCGACGTTTGAAAACCAGAGCAACTACACCGTTGAAGATACGGATGGAAACACAATCACTCTTCGCACAGACCGGATTGAAGAGTCGATTCTGGAAGCGGATGAAGAGACCTACATTGGCACAGTCATCCCAACGGACCCGGTCAATCTGGTTGGCTATGTTGGACAGTTTGGTGAAATTCAAATTACACCACGTAAGCTGGGAGATTTCACCCCGGCAGATGCCTTTGGCGAATTTAGCCTGACAGCTCCTGCTAACGAATCGTCGATTTTAGTGGAGGGCGATCAGTCCGAAATTATCACGATCAGCTGGGAAGCTCCGGCTACGGAACTTCAGGACGTAACGTACGAATGGATTGCCACGAGCCCGCTTGCACTGTTCAGCCTGCCAACACTGAACCTGCCATCTGCATCAACCGAACTTACGCTGCCGCAGGGCACCGTGGATCAGTTGCTTGAGCAGAACGGCGTTGGTGTTGGAGAGTCCGTGACACTGAAGTGGACCGTTGCAGCAACCGGTGATAACGCTTTCCGGTATGCCAACGAAACCTGGACGGTAACGATCGAACGCGGAGTCGTAACGTCAAACGAAGACTTTACAGACGTTCCCCAGGATTTCTCTCTGGAACAGAACTTCCCGAACCCGTTCAACCCTTCTACACAGATAAACTATACGCTGCCGCAATCTGCAAGCGTGCAGATTACCGTTTACAACGCGGTAGGTCAGCAGGTAGCCGTACTGGTAGACAATGAGCAGCGATCCGCAGGTACTCATAATGTTACCTTCGACGCAAGCAACCTCTCCAGCGGTATCTATCTGTACAGAATTCAGGCCGGTAACTTTGTTCAGACGCGCAAAATGACGCTGATCAAATAAAACCTGCCGGTTTTTTAACCGACCTTTTTAGAAAAAGCCTTCCGGATTCAGTTCCGGGAGGCTTTTTTATTTTTTATCAGAAATCAATCCCTCAAGATTTGATAAGCATGACTGGTTTCATTCCGAAGCTGTCAATGGGCATCCATAGATTGAAGCATATGTACATCCGCAGCTAAATTCCCCTCCTAAAAACAGTAGCCTTTCTATCCCTTAACTCCTACCTTTCAGCACAAAAAAGAAGAACAAGAAATATGGTTATGTCTACTGTACAAGATTATATTGACAAAAATATTCAAACATTTCAGAATCAGCTGTTTGAACTGCTCAGGATTCCGAGTATCAGTACCGACTCCTCCCGCAAAGAGGATATCCGGAAGGCCGCCCGCTTCCTCTCCGGCCATTTAGAGGAGATCGGTATGGACGACGTCCGCCTGCATGAAACGCCCGGCCACCCGATCATTACGGCTCAAAAAATTGTGGACGATGCCCTCCCCACGGTACTGATCTACGGCCATTACGATGTTCAGCCCCCGGATCCCGAAGAGCTCTGGGATACTCCCCCGTTTGAGCCTACCGTTAAGAACGGTCGTGTCTACGCGCGCGGTGCCTCGGATGATAAGGGCCAGTCGTTCACTCACATTAAGTCTGTAGCGTCCTATCTCCAGACAAATACCGAACTGCCGGTAAATGTTACCTTTATTCTTGAAGGGGAAGAGGAGATCGGGTCTCCAAATCTTGTCCCGTTTATCAAAGATAACCGGGGTCTGCTGGCCTGCGACATGGTGTTGATATCTGACACGGCGATGTTTGGCGAAGATCAGCCTTCCATTACCTACGGGCTGCGCGGCCTGGCCTATATGGAGGTGGAAGTACAGGGTCCCAACCGTGACCTGCACTCCGGTGTATACGGCGGTGCCGTTGATAACCCGGCCAATGTACTGGCCTCTATAATTGCACAGCTGAAAGATGACGATGGTGTGATCCGCGTGGAGGGTTTTTATGATGATGTGAAGCCAATGACACCCGAAATGCGGGAAGCCTACCAAAAGCTGCCTCATGATGACGAAGAGTACAAAAAAGACCTCGATCTGCAGAAGCTGCACGGCGAAAAAGGATATACCACGCTTGAACGCGCGTCCGCCCGGCCAACACTCGATGTAAACGGACTCTGGAGCGGTTATCAAAAAGAGGGGGCCAAAACAGTGCTCCCGGCTAAAGCGGGAGCTAAAATCAGCATGCGCCTGGTGCCCGACCAGGACCCAAAACAGATTGCGCGGCTCTTTACAGAACATGTTAAATCCATTGCGCCCGACACGGTAACCATTACCGTCGACGAGCACCACGGCGGCCACCCCATCGTTATCGACCTGGATTTTTACGGTTTGAAAGCAGCCGCACAAGCATTTGAGGATATCTATGAAAAAGAAGCCCTCTTTGCACGCGAAGGAGGCAGCATTCCTATCGTGGCCGACTTCAAAAAGATCCTTGGGGTGAACTCAATCCTCATGGGCTTCGGGCTTACAAAGGATGCTCTTCATTCCCCGAACGAAAGTTTTTCATTGAAAGATTTTCACCGGGGAATCAAAACTTCAGCCCGCTTCCTGGAGCTGCTGCCCGAGTATAGTTGAGCAGATTTATAGATTAGGTGGGAGCTTTAAACTCGTGTTGTGTCATCGATAGAGTGACGGAGTTGTCGGATGAGAACCTTCACCGGACGAATTCCCTTCATCCAGTGAATCGCTCGAACAAGACACCCGGCAGTCCGAGATCTGTCGTGAAGATTTGGACCTGCCCCACTCATCCGATGACTTGAAGTCGTCGGATGAGAAGAGGATCTTCACCGGACGAATTCCCTTCATCCGGTGACTTGCATACGACTCCATGCATAAAAGAAACGCTATGATGGCGGCGGCTATTACAGGTTGAATCCGGATGGCCTGGATACCCTATTCTTCAACCAGCCCGTTTTCAAGGCCATACGTTTGCCCGTGCGTAACTTTCTCAAGAATATCCCGGGGATTATTGTTTTCATCAACCACAACAACAGTAGGAGAGAATGATTTTGCCTCTTCAGGGTCCATTTCGGCATAGGACATAACGATTACACGGTCATCTACCTGGGTCAGACGTGCTGCCGCCCCGTTCATACAACAAATTCGGCTACCTCTCTCGCCTGGAATCGTGTACGTCTCCAGCCTTGAACCGTTGGTAATATTTACTACCTGCACTTTTTCGTACGGCAGAAGATTTGCCATTTCAAGAAGTTCCTCATCAATCGTGATACTCCCTTCGTACATAAGGTTTGCTTCCGTTACCCTCATTTGATGAAGCTTTGATTTAAACATGGAGAGTTTCATAACCAAATGTCCTAAAATTCTATTAAAATATTGTCGATAAGCCGGGTATTGCCAAGATAGGCGGCCCCGGCAATGATGTAGCTGCTTCCTTGGTGCAACGTTTCAACCGGCTTCAGTGTATGTTTATCAAACACATTAATATAATCAATTTTGAACCCTTTTGCTTCAAGCTCACTCCACTGGTGTTGAATGAGTAGTTTTGGTGTGTGTACGCCCGACGCAATCTGCGATTCTATATATTGAAGTGAGCGATAAAGTCCGGGGGCAGCTACTCGCTCTTTTTTGTCGAGGTATTGGTTGCGGCTGCTGAGGGCAAGGCCGTCGTTGGCCCGCATAATTGGGCCCGACACAATCTCCACATGATGGTGAAACTCCTGCACCATCCGCCGGATAATCTCCACCTGCTGGATATCTTTTTGCCCAAAAACCGCAACGTCCGGTTCCACAATATTAAACAGCTTATTGACAACCAGCACCACACCTTCAAAAAAACCGGGGCGGCTGCCGCCACACATATGATCGTTCAGCGAGTCAATTTCAATGCTGAAGTACTCCGTGCTGTCATAAAGCTGATCCTTATCCGGAGCGAACACGATATCCACACCGGCTTTCCGGCAAGCCTCAAGATCTTTTTCGAGCTGACGTGGATAGCTCTCGTAATCTTCGTCCGGGGCAAACTGGGTCGGGTTTACAAATATGGATACCACCACCACGTCGGCTCTCTTTTTAGCAATCTCAACTAACGACAGATGCCCGTCGTGAAGTGCACCCATCGTTGGCACGAACCCGATGGTTACGCCCCGCTTTATTCTCTCATTGATCCGTTCACGAACTTCAGCTACTGTCTTGCACAGAACAGGGCTGTCTCCGCTGTCGTCTTCAAAAGTATCCTGAATCATAATTGTGAGTAAAAAAAGAAGCGGTGAGACCTCTCCCACCGCTTTTTAAAATTTATGGCTTCTAAAATCCTCAGATCGCGCGATCCGGGTCAAAGTTTTCAAGGAGTTCTTTTACCCGCGAGGTAAACGCTCCGCCGTGTGCGCCGTCAATGATTCTGTGGTCGTAACTCATAGACAAAAACATCATGTGGCGTATGGCAATGACGTCGCCTTCGGATGTTTCCCGGACAACGGGCCGTTTTTCAATTACGCCTGTGCCCAGGATGGCAACCTGGGGCTGGTTAATAATCGGGGTCCCCATCAGATTACCAACGCTCCCGTAGTTTGTCAGTGTGATGGTGCCTCCCACAAGATCATCGGGGCTGAGCTCTTTGTTTCTTGCTTTGGCAGCAAGATCGGAGACCGATTTCGCGAGGCCCGCCAGGTTTTTATCTTGTGCCTGCTTGATCACCGGAACAATAAGGCCGCCTTTTCCACCTTCGCCAAGGGCAACGGCAATACCAAAGTTAATATCTTTTTTAAGGATGATGTCATCCCCGTCTATGGAGCTGTTTATAAGTGGATATTCGCCAATGGCTTTGATAAATGCCTCTATGAAAATGGGCGTAAATGTAAGATTGGTGCCTGTCTGTTCATAAAATTTCTTCTTATTGGCATTCCTCCACTTCACGATGTTGGTGACATCCACTTCGCTGAACGTGGATACGTGTGCCGATGTCTGCTTGGAACGAACCATATGCTCCGCAATCATTTTGCGCATCCGGTCCATTTTTATGACCTCCACATTTTCATGCGGCCGGCTGACGTTCAGCTCGCCTGCCGATATTTTTCCATCCCCGGACGCTGCTTTTGCCGCCTGCGTTTTCGATGTTGGCTTGCGAAGTCCGCCCGTTGCAGCCGTTGCTTTTTCAGTTTTACCAGCCTTACGATCCTCGATATAGGATAGAATGTCCTCTTTTGAAACACGGCCACCCTGACCGCTTCCCTCAATCGATTCAAGCTCTTCCTGAGATATCCCCTCTTCTGTGGCAATTGAGCGCACCAACGGTGAGAAAAATCTACCGTCATTTCCAATACGCTGTGGCTCTGAGCCGCCACTTTCAGCTGCCGGGGCAGCGGCTTGATCTTCCTGTGTTGAGGAGACTTCAGCGTTCTCCTTTTTCGACGATTCTTTGGGTTGTGTCGGCTTGCTGCTGCCGCCACCCGCAGTTTTTCCGGTTGTAATGATCGCAATCGCCTGGCCCACTTCAACGGTATCACCCGCTTCCACCAGAATTTCGGCCAGTATGCCCGCCTCCGGAGACGGCACCTCCGTATCCACTTTGTCCGTAGCAATTTCCAGGAGCGGCTCATCAACGTCTACTGAATCGCCTACCTGCTTGATCCACTCAATGACTTCACCTTCCATCACAGATTCGCCCATTTGCGGCATCACCACTTCAATACGCTCACCTTCACCATCATCAGATGATGTATCTCTGTCATCGGTCTCTGCTTCTGCCGGCTCCCTCTCCTGTGCGCCTGAGGCTTCTTCATCATCCGTTTCAACCTCAGCTTCTTCTGAACCGCTATCCTGGCTTCCATCTTCAGCCGGGGCAGATTCAGGTGCTTCTCCTTCTGTGTCGATCACGCAGATCGCCTGCCCGACCTCTACCGTTTCATCTGCTTCCACAAGAATTTCAACAAGCGTTCCCGCCTCCGGCGAAGGGACTTCCGTATCTACTTTGTCAGTGGCAATTTCAAGGAGTGTTTCATCCACCTCAACGGTGTCTCCTACCTCTTTCATCCATTCAATAACTGTACCTTCCATTACCGATTCGCCCATTTGGGGCATCACCACTTCGACCTTTGCCATGGTATTTTTTTCTTTAACGTGTTATTAGAGACCTGATGTTGAGATTCATTTTCGTAGTCTCAAAGATCAGAATAATCGGGTTTAGATCAAAATAGATGCTTGAGACAAAAAAACAGCATCAGCTTCACAGTTGAAGCGTTTACGGGAGGGGGCTGAGATACACGGAAGCGCTTTTTGTGATGTCAGGTTTCATTCGTTGGCTGGCTCCTGTTGAACTAAAAAGAGACCTTTCCAGCCGCATACCGGCAAGTCTCTTCCGGATACCCTTTATGATTTCTGCTTTCCCGCCGGTCTCTTTTCGATCAGCTCCTCGACCTTCTCGCCGGGGATCTCTTCTTTTTCAATCAGGAGGGCGGCCACGCCGTCAAGCACCTCTCGGTTCTCTTCAAGAGTCTGGAGTGCGCGGTCGAATGCTTCCTGCGAGATGGCTTTCACCTCTTCATCAATTTCACGGGCTGTTGAATCGCTGTACTCCCGCTGGCGGCTCATATCCCGGCCAAGGAACACCTCTTGTTCCGAACTGCCGAATGAGATATGCCCAAACCGTTTACTCATCCCCCACTCCGTCACCATTTTCCTGGATAGCTGGGCTACCTGCTTCAGGTCATTTTGCGCGCCGCTGGTAGCTGTATCAAAAATCAGCTGCTCGGCTGCACGTCCTCCCATCACCACGGCCAGGCGGTCGAGCAGGTATTCGCGGTTGTAGAGATATTTCTCTTTCTCCGGCAGCTGTTGGGTAACACCCATCGCCTTGCCGCGCGGAACAATCGTAACTTTGTGGATGGGGTCAGAATGCGGAAGCACCGCAGCCACAAGCGCATGGCCCGCCTCGTGGTAGGCAAGCATTTTCTTCTCCTCCTCACTGATCTGCATACCCTCCCGTTTCAGGCCCATCATCACTTTATCGCGGGCCTTGTCAATATCATCCATGGTAACTTCATTCCTTTTTTCACGGCCGGCATAAAGTGTGGCCTCGTTGAGTAAATTCTCCAAGTCGGCTCCGCTAAAACCCGGTGTACTGCGAGCAATTCGTTCAAAATCGACCTCATCACTGATGGGTTTATTTTTCGCATGTAGTTTCAGTATATCGATGCGTGCATTTTGAGAAGGCAGATCCACCGTAACCTGCCGGTCGAACCGGCCGGGCCGCAGCAGTGCCTGATCCAGGATGTCCGGCCTGTTCGTTGCCCCCATCACCACCACACTTTCACTCGGTTCAAACCCATCCAGCTCCGAAAGCAGCTGGTTCAGCGTCTGTTCGCGCTCATCGTGTCCGCCGCCAAGCCCGGCACCTCTCTGGCGGCCGATGGAGTCAAGCTCATCAATAAAAATAATACTGGGTGAGCTCTCTTTCGCTTTTTTAAACATCTCGCGAACCCGTTTGGCACCCACGCCCACGAACATTTCCATAAAGTCAGATCCCGTGATGGTGAAAAATGGAACCTCAGCCTCGCCGGCTGTTGCTCTTGCAAGCAATGTTTTTCCGGTTCCGGGAGGTCCTACTAAAAGCATTCCTTTAGGAAGTTTGGCGCCAAGCTCCTCATATCGCTCGGGATTGCGCAGGAATTCAATTACTTCGCGAAGTTCTGTTTTGGCTCCCTCCTGGCCTGCTACATCATCAAATCGCGTCTTCTGTTTTGATGGGTCCTGCAGCTTAGCCTGGCTTTTCCCGATGTTAAAAAGTCCGCGCCCCTGGGCCTGCATCCGCCTGTAAAATGTAAATCCGATAAGGAGAAAAAGGATGAGTGGAAAAGCAAACATTAAAAAATACCACCAGAACTCCCCCGTTTCAGGCTCTGCGGAAACCGTTACATTCCGCTCCTCCAGGATGCTGAATAGCTGATCGTCACCAAATGAGGGAATGTAGGTAGTAAATGAATCATATGCTGTTGTGTCGTCCGCTGCCTCTTTAAGCCGGCGGCTCTCTTTCAGCTCGCCGTTGATCCTGTCTCCCTGAACATGAACAGTCCGGATGTTATCATCTTTCAGCTCTTGTCTGAACTTGCTGTATTCGATCTCCGGTGTTGAATTCAAAAAATCGTTACTTGATGCCACATACCAAAAGAGAAATACAAAAAAGAGCAGAATCCAGAAAAAAGTACCGTTTCCGGGAGATTTGCCGCCCGGGGGTGTCCCCGGCTTCTTCCTCTTTTTTTTGTTATCTGGCGACGCGCCGGCATCATCATTCTGGTTCTTCTCTTTATCTGTCACGGTAATTCATTATCAGTTTTATAGTTATTCTGAACGCCACTCTACTACAACCAGTTGCGATCAATCAGCTTATATAATGTTTTTTTCGGATAAATAATTTATAGTCAAGGCATAACAGTGTCTCGAATCAAAGTTTAAACAACTCTTTTACGCCCTGCAATTCAACTACTAAGATCATCATATTTTACTGAACGTTCTCCTTTATCGCCGCTATCCATTATTTCCAGGATTTTTTTCACTGCTTCATGCGATGTCCTGTGAAAATGGTCTCTTCCCAGGTATTCTTCCAATCCCGATCGCTCCACGATATCTCGGACCGGCCCCTTTAATCCCGCCAGGTAGAGCTCCATATCCCAGCTGTCAAGTGTTTTCACGATCGATGAGATCGACTCAATGGCCGTTGTATCCAAAATGTTTATGCTGCTCCCGTCTATAATCACGTACCGGGTCTCTTTGTCTTGACGGCGACTCTTTTCAAGGATAAAATCTCTGAAAAATTCGGCATTCATAAACGAAAACGATGCGTCCAGGCGGAGTATCAGGATCCCCTTAATCTTCGTAGCGTCTGGGTTTCGCTGCAGGTTTTTATACGACTGGGTGTTTGGAATCAGCCCCAGCTCCGCCACGGTGGGGCGGCTTGATTTATAGACCATCAGCAGCATCGACGCCCCTACACCCATCAAAATACCTTCTTGAATACCGATAAACAGCGTGCAGAAGAAGGTAAAAAACGCAATGCCGGCTTCGCTTCTCTTCGTGTTAACAAGAAATTTAACCTCTTGTATGTCGATCAATCCAAAAACCGAAACAATGATGATTGCTGCTAAAATCGGCATTGGCAAATAGTAAAATGCTGATGTAAGAAACAGGAGCGTTACAATAATGACTGCGCTTGCAAATACATTGGCAAGTGCCGTCTCAGCACCCGCATCATCTGAAGCGGCTGACCTGGAAAAGCTCGCTGATATCGGCAGGGAACTAAAGAGACTTCCCATAAAATTGGATGCGCCTACCGCAATAAGCTCTTGATTCGAATCCACAATATATCCGTGCCGTTTTCCAAACACCTTCCCCAGGGAGGTAATCGTCATGAATTGTACAAGAGCAAGAGTAAGGGCGGTTGGCAATAGCTGGACAATCGTTTCATAGTTCAATGCAAGAACGGTGAGCGGAGGCAGGCCTTCAGGAATCGTACCCACAATATCTACCTCCTGCCTCTCAATCCCGGTATACCAGGCCATTGCCGTACTTGCCACAAGTATAATCACGGCGCCTGGAATTTTCGGTACAATCTTTTTTAATAGAATCAGCAGAATGATTGCTGATCCACCCCAGATTAGCGATGCTACATGAATACCACCCAGCTTGCCGGTAAACTCCAAAATAATCAAAATCATATTCTGTGTTCCGCTCATCTCTACCCCGAAGAGATTATCGAGCTGAGTTAATGCAATGATGATCGGTGCAGCCATAATGAACCCCGTAATGACGGGTCTTGAAAAAATATTGAGCAAGCTGCCAAGACGAGATGCTCCCATGAGCAGCTGAAGGATGCCCGTCATAATCGTGAGAAGAATCACCAGCCCCACGGGATCTTTATTCATCGAAGTAGCCACTACGCTAACCCCCGCTGCAACGATGAGCATATCGATTGCTACGGGACCAACGGACAAGTGCCGGGAACTGGCAAACAGTGGGTAGAGAAGCAGGGGAATGACACCCGCATAGAGTCCGTAAATCGGTGGCACGCCCGCAATCACAGCATAGGCCATTCCCTGCGGAATCAACATGATGCCGGTTGTCAGCCCGGCTTTAAGATCTCCGGTACATTTATTTTTATTGTAGCCGGGAAGCCAATCCAAAATGTTGAAAACAGATTCAATCCGTTTTTTCATCTGTCACCGCCTCTGGCTTGTTGAACTGATTGATCCATACACCATTAAAAAACCGCTGATTTGTCGCTCTTTTTTTTACACTTACTACAGGTTGCTCAATTCACTAAAGTTTATAGATTACACTATTAGAATTCAATTCCAAAACCGGAACTTAAATTTACGACGATATGGATAACCACCCTGATTTTGAACTTAGAAACAGACTGATAAAACACATTAAAGGCGGGCAGGCGTTTGCTCCCGTTGGAGGGCTTCTGCAAAAGATCTCTTTCGGTCAGCTGGGGACTGCACCCGCCAACCTCCCGTACTCATTTTTCCAGGTATTCTGGCACATGCGGTTTGCCCAGCTCGATATCCTGGATTACTGCAAAAATGATGCATACCAGCTGCCCAACTGGCCCGGCGATTACTGGCCGGCCCACCGGGAGCCGAAGAACAGTGAGGAATGGACAGATTTAAAAAAAGCTTTTTTTAACGAACGTGATGAGTTTTGCAACTTGATCAGTAATACGTCAAACGATCTTTTTGAGCCCTTGCCACAAAACCCTGACCACACCCTGTTTCGGCAAGCCGAGATCCTTATCATGCATACAGCCTATCATACAGGACAACTCCATATGCTGTATAGGCTGCTAAACCGTTCCTCATCTTAAAAATGTAAACGCTTTCACCCGGCGGGTTGTTTGCAATAGTATGTGCTTCAAAATTACATCAAGTTTACACCTTATGTTGTGCAACAGATGTTTTTTCCTATACCAACAAAGATTTTTTATACATGCCCCGAACATCCATTTCAAATTGCCTTATAACCATCTCGGGCATCTTTCTTCTATTGACAGGATGTAAATCGCAAAACGAGGCTATCGCTCCGCCTGTCAAAGCCCCGCAATCCTTTTCTGAGAATGGTGACCAGGCGATCCCCGATCGGTGGTGGACGTCGTTCAACGACACTACCCTGAATGCAGTTGTGGACAGTGCGCTGCAGGACAATTTTGATCTTCTTACGGCCTGGGAGCGATTGCGGGCGGCAGAGGCAGTCGTCGACCGGGAATCCTCTCTTTTCTATCCCAGCCTGGAAGCCACCGCCGGTGCAGAAGCAAGCAGAAGAGACGGGGACGATGAATTTTCAGACACTGAAAATCTACAGCTTGGCCTCTCATCGGAATATGAGATTGATCTTTGGGGACGCATTCAATCCGCCGTGGATGCTGAACGGTTCCGGGCCAACGCCACCTTTGCCGATTTTCAAACCGCAGCCCTCACCCTCTCTGCGGAAATTACCCGGACCTGGTATCAGCTGGCCGATGCCCAGAACCAGGTAGAGCTGATTGATGATCAGATCAACACGAATCTGACCGTCCTGGAACTCCTGAAAAACAGGCTTCAGACTGACCAGGTGGAGGGTGTGGACGTGATCCGCCAGGAGCAGCTCGTTGAAGCCACCCGCGAGCAGAAAGCAAATGAAGAATCCCGGGTGGAAACACTTGAAAACCAACTGGCTGTGCTTCAGGGCAAAACGCCTCAATCGGGCGTTGAGCAGGTGCCGGAACTTCTTCCGGAGCTGCCGCCGCTGCCCGACACCGGTGTGCCGGTTACCCTGGTAGAGCGGCGGCCGGATGTACAGTTCGCCTTCTATTCTCTGATGGCGGCCGACCGGGATCTTGCATCTGCAATCAGCAACCGGTTTCCTCGATTAACACTTTCCGCATCCGCTGCCACATCCGCCGGGAATGCCGGCAACCTGTTTCAAACCTGGGCACTCTCCGTAGCCGGCAACGCGCTTGCACCTCTTTTCTTTGGAGGAGAACTGCGTGCCGAGGTTGACCGCAGCGAAGCCGTAAAACAGCAGCGCCTGTATGAATATGGGCAAACCATATTGACGGCATTCCAAGAAGTGGAAGACGCATTGGTGCAGGAAAAAAAACAGAAGCAAGCCATTCAGAGCCTTGAACGGCAGGTAGATCTTGCCAACCAGGCGTATGATCAGCTTCAGGTCCGATACCTGAACGGCGACGGCAACTATCTTGATGTTCTGACGGCCCTTGACGATATCCAGCAGCTGCAACGAAACCTGTTATCTGCCCGGTTACTACTGATAGAGTTCAGGATCTCGCTTTATCGCTCCCTCGCCGGATCATTTGAAACCGAATTAATGGCTCTTGAAAACGAACGAACAATCAAAAATATAAAACCATAAAGAGACAAATTACATGAATCGGAAAAAGACGCTTTTTATTAGTCTTGCCATCTTGCTGGCCGGCAGTCTTATCACCCTGGTTATTTTCAATACGGAGCCGACGGCGTCTCGTTCCGGAGCTTCCGTGGAAACAGCCATGCTGGTGGATGTGATTCAGGTTGAACGAGATACCTATACGCCAACCATCAGAGCCACAGGCACTGTTGAGCCGTCTCAGGATATAATGCTGAGCCCCCGCGTAGAGGGAGAAATTATCGATAGATCAGAAAATTTTACACCGGGCGGATATGTGAAAAAAGGAGAAATCCTTCTGCAGATCGATCCTTCTGATTACCAGAATACGCTTCAGCAGCGCAAAAGTGAACTGCGGCGCGCCGAGGCAGACTTGACCATCGAAATGGGGCAGCAGAATATAGCAGAACAGGATTACGCTCTCCTCGACGATACGCTTACAGGTGAAACCAAAGCCCTGGTATTGCGCGAACCCCAGCTCAACACCGCACGCGCCATGGTGGAATCAGCCAGGGCTTCCCTGCGGCAGGCAGAATTGAATGTAGAACGAACCACGATCCGCGCCCCGTTCGATGCCTATATCCTCAGCCGGAATGCAAATATAGGATCCCAGGTCTCACCCGGAGACGATTTAGGCCGGCTGGTAGGTCTTGAAACCTACTGGGTGTCAGCCACGGTTCCAGCCTCAAACCTGCGCTGGATATCCATACCCAACAACGGCGAGGATGGGGCAGAAGTAACCATCCGCAACAGAACCGCCTGGAACGATGATGAACACAGAATGGGCCGCATTCACCGGCTGGTTGGGGCACTGGAGGATCAAACCCGGATGGCGCGTCTGCTCATTTCCGTGCCTGATCCGCTCAGCTATCAAACCGAAAACTCCGGGCGACCCCCGCTGATGCTCGGCTCATTTGTGGAAACAAGGATCCAGGCGGATGAGCTACCAGACGTGATTCGGCTGAACCGGGATTATGTGCGGCAAAACGATACCGTCTGGGTGATGGAACAGGGCACCCTGCAGATCCGTGAGGCCGACATCCTGTTCCGCGACGCCGATTACGCCTACATCACCGAAGGCCTGGAAGATGGAGACCAGGTGGTGACCACCAACCTGAGCACCGTTGTGGAGGGATCGCCACTCCGGGTGGACGGTTCCGAACCGGCAGAAACCGGCATACCTGATGAGTAATGATAGCAGAAATGATCATGAAACAACTGTCGAGCAAATGTAAAATTTAAGGCAACATAAGTTGTTCCGAAGCTTCCCTCCATGTCAAGTCCCGTTCGGGCACGACAGGGAGGGAACGGGGGTGAGTCAGAACGTACTCCCTTAAAAAGCATCGGCTAAAATCTTTACCACAACAATCGCATTCAAGTTTGTAGATGAACGACTCAGAACTCAATAACGACACAAAAAAAACCGGATTCGGTCCAATCGCCTTTATGGCGAACAACCCGATTGCCGCCAACCTGCTGATGATCATCCTGATTGGCGGCGGTATCTGGACGATGTATAACATGCAGAAAGAGGTATTTCCTCAATTTCAGCTCGATATTGTTGAAGTAAGTGTAGTCTACCCCGGGGCGGCTCCTGCTGAAGTGGAGCAGGGAATTTTGCGGCCGGTAGAAGAAGCCATTCGGGGCATCCAGGGAATCAATGAAGTAACCTCCACCGCTAACGAGGGCTCAGGAAATATCTCCATTGAGCTGGTTGTGGGCACCGACCGGATGAAAACATTCCAGGATATCGACCAGGCGGTAAACCGGATTCGTACCTTTCCCGATAATATTGAGGAGCCCGAAGTCCGCCTGCAGACGAACCAGCAGGATGTGATGACGATCGGGATCTACGGGGATGCCGACATCTGGACCCTGCGCGTCCTTGCGGAAAATATGCGGGATCAGCTGCTGAGTGATCCGGAGATTACGCAGGTGGAAATTGGAAATGTACCCGATTACGTAACGCACGTTGAAATTCCGCGTGACCGGCTCCTGGAGTATGACCTTACACTTGACGCGGTTGCCGATATTATTGAACAATCCAGCGAGGATGTTGCAGCCGGGGCCATTCAAACCAATGCCGGTGAAATTCTGCTGCGGATGCAGGAGCGCAAACAGTGGGCCCGGCAGTTCGGAACCATTGAGCTGATCTCCTCAGAAAACGGCGGCTCCGTCACGCTCGCTGATATTGCCGATATCACCGATGGATTTGAGGAGACCGGCTTTCACGGCGAGTTCAACCGTCAGCCCACCGTAGACCTGGATATCTATCGCATCGGGCAGCAGTCACCGCTCGAAATAGCCGCTGCCGTTGAACAGATTCTGGAAAACGCGGAAGCCTCTTTTCCGCCCGGCGTACAGTACCGGATTGACAGCAATGCGGCCCAGGATTTTAGTCAGCGTCTCTCTCTGCTGATGGAAAACGGCCTTCTTGCCATTATCATCGTAGTGATCATCCTGGCCCTCTTCCTGGAATACAGGCTGGCGTTTTGGGTGATGATGGGCATGACCATTTCATTTATTGGCGCCATCCTCTTTCTCCCCTTGATTGGACTCAGTATTAACATGATTTCCATGTTTGGATTCCTTGTTGTGCTCGGTATTGTAGTGGATGATGCCATTGTGGTGGGTGAAAATGTATACGAGTATCGCGAGCAGGGCATGAGTTTTAAAGACGCCGCCATTAAAGGAGCGCGGGAGATGAGCCGGCCGGTCACCTTCGCCATCCTGACCAACATCATCGCCTTTGTACCCCTTCTTTTTTTGCCGGGCGTTACCGGGAACTACTGGTGGCCGCTGCCTGCCGTGGTGATTTGTGTACTTGCCATTTCACTCTTCGAGGCCCTGTTTATTCTTCCCGCCCACCTGGCGCACAGTTCCAAAAAAGAACGTTTTGAACTGGGAAAGAAAGCTCATGCCTGGCAGCAGTCGTTCTCCAAAAAATTCAACCATTTTATCAATACACGGTACCGCCGCTTTCTTGAACTCTGCCTGAGGAACCGGTATGTAACGCTGAGTTCGGCCGTTGCTCTCCTCATCGTTGTCGGCGGATATGGCTATAGCGATCACATGGGAATGATTATGATGCCCGAGGTTTCCGCCGATGAAATTGAAGCGGGCGTAAGCCTGCCGGTTGGCACCACACCGAGACAAGCCGCCGCCGTGGCATACGACATCACAAATTCCACCCACGCGATGTTTGAAGAGCATGAACTCTTCCGGGTCGCCGAGGGAATTAAAACCAACGTTCGGGGGCAAAGTTTTATCGATGTTGAGATTGTCATGAAGCCGCCGGCGGAGCGCGATATGAGTGCCCAGCAACTGATTGAGCTCTGGCGTGATCAAATTGGAGACATTCCCGGGGTAGACCAGATCACCTTTGAAGCCGAACGCGGCCCGGGCGGCTGGCGGCAGGATATTGTGGTGGACCTCAGCCATTCCAATATCGAAACCCTGGAAGCCGCAAGCCAGTCGTTTGTTGAGCAGATGGAGGCTTTTGACGCGACCCGTGATGTCAACGATAACTATGACCGTGGCAAATCCCAGTTCGATTTCAGGCTGTTGCCGGAAGGACGTAAACTTGGCCTTACATCCAACGAGGTAGGTCAGCAGCTCCGAAATACGTTCTTCGGGGCGCTCGCTATGCGTCAGCTCCGGGGAACCAACGAGATTGAGGTGTATGTGAAACTCCCCGAGGAAGAGCGCCAGGATCTCTACCATCTCGAGGATCTCATTATCCAGACGTCCGGCGGAACCGATGTTCCGCTTATGGATGTGGTTTCAATCGAAGAGGGGCAGGCCTTTACATCGATCAACCGGCGGGATGGACGCAGAGTCGTAAGCGTTGGGATGGACGCAGAACCTTCCAATGCAGTGTCGCGTGTGCTGGAGTCGATGCAGGCTGATGTATTGCCCCAGCTCCAAAACGATTTCCCCGGCATTACATGGACCTTTGAAGGAAGCCAGGCCGATATGCGGGAATCAACACAGACCCTTTGGGGAGGGTTCTGGCTGGCCATGCTGGTCATCTATGCTCTGCTGGCCGTGGCGTTTGGCAGCTACGTTCAGCCGCTGATTGTGATGGGCGCCATCCCGTTCGGCGTCGTTGGTGCCGTAATCGGCCATATTCTCCTCGGCTATGATCTCTCCCTGGTGAGTCTGATGGGAGTGATAGCGCTCTCGGGAGTTGTGCTGAACGACTCGCTGATTATGATTGACTACGCCAACCGCAAACGTGGCAACCAGTCTGCGTTTGCTGCAATCCACGAAGCGGGCCTGAGGCGTTTCCGTCCCATCATGCTTACAACACTCACCACTTTTGGCGGGCTGACCCCCATCATCCTGGAAACCTCCCGGCAGGCATACCAGCTGATTCCAATGGCCATCTCACTCGGCTTTGGGATTGTGTTTGCCACCGCCATCATCCTGGTGATTGTTCCCTGCCTCTACATGATTCTTGAGGATAGCAAAATGTGGATACAAACTGTTAAAGTCAGTAGGTAATAGATTCCAAAATTTCCTACACCACTCGCTGCATATGTTGCAGTGGTTAGGGTTCCCTGAACCTTCTATTCACGCGGCAGTGCTACGTTAAAGGTCGTGCCTTTCCCAACTTCTGATTGAATTTCGAGTGAGCCGTTCAGATTCTCCACCAGGTGTTTGACCAGGGAGAGGCCAAACCCGTACCCGCGCTCACCGGACGTTCCATTCGTTGATTTTCCTTCACCGTTTTGAATCTCAGCAAGCTGATTTTCATCAATCCCTACCCCTGTGTCTATTACATTGACGTGGAGCGTCTTATCATTCTCATTATTGTTGAGCAAAATCGCGACCGTCACACGTCCGTCTTTGGGAGTAAACTTAATAGCGTTCGAGATCAGGTTACCCGTTATCTGAATTAATTTATTTTTTAAAAACGGAACATCTACATTTTTTTCTGAGATCTCAACATTTAACTCCACACCCTTTGTCTTGGCCTGCGGCAGGTAAAGCTGCTCCAGTTTTCGTTTAAATGTCTTCAGGTTAAACTCATTTTGGCCGGGCTGCTTTTCGTCTGACGATCCCAGGATCTCTTCCGCCAGTTCCAGGATAGATTTGCCCCCCTGTTTAATGAGGTCCATCATCTCAAGAATTTCATCAATTTTGTTCTCTTTACCCTTCTCCTTGATTAACTCTGACAAACCGATAATTCCACCCAGGGGTCCACGAATGTCATGGCTCACCTTGCGTTGTGTCTCCGTCAGGTCTTTAATCTTCGACTGCAGTTTGCCAACTTCTTTTGTATTCTCGAGGCGACTGACAATTTCGTTGGCTATGATCTTTAGCAGCTCAATTTTTTCGGGAGAAAGATCTTTTTCTTCCGTATCCAGCACACAAAGAGCACCCAGATTATTTCCCTCTGATGTTTTCAGCGGCAGGCCAAAATAGTATCTGAGGTGCGGATCGCCCGTTACATAAAACTTATTTTTAACGCGATCATCTTTGCTCAGATCCTTAATTTCGAGATGGTCCCCATTCAAAATAGTATGCTGGCAAACCGACTCCTCACGCGGCATGCTGTCGATGTCCAGCCCGTGCTTCGACACTGTCCATTGGGTATAGCTGTCGATAATATTAACGAGCGAGATATCCGTTCCCGCCACGCGCGCAGCGAGCTTGCTAAGATCTTTGAAGTGGTCGTTCAGGGAGGTGTAATCCAGGTCGAATTCTGCCAATTCAAGAACTCGGTTGAACTCCCTGTCAAGAGTTTGTGATTCCATATCGAATATGTAGGGTTACCGTGAATGATGGTTACAGGTATACCCTTTTATCGGCTCGAATCGTCATGAATTAAACCCGGCGGGCGGTTAATTCAGTTGTTAACTGCGGGGGCTTGAAAATCTTCTCTTTATGTTTTTGATGGTTTTGCAGAATCATTTTCGATCTCATCGAGCTGTTCCAGAGACAACCCTTCGATCAGCGCGTCGTAATCCGTCAGATCTTTCGGCAAGATAATTTGATTTTCCTCTTTCCCAAGCCCATCCAAAACATCCAGGTATTTCTGCTTTAGCTGAAGTTTCATCGCCTCTTTGCCTTTTGGCTGCGAGATAGCATTGGCAATTTTCTCAATAGAGACAGCCGTTGCCTCGGCAATCGCCTCAATTTCATTTGCCCACCCTTCGGCCTCGTTGATTCTGCGCTGCATTTCCGCTTCCGAAATATTCACCATTTGCGCCTTCTTACCCTCAGCGTCATTAATTTTAGAATCTCGGACTCCCTCAGATTTCGCTATGACGGCCCGCCGTTCTCTTTCAGCCGTCATTTGCCGCTCCATCGCCTTTTGTACCGTGCGGGGAGTGTTGATGTTTTTGATTTCATAGCGATGAACCCGAATTCCCCACAATTTTTCGACATCACCCAGCACCTCCACAACTTTTTTACTCATTTTGGCACGCTCTTCGAATG
Organism: Bacteroidota bacterium; assembly: GCA_009909035.1. Lineage (GTDB taxonomy): Bacteria > Bacteroidota > Rhodothermia > Balneolales > Balneolaceae > SW132. The sequence goes on from JAAAOB010000010.1 coordinate 43,232, forward strand.
TCTCATCCAGATCAAGAAGGCCAATAACCGAGCGTGTGGTTGTTTGGGCAAGCTGAACCGCCGCATACCGGTAATTTGTAATCCCGTAGCTGGCGTTTACCGGGTCCACCACACTGATGTAGAGCACTCCATCCACTTCCACTTTTACATTATCCTTGGTAAAACACTCTTGCGGCTCTACTTCAATTGTCTCCTCTCTTAAATCCTGTTTATAGACCACTTTATCAATAAACGGGATCAGTGCGTGGAATCCGGGTCCCAATGTTTTGTGATAGTTTCCAAGACGCTCCACAATGTGGGCGTACTGGTTCGGTACCAGGCGCAGCGCCTGCAGGAATTTAAACGTCAGGTAAATAGCAAAAAGAGCCAGTATAAACTGGCTTACCAGATTCATTGCGCTCATAATCTTGAAGTTTGTGAGTTAGCATTTGCAGATGGTGTGCTGCCGGAGTTTGTGTGCCGGTTGACCGTTCCTACGCCCTCAAAAAACGTTTTCAGGTTGGCTGTTTCGGTTGGCAACACAGAGACGCTGGTATTTTTAACTATTTTTCCAAACTGGTTGATATACTGTTCAACCAACTTGGTTTTAACAGCAATATCCCCGCCCGGTTTTTCGATAGCGGAGGCTACCCGCTCTATTCCCTTGGCCGTAGCAGCAGCCACCAGTTCAATTTCTTTTGCACGTCCTTTTGCCTCGTTAATTCTGCGCTGACGTTGAGCTTCTGAAATCAAGACCTGGCTCTTCTGTTCACCTTTCGATTCGTTAATGGTTGCTTCACGATATCCTTCGGAATTTGTGATTTCGGCCCGCTTTTCCCGCTCGGCCTCCATCTGCTTCTCCATCGTGTCTACAATATCATTTGATGGGGTGATGTTTTTAATTTCGTATCGCATCACTTTAATCCCCCATGGATCAGCGGCCTTATCGATTTCATTTACGATATTTTCGTTCATCATTTCCCGTTCCGAAAAGGTATCGTCCAGCGTTATTTTCCCGATCTCGCTTCGCATTGTGGTTTGAGCCAGGTTTACAGCAGCGGCAATATAGTCTGATATGCCGTAGCTTGCCCGGTACGCATCCATTACTTTAATGTAGATCAGACCATCAACCGACACTTCAATGTTGTCTTTTGTAATGCAGGTCTGGCTGGGCACATCAATTACCTGCTCTCGCATCTCCTGCCTGTAAGCGGCCCGGTCAATGAATGGAATCATAAAATGAAAGCCCGGCGCGAGTGTTTTTTTATACTTTCCGAGGCGCTCCTGGATCACCTCTTCCCTGAACTCTACAATAATAAAGAGCCTGGTAACGATGATAAAAAGAATAACAAAAAATACGAGAAGTATTGTCCACATAATTAGTTTTGGTTTGAATTTCGTAGTTGTTCTTTTGACGGCTCTTTGATTCCTACAGCCTCCACGATCCACGTCGTATTCTCTCTGAATCGGATTTTTGCCTTTTTTCCGGCAGGAATTCTGCCCTCCAGTGATCGAGCTCTCCAGAGCGTACCATTCATCCTGATTTTTCCGCTGTTATCATCGCTGTTCACCGCTTCGACCACCTCTACGACCTGGTCCATTGCTTCATAATCCTCGTCCGCATACTTAAAGTAGCTTTCGGGCTTGAAGTATTTTTTAATAAATGGGCGTATGATGAGGGTCAGGGCAACCGAAAGGGCCAGCCACAATAGGACAGACGACCCGGTTCCCGTTAAAATACCGGCCAACCGTAAAATTCCTACACTCAGGCCGCTAAATCCCAGGAAAAACGCTACGCCGCTTGGCAGAACGAACTCCAGAATCATCAACAATATGCCTCCTCCAAGGAAAGCCCACGTAATCAGATCTGCATCCATCGCTTTGTGAATAGGTTGATGTTATCGGCACATTAAATCTCAATACGTATAATATGTAAAAAAGTTACTTCAAATATGGAATTTTCGACTCCAATATTTTCCGGTAAGAATAAACCCCGTTTTTTGAAAAAAATGAAGTATTTTGTCACGCAAATAAACCGCCACCCAAAAATTACCGGATATATGAAAGCAGAAATTGAACTTAAACATGGCACCCTGGGAATTGAGCTTTTTGATAAGGACTCCCCGAATACGGTTGAAAACTTTGCAACACTGGCCAAAAAGGGATTCTATAACGGGCTGATTTTCCACCGTGTAATCCCCGACTTTATGGTTCAGGGTGGCTGTCCCGACGGTACAGGCGCAGGCGGGCCCGGATACACGATTGATTGCGAGCTTGAAGGTGATAAACAATACCACGACCGGGGCGTTCTCTCAATGGCACATGCGGGACGAAATACCGGCGGCTCCCAGTTTTTTATCTGCCATAACCGCAAAAATACCGCCCACCTGGATGGCAATCACACCGTTTTTGGGAAGGTCGTTGAAAATGTAGATCTCATCGACCAGATCAAACCGAAAGACAAAATGATAGAGGTTAGAATATTGGATGATGAGGCCTAAGCCGGTCTAAACTGAAATGAGGTTTGACCGGTAACACGGTAGCTGCCGGTCAGTTCTCCATGGCTTCTGCCTCTTGTGCAAGTGCCATCACGGCACCGGTGTAGAGATCACTCGGGTTGTAGCGGAATACGGCCCGTTCAACACTGCCGGTCCGCTCCACAAAATACGCAAGATAGTTGCCGATTGACATGATATTGTTGTTCATATCAAAAATATCGCCGCCAACGAACCATTTATTAATCGAGTAGGGAATAAACTGTGCATAACTCATGGCGCCGGCGTAGCTTGATTTGAGTTCAAACACGTCGATCTCATTTCGTGTAACAAACTCCATAAGTTCTTTTAGCTGTGCCCGGGCAAAATCGGCACGATAATCCACCGCATACATGGAAACGTAGGCGTTGAATGGGTTGTAACTACCGATATTTCTCCCGTAGTCCGACTCAATTCCGATAATAGCAGCAATAACGTATTTTGGAATTCCATATTCCTTCTCTGCCTTTTCAAGCTGTTCGTTATGTTCTTCAATAAACGCTGACATTTGGTTTTTCTTAGCCTCAAAACCAAGGACTCCCTTGTATTCCTCAAGGTTCAGGGTTTTTCTTTCAGCCGAATTCCTGAACCGGTCTCCAATACCTTCATAGACCTCAAACCGCGGATCCTCCAGCATCTGTTCAATACTCATGTTGCTGGATTGAAAAAACTCCTTCAGCTCGTTGAGGCGCTCCTCGTACTTTTCGTTGTCGCCGGGATCGGTTAATGCCGTTGCAGGTTGTACCGTGTTCAACAGAAAACATGCTGTTAGCAGTAGAGATGATAGTATTTTAATCATGGGGTCATCCATTTATTTAGTTCAGTTACAAGAGTATAAAAAAAATTCGTTGTTAAAAAGAGCGTAGTTGTTAAAAATAGTTCACAAATTTAAAACCGCCACTTAACTTTTAATCCTGCGGCACCGTATGCCGTGCTTGCCCAGGGAGCTACCTCAATACCTTCCTCCCCTGAACCTTCATTATACCGCCTCGCTGCTTTCGGCGACTCAATAAAGATATCGTAGAGCATGCTTATGGCTGTCATACTTAATCCACCCGCAATCAAGACATTGCCCACCGACAGGCCATCGTTGTCGCCAAGGGAGTCTATAACATGAAACAGCCCGCCAATTGCGGCCATACCCACACCTGACGTGCGAACCCCCATGCCGGCTGCCGCACGGTCAATATCTTCGCTATACAGAATTCCAGCCGAGGGCCCGATGGATACTCCAAAGGCCATCATCATGATGCCGGCATCACTCTCTACAGCGGCACCGATTCCAACGGGAAGCGACGTAGCCAAAAGGCTATAAACCATTGCTGCTGTTTCACTTTTTTTCTCCCGCGCCCGAAGAACAGCATTCTGTTGATCGAGGATCTCATACCGGTTATCGGCCGCTTTTTGTAAAACGTTACCGCTTCCTGATGACTGTGAGAAGGATGGTCGTGTACAGAGCATCAGAAGGAACGGTATACTTAGAAAAAGGGGAAACAGATACCCGGCTTTTTTATACAAGATTACACTTTCCATAGATCTTCAATTCGACTTGTTGATACGTACTGTCTTATTGATTTTAGTAACTGCTGAATGCCATCTCAGCTTGAAAACCGGGTATCCCGGATCAAGAAACCCGCTCTGCTTCCTATCAACCGATCACCTCTTCAAAATGAAATTACTCTTCATTTTGAAGTTTTGACGTCATATAAACATAACTGGCCGAGGCAATGCCACCGGGTATCAGCAGCAGGGTTTTGCCTGTCAAGGCACCCGCCTGCAGCCAGGCCGACACTGTCGGTTCAACATAGACAAGGAGCGCACAAACCACCATCAGGCCGGCACTGGCGGGAAGGTGGTATTGAACCTCCATCACGCGCTTGCTGTAGATCCCCAGCACAAATGCCATCACGCCATAACTTGCAAGTGTTGCTATTGCAGCCCCCATCATGCCGAAATATGGAATAAGTACAATGTTAACCGCCAGCGTAATTCCGGCACCTAAAAGCGTAATCTTGTAGAGCACCGAGGTCTTTTCCTTGATAAAAATTCCGGATGAAAAATTGATGTACCACCCCTGGAACCAGTATGCCAAAAGCAGAAGCGGTACAATTTCAAGTCCCAGCCAGTACTCACTGTTAATCAGGGTGGCATTCAGTATCGGGACCTTTATCGCCACAATTTGATGTTTAAACAGCGCCACAATAAGATAGGCAACCGCAGCAAATGCATTAAAATAGACAAACGCCCGGCTAAACAGGGCGGCTGAATCTTTATCTTGCGAATACCTCATAAAAAACGGCTGCCACGCCATACGGTACATTTGCACCATCAGCAGCATAAACACCGCAAGTTTATAGCACGCACTGTAAATTCCAACAACATCCTCCGGCGTGATGCCGCTGCCATAGAGCCTTTCAGCAACCTGCGGGTCCATCGAATTGAGCAGAAACCGATCCAGCATTTCATTGGTTGCATGGCCCAGGCCTGCCGGTATGAATGGAAGGCCAAAGCTGAAAATCGTACCCACCCACTTTTGTGACCATTTCCCTTTCCAGAGATCAGCTGTTATTGCCCAGATTAGCCCGGTTATTATAATTGAGGCAAAAAGATTTGCGATAAATACGGCCTCGATTCCGTAATCAAGGCCGAGTATCAGGTAGAAATTCAACCCGACATTGATGATGACATGAAGCACCTTCAGCACGGCAAACTGAATGGATTTCCGGACAAGTCGAAGCTCGGCAAATGGAACGATCGAAAGCGTATCGAACCACAAAATCCCAAGCATCATAATGTAGATCCCCGAGGTGTTGCTATCAAGATTCATAGCAGAGAGGGCAACCGGCATAACCAGCCACAACAGGATAACCGCTATGGTGGATACAGCAATCAACGAGAGCTGAATGGTTTTAAAAATATTGGATGCCTCCTTGCGGTCTTCTGCGTAACGCAGGTAAGCCGACTCCATCCCCATTTGCAGGATCACATTCAGGAAGGTTATGGAAGCATAAACAAGGCTCACAATACTGTACCGGGCCGTAGAAAATACATCGGTGTGAAAAGGCACCAGCAGGTAGTTCATAAACCGGGCCACCACGTTGCTGAACCCGTAAACCACTGAATCACTGAATAGTTCGCGAAGTTTACTCACTCAGCCCCTCTGCCTGAGATGTTTCACCGCTTCAACCCCAAGATGATAGCTGTAAGCGCCAAACCCGGTGATAATGCCATTCATCATTTTACCCGTTATTGATGTTTCCCTAAACTCCTCACGTCCGTGAATATTTGACAGATGGACTTCAACTTTGGGAATCGCCAGGAGTTCGAGCGCATCCCGTATTGCTACCGAGGTATGGGTGAACCCGCCCCAATTTGCAATGAGCCCGTCAATGTTGCCATGGCGTGCTTCGTGTATGGCATCAATCAACGCGCCTTCATGGTTGCTCTGTAGGAACCTGAAATCAAAAGCCGGGTAGGATTTTCGAAGTCCGCTTTCGATATCTGAGAGTTTGTTTGTTCCGTACGTATCTTTATCACGATCGCCGAGCAGATTCAAGTTTGGACCGTTCAGCACAAGGATGTTCATACGTTTACCTCTGCGGTTATACTCTCAGCTATCGATTGCATTTTCTGTTGGCTGACATCCACCGAGTGGCCGAGAGCAACGATTTGTGACGTCTTATAAATCGGCACCAGGTGGACATGGGCATGCGGCACCTCCAGCCCCTCTACAATAACACCGGTGCGTATGGGAGACAATGCATCGTCAATTCCGGCAGCCACACGCTTGGCAAACAGCATGGTTTGGCTCAAAAGCTCATCCGGAAGATCGAAAAAATAGTCGATCTCCTGTTTAGGAACAACAAGTGTATGACCTTCAGCAATTGGATTGATATCCAGAAAAGCGATATGATGATCATTTTCAGCAACTTTGTAGCTGGGTATATCGCCGTTTATTATTTTTGTGAATATAGAAGACATATGGAAAAAATAATTTTTTTTAAATTGTGGAATGAATAAACTATTTCCTATTGTTGGTTCAATGTATTAAAGGATTTTCGCTAATGCATCTACTTTACTGAGTTTGTTATTATTTTTTGTTTTGCCAGTTGATTTTCAGATCAACAACTCCTTATCTTTTGAGTCTTGACATTTACCGACTGAATCGGTAGCTCAGCTGGTAGAGCAACGGCCTTTTAAGCCGTGGGTCGAGGGTTCGAACCCCTCCCGATTCACAGAAAAATTTTATTGAAGACTCTCTCTTGATTAACCCTTATCGGCTGATACCCGGTAGGGGTTATTTTTTTTATAGCTATTTCGATTCCGGTCCGGCCGTTCTTTTCTTTCCATATGTTGACCTCATGCAGAAAAACGACGTCAGGCTAATGTCGGCAATTTTTTAGTTGAACAAATGTTATTGGTGTATTACATGGAGACGATCTGTATTTGTTTAAAGCTCTATTTTAAGCTAATTTCAGTCTAAATATTTGAATGGCAGATGAATACTAAATATCTAAATCCACTTTACTGGAAAAAATCGTTTCTGATCAGCCTGCTCATCGGAAGTTTTGTGCTATGGTTTACTTTTTTTGATACCTACAGCCTAATGACACGGTACCAGCTCCACTCAAAAAAAAGTGATTTGATTGAGCGAACCAAAGATTTAAATCAAAAAACCTCGGAACTGCAGCAAAAAATCGAGGAGCTAAAAAACAACCCCGATCTGCTTGAAAAAATAGCAAGAGAAGAGTACGGCATGCGGAAACCGGGCGAAACCGTATATCGAGTCAAGCCTGCAGATTGAGGGAATTGATGCCATTCGTTACAGCTTTTTTACGTATTTTCGCTTCAAAATCTCAATAAAATATCTGTCCGGATGGTTTCTATTGGTATTGACTTAGGTGGCACGAACATTAAAATCGCTCTTGTCGATAAAAAAAAGGGGTTTATAGCCACATCATCTATTCCCACCCGGGCAGAACTGGGAAAGGAAAATATCTTCGATTCTCTTGCCGAGGAAGTCAAAGACCTGATAGATACTGAGAACGTCCGTCCAATGGGTATTGGAATGGGCGTGCCCGGCATGGTTGGACTTGACAGAAGAACTGTAAAAAACCCGCCCAACTTACCCGGCTGGGATATCGTAAACGTGGCCAAAGAGATGGAGAAGCGGGTGGGAATATCTTGTATTATAGAGAATGACGCCAACCTCGCCGCTCTTGGGTCCGCTCGTTATGGCGTTGCATCTGATATAGACAGCTTCATTATGGTCACCCTTGGCACCGGTGTTGGCGGTGGTATTATTTTTCAAAACAAGATCTACAAAGGTACAACCGGATCTGCCGGTGAGCTTGGCCACGTGATTATCAACTACCACGGGCCCATGTCTCACAGCAATACACGGGGCGGCATTGAAGCCTACCTGGGCCAGCGGTTTTTGAGCCGCTACGCTGCCGATATTATTCGCCAGCATCCAAAAAACGCGCTTTATAAAGAATTTAGCACAGACTTTGACCTGCTTGAACCTGTAGATCTCTCGCGTGCAGCAAATAACGGCAATAAACTGGCCATCGACATCCTGCAAAGCAGCGGCGAAAAACTGGGGTATGCCATCGTAAACTATATCCATATCCTGGATATACGCAAGATTGTGGTAAGCGGCGGCGTTGCAAAAGCCGGTAAGTGGTTATTCGAACCCGCCAGAAAAACCGCCCATGAGTATTTGATGCCGCCTTTTCGGGAGGGGTTCGATATAATTTACGAATCACTTGGTAATGAAGCCGCGATGCTTGGTGCCGCAAGTCTTGCGTTCGAAGAGCTGAGCTGATCAACTTGAATTTATGCAGCATCCCATATCCCCGGTCAAAATCCTTATTTTTCTACTGTCTATTCTGGGGTGCACCGCAACACTGCTACCTGCACAGGTAGTATCCGACACACTCCAAACCACACGGAACGACACCCTTCCGGCCTCGCCCGCAGACACTACAGAGGGGACCAATTTTGACGCTCCACCCACAAACACAGCCGGATTCGATACGCTTCAAAACCGATTCGGTGAACCCGGACAGGTCAGTCAGAGACCCAGCGCCCCCGGGGCTGATCGACAGGCTACCGGCGACGTTGTTCACTTTCAGGCTACCGATTCCCTTGTATTCAGTTTCAGAGATCAGCGGAAAGGGTTCCTCTACGGGTCGGCAAGTGTATCACACGAAAACGGAACACTGGAAGCCGGTTCCATCAATATGGATCTGCAGCTGAACCAGGTGGAGGCCCAAACACAAACGCCTAACGACACGTTATCCTACCCGGTTTTGCGGCAGGCCGATCGAGATTTAAAAAGCACCCGGATTCTCTTCAATTATGAAACCCAAAAAGGGAAGTTCGAAGTCGCTGAAATCCAGGTGGATGATGGAAACCTGATCGGCACTAAAGTGAAAAATGTGTCGGAAACTGAAGTGTTTATTGAAGACGGGATCTACTCAAGCTGCCCCCCGGAGCATATGTACTACTACATCAAAGCTGACCGCATGAAAGTAGTAGACGAAGAGGAGATATTTTTTACGAACGCGAGGCTTTACATCCTGGATATACCCTATCCGCTCGTTTTTCCCTTTGGATATGTTCCGGCCGGTATTGATCAGAAACAGTCGGGGCTGCTTGAGCCAACCTATCTTTTCCAGAATGCAGGGTCCAGGGGGCTGGGACTCCAAAACCTGGGCTGGTTTCAGTATATCAACGATAACATGACGGCACAAACAGCGGTTGACATCTTTACCTCCGGAACGTTCTTTAGCAATTCGCGTTTTCGCTATCGAAAGACCGATCGCTTCAGCGGAAGCGTCACAATTGGGTATTCCAGGCAGCGGGGACTGGAATCCACCGATCTTGACTTTGGCGAGGAAGTCAGTAAACGCCTGGCCATCACTCACGACCAGGAGCTCTCTCCTTATGCGGATCTGACCGCAAATATCGACCTGAATACATCAAATTTTTTCAAGGAGAACTCCTTCGATCTCGACGAGCGGGCCAGAACAAGCAGTACATCGCGGCTATCATACCGTTATGGACACCCTGACGGAGCATACAACTTTTCGGCAACGACCAGCCTCAATCAGCAATTCAACACAAACGTTGCAACGCTAACCGGGCCTGAACTCACCTTCAACGCCCGGCAGTTTTCTCCATTTGAATCCAACAGCACAGGGGCTCAGCAAAGACAGTGGTATGAACGGATAACGGTAAACTATCGCAACAATTTTAGGTCCAGGTACAATTTCAGGCCTACGGACCGGGACTCCGCAAGCATCAACTGGTTTGAGGCGCTCTTTGATCCCTCCAAATACCGCGAGGCGACCGGAGACGACCGCCATATTCAATACGGCTTTGTGCAAAGAGCGCAAGTCAGCGCCGGGCAGCTTATTCCAAGCCAGTTTTTAAATATTAGCGCCAACGTCAATTATAATGAGTACTGGTATCCCACCACTACCCGGAGAGAATTTGTAGAGCAGGAAAATGATGTTGAAGATATCCGGGAGCTTGGATTTACAACAGCGCGGGATTTTAACAGCAGCCTGAATTTTTCCACCACGTTTTACGGTATCTCTCAACTCGCCGTTGGGCGGTTTGAAGGAATCAGGCATACGGTACGGCCCAATATCAGCTTTAATTACAGGCCCGACTTTTCAGATGATATCTGGGGATTCTATGAAGAGGTGCAGGTGGATACTCTTGGCAACACCCGTAAATTTTCAAAATTTGACCGTGAGGTGTTTGGCGGTCCGCCACGGGGTGAACAGCGGACGCTTAGCTTTGGGCTCACAAATGTACTTGAAACAAAGCGCATAAAGAGAGACTCCACGGGGGAAGTTCAAAGCCAAAAAGTTCGTCTTATTGATAACCTGTCCGTGAACTCGGGCTATAATTTTGCCGCAGACAGCCTGAATTTTAATGACCTCCGCATCTCCATGTCTTCAAGAGTGTTGGATGGTATTTCACTGAATGCAAGTGCCAACTACTCTTTTTATGCAAGAGACGATCAGGGACGGGAGATCAATACGTTTATTTTTAACACGGGAGGAAAGATACTTCAGCCTTTAAATTACAGCCTGAGCGCTCGTACAACCTTCAGGGGGGGTGACAGGGGGCCTCGTGTACAAACCCCGCACTACAGGCCCTACGACCCGTACAACCAGGAGTTTTTCAGCCCAATCGATCAGAACTTCCACCATCAGCCTGTACAGCCGATACGCTCTCCCTGGAGCCTCGGGCTCGACTTTACCTACCAGTGGAGATTTCAATTCGGTCAGGATGCAAGAAAAACGGCAACGCTCAATGCAAATAACATACAATTTAACCTGACCCCAAAATGGAGTGTCTCCACGCGGCTGGGCTATGATTTTATTGAAAAAGAGCTTACACCTGCCCAGTTCCGGATGAACCGGCAGATGGTTTGCTGGAATCTATCGTTTCAGTTCAACCCGTTTGGCGAATTTCAGTACTACTCGTTTCGGTTGTCGCTCTCCAGCAGCCAGATATCGAGCTTGTTCCAGAAACTGCCCGGACTGAACAACCTGGAAAGGAGTTCAACCGGAGGAAGGACACCGCCTCGCTTTTAGCAATCCTCCCGGCATCGGTTTCAATACCGGCGGGACCTGTGACGCACCGTACCACAACAACTTTACATTGCCATATGTATGGTTCAGGCAGGGCAACCGCAGGTTTGAACGTCTATGACTATTTATGCACTTGATGCGTTGTTGCCGTCTCTTCTCTCCAGGTACTGAACGATATATTTTCCAAAGATATCAAATTCCAGGTTCACCGGGTCGCCCTCTGATTTAGCGGCAAGATTTGTAAAATCCCACGTGTAGGGAATAATGGCCACGGTGAACTTATTCTGCTCGCATCGTGCCACGGTCAGGCTGATGCCGTCGATAGCAATACTGCCCCGTCCCACAATATAATCTTGATACATCTCCGGGTATTCAACCGTAATCAAAATATCCGATTCGTTCTGCTCTATGGATGCAATGGTTCCCACGGTATCCACATGACCCTGAACAATATGTCCTTCAATCGCTTTTTCAAGCGTTAAGGAGCGCTCCAAATTAACCGGGCTCCCCTCCTCGATGGCCCTGAAGGAAGTTTTTCGTAACGTCTCTTCCACGCACTGAACAGTAAAACGATCCTCATCAAATGATACAACCGTAAGACAAACTCCATTTACAGCAATACTTTCATCTACGTGCGTATCTGCCGCAAATGAACACGAAATAGAGAGCTGTACCCCACCTTTTAGAGATGTCAGTTTCGTTACTTTTCCGACTTCCGAAACAATTCCAGTAAACATAAGCCTCTTGTCTAAAGATCAGCAGTTAGTAGTATATCTGGTCCAACACGGGTCCAGGTTGTTCTTTTGAATGGAACCAGATCTTCCATGCGGTTCATTCCAAGACCCTGAATACTTTTTGTTCCCCCTCCAAGAATTTTGGGTGCTACAAAAAGCTGCAAACGGTCTGCAAATCCGCCCCTCAAAAATGCACTTGACAGGTCCCGTCCGCCCTCCACCAGCAGTGATGTCACACCAGCTTCAGCCAGAGATGTTAGCATCTGCTGCAGGTCCGTATGGCCGTTGTGCTGATTCACAATCATCATTTCGCCGCGAAAATAGTTACTCTGCAGCATTTTCAGCATCGGGTCGGCTTTGTCCGAAGCTTTTTTCTTGTTGTAGGTCACGATGATGGTTTTCTCTTCGTACTGATCTGAAAAAAGATTCAGGTTCGCAGGAAGTTCAAGCGGCCCATCAATCACCACACGCCGCGGTTGCCTGCCCTCCACCAGCCGCACGGTCAGCGAGGGGTTATCGAGCATTGCCGTGTTTCGGCCCACCAGTACGGCGTCCTGGCGGCTCCTCCATCGATGCACCATAGTGCGCGATTCGTTCGAGCTGATCCATTTAGAATCACCGTTGGGGGCGGCAATATAGCCATCGGCTGTCTGTGCAATTTTCAGAGTAACAAACGGCTGGTTAAACGACAGGTAGTGCAGCCACGCTTCATTGAGCTCTCTCGCATCCTCTTCCAACACACCTACGTCAACGGTCAGGCCACTCTTTTCAAGAATCTGTATGCCTTTTCCATCCACTTCAGTAAACGGGTCTTTCATGGCAATAACCACTCGTTTGAGCGGAAGATCTGCCAGCATCTCCGCACAAGGCGGTGTTTTCCCATGATGGGCACACGGTTCGAGCGTTACATAGATCGTTGCAGCTTTTAACGATGTCTTGTCAACAACCGACCGTACGGCAGCCACTTCGGCATGGTCTCCCCCGTAGGTCCGATGGTACCCTTCACCGATAATATCTCCCTCTTTCGATACAATGACGGCTCCAACCATTGGGTTCGGGGAGACATACCCCCGGCCTTTTTCAGCCAGGCTAAGGGCTTTCTGCATCCATATTTTATCCGCATCCTTTATCTCTTCCATTGGGACACAATCTGTTCTGAAAACAAAAAAGGGCAAGAAAATTATTCCCGCCCTGTTAATGCTTTATGCCATTAAAAATTTTGCCGTTCTATCTTCCCAATACCTGGTTCCGGTTATCCCGGATGGTGGCATCTTCTTTGAGCTGATCAATGAAGTCTTGGTTAAACGAGACAAACTTCTGTTGTTCAAGCTGATTTTTAATTTGAGTGCGTTCTGACTGCGTCATTTCATCAGCGTTGGCCATATCCCGTTCATTAACGCGCAATACAAAAACGGCACTTTCACCTTCTACCGGAGCAGATTGTTGTCCGGGTTCCAGGGAGAAAGCGTGCCCGATAATTGCCGGTTCACGGCCGGCTCCCGGAATTATGTTGGCTCCCATGCGGAGATCTTCTGCTGATTGCACCTCTTTTTCACTTATCTCAGCCAGCTCTTCCAGCGACGAAGATTCGCCGTGCAGCTGCCTGACACGCTCCATCATGGCTGCGATTCGCTTATTATTTTGAACAATACTTTCGATCTGGCTGCGAACCTCTTCGAATGGCCTTGTTCCTTCCGGTATCGTCTCCAAAAGCTGAACAACGACAAATTTATCATCCAGCTCAATTGGTTCAGATATTTCATTTTCGCTCATATTTTCGAGCTCCAAGAGCGTCTGCTGACTCTGGCCAAGTCCCGGAATAAAGGGATTGCCTTTCGTAGCCGTGGCCGTCTGCACGTCGTAGTCCCGTCGCTCAGCCTCTTCCATGAACCCTTCATCCGATGCATAAAACTCAAAATCCCTTGCACTTTCGGCAAGCCTGTCGACTGTGCCCACGGGATCTGCCACGATGGTGTAGGAGAAAGCAGCGAATTTTATTTCGCCATTCCGTTCATCAATTTTTTTCAGCAGATGAGGATCCCCGTCAATCATCATCACCTCGGAGATTTCGCCCACATCAAGATCCAGCACCGGGCGGTAGGCGTCTCGTACATCATCGGTTTCCACAAACGATCCCTGGTAGGGTGTGGCCGACTGATTCCGTTCAAAGAAAAGAGAATCGTTTTCAGCCTGTGTCCAGCGGTCCCGTATCTCTTCAAGATCGCGAACTGTATTTGCCGTATCTTCGGCTGTGGGTTGGATATCCCAGCTTACGTACCGGAACCGATAGGTTTCACTTCGTTTAAACTGATCGGGATGATCCGTAAGGTACTGCCGGAGCTCCTCTTCCGTTGCCGCAATCTCTTCGTCGGTAACTTCCGAGTAGGGAAACCGGACGAATTCAATATCTGCGAATGAGTTGTTTTTGATATACTGGTTTCTGACGTCGAGATCACTAACACGCATTCCCGAGCCGATAAAATTATTCATTTTCTGTTGCCGGCGTTCATTTCGGAGCTGCTGTTCGATCGTAATCCAGATTTCACTGTTTTCGGGAGCATCAATGGCGGCTTGCAGGGCTACCCTGTCGATCGTGCCATCCTCTCTCTGAAACTGCTGGCGTATAAATGGCGCGGGGTTTTCGCCCGTCACCATATCAATCAGCTCGCGGTCGGTAACCGAAATTCCCAACTCATCCATTTTCTGCTGCATCAGCTTAGATGCAACAAGATCGTTCCACGCCTGCTGTTCGAGCGAGGAGCGGGTTTCGGCGGTCATTGTGGCATTTTGCTGCTGATTGTAGCGTTCGGTATAGTAGCTTACCCGCTGGTTATACTCCTCAAAAGAGATCACTTCACCATTCACAGCCCCCATATTGGTCGGCTGACCGGTCAGGCCGCCAAAAAAGTCAACATCAGCCAGTACCCAGAGAATCCCAAAAGAGAAGATCAGTATCCACAGTATCGATGAGGTACTGTTCCTCATTTTTTCCATTACACCCATAACAATCCTAAAACGGCTTTATTTACATATTTACAATTAAAAACAACGCAATCTGCATACTCGGGTCTTGTCGTGTCCCTTTGATGCCTGCTCAGGTCTTTACAGCAATCAAATAAATCATGTTGCAGATAGCCTGAAAAGTTACGACAACATCGCTATAATAGCAACGAAGTGACCGGCCGAAAATTGAACCGGCTTTTTCTAAAATACTTCAATTATATTCATATGCTTCAAATATCGGCCAGGGTCCTCGTTTATTCCTTTCAGCAGCAGGTCGAGCTCTTTGGTCACTTCGTCAAGATTTTCGTAAAGTTCGGGATCATTAACCAGCTTACCAAGCGTTCCATCGCCGTTATTGATTTTTTCAATGATTTGATTGAGTCCCGCAGATGCTTCTTCCAGCTCGATGCGGATCTGCTCCAGCTCCTTGATATTACTCTCCAGATGTACCATCAAACTGTCAACACGGGGGCGGTTATCCGCAGCCAGCGTATCAAGCTGAGCCACCAGGGAGTTGCCGGCTTCTATCGTACGGCGAAGGTCGCCCTGTTTTTCTTCCAGAAGAGATGAGATTTGTTCTGTGGCAGACGAGGTATTTAAGAGTGCCTGGTTGAGCGACCTGCTCGCGCTATCGTCCAGCGTACTGTTTAACTGGCCCAAAAACTGGTTGAACTCATTCAGTGTGCTGGATACGTCGTTACCAATTTCACTGCCCTTATCGCCCAGGGTTTCCATCATGCTTTCAACATACACACCCTCAATCGTGCCGCCGTATTCAACCGCTTCCGGGGAGTCTCCGAGCTCTAAAACAATCGACTTGCCTTCAATCAAGCCAAGAGACGTCAGGTACGCAACGGAATTTTTCGGCAACGGCCTGCGCATGTCGAGATGCATTGTAATTTCCACATTGCCATTATCAGCAAGGGTTACTCCGCTTACGGATCCAACCTTTACCCCACGAACGAACACCTGGCTGCCGGTTCCCAGCCCGTCTACTCGCTGAAAGGTGGTATGCACCTCCAGCGACTGCCGGAGTATCGGCACATCCGACATAAACCGAAATCCCACAACGGCTGCCAGAGCCGCCAGTAATACTGTTACCCCTACTTTAGCTTCGCTACTTATCTTCAATGTGTACCTCTGTATAAATTAAATTTGATATTCGCTTGCCCTGATAAACAGTTCCAGATCTTTATGATCACTGGAACGGAGATCATCGACGGTTCCAAACCAGCTCAATTTTTGCTGATCCAAAAACGCCACTTTATCTGCAACCTCCAGGACGCTGTGCATATCGTGTGTAACCACGACCGATGTTATATCGAACGTCTCCGCCATTCGGATAATCAATTCGTTAATCTCTCCCGATGTTTGTGGATCCAGCCCGGATGTGGGCTCATCGTACATTATATATTCCGGCTCCAAAATAATAGCGCGAGCCAGCCCTACGCGTTTTCTCATTCCGCCCGATAGTTCTGACGTCTCTTTATCGTGCACATTTTCAAGGTTCACCTGCTGCAGGGCGTTCATCACAAGCTCTCGAATTTCGCTCTCATTCAAATCTGTGAAATAGCGCAGCGGAAACGCAATATTCTCGAACGTATTGATGGAATCGAACAGAGCCGATCCCTGGAAAAGGATTCCAAATTTTTGGCGTAGCTTGCGCTGGGTCACGTAATCCTGCTTGTGGATATCGTTTCCATCAATCACCACACTGCCTGAATCGGGATAGAGCAGGGCGTTGATATGTTTCAACAGTACCGACTTCCCACAGCCGGAACGCCCGATAATAGCTACCGTATCGCCATCATCTATGGTAAACGAGACATCGCGCCAAACCAGCAGATCGCCAAAACTTTTTGTAAGATTTTTTATCTCAATCATGCCTCAATTATTACAGTAACAGTGCCGCAAGTAAGAAATCCGCAAGCAGCACCACGATACAGCTCAGAACAGTAGCATTTGTCGTACTAGTACCAACGCCTTCGGCTCCGCCTGTGGCGTAATATCCTTTATAGCACGAGATGGAAGTGATAATAAACCCGAAAACGAACATTTTTACAAACCCGAAAATAAGCGTCCACGGATTAAAATACATTCGTGCACCCGCCAGGTAGTCGCTCATGGGAACGGACCCTGTAATCAACCCTGCGAGCAGGCCTCCCCCCAGGCCAAATACACTCGCCACGATATATAGCACGGGAAACATTAAAATTCCGGCAAGCACCCGGGGCACGACCAGGAACGATACGGAGTTAAACCCAAGTGATTCGAGTGCGTCTATCTGCTCGGTTACGCGCATCGTGCCAAGTTCAGTAGCAATCCGTGCTCCTACTTTACCTGCAAGTACAAGGCTCGATATAACGGCCGCAAGCTCAATCAGAATTGATTCAGAAACAATGGCCCCGATTGTGGAAAGCGGAATGAAGGCAGAATCAAGCTGGTAGGCTGATTGGATAGTCATCACTGAGCCGGTAAAAAACCCGGTAAGCATGATTATGGGAACGGAGTCGTACCCAACTTTTACCATCTCATGAAAAAAACTTTTCCTGTAGGTGGAAAATTCCGTTGATGAGCGTAGTGATTGGTACAGTAACGAACTGTATTTTCCTAAATCTTGAAATGCATTCATCGGCTGATATATAAAATCTTCTTGCTATCTGACCGTTTATCCTTTCGCGTGTTTTGAATTTGGTTATATTACGAAACATTTTTTCCAATTGTGGTCCATTTTACGTGACATTCATAAAGTCTTTTGTCTCCCTGGTTTTACTTTCGGCTCTCACCCTGTCTGCTGAAGCACAGCAGCCGGGTGAACGCGTCTTCAGATTTCTTGAAATAGAGGGTGATGCACGTTCTGCAGGGCTTGGCGGGTCGCATGCCGTATATATCAACCCGGGTGTGGCACAGTTTACCAGTAACCCGGCGCTACTTGCCAACGCCACAGCCAACCAGCTTTATTTGTCCTATTTAAATCATATCGGGGATATTCAGTTTGGTACAGCCAGTTACGCAACCAACATTCCCGATATCGGAATCTTCTCCGCATCCATCCGGTTCCTGGATTACGGTGATCTAAACAATTTCGATGAACTTGGAAACGATTTAGGGTCTGCCACATCAAACGACCTGGCCCTGACGGCCGGCTATGCGGCACACCTTTCAGAAACCGTCAGCTATGGTGTATCCCTTTCCGGAATTCACTCCTCCCTTGCCGGGTTTCAATCCTCTGCCATCTCCTTTTCGGGTGGCCTGATCTACTCGGCTCCTGAACGCGAAACATCGGCCGGGCTCTACCTGCAACATGCCGGCACCCAGCTTTCCACGTTTAATGGAGAGCAAGAGTCTCTGCCGCTGAATATCGCTGCAGGAGTTGTACACAGGCTTCGGTATATTCCGGTGCGGATTCACGTTACACTGCAGCGGCTCAACACGTGGGATCTTGAGAATGCAAACGACTCCGGGTCTCCATCGTTCAGCGAAAACCTGGCGCGCCACCTGGTCGGCGGAGCGGAATTTCTTTTTGGCGATCGCGTGAGGGCCAGAATTGGTTATGATTACTGGCTGAACAGACAGGCACAAACCGGCAAACGGGTAGATGGTGCCGGGGTTAGTCTGGGCTTTGCAGTTCATCTTGACCAGATGCACGTTGATTTTTCCCGAACCAGCTTCAGTGACATGGGCAGTGTTGTACAACTTGGCGTGAGCATTCCGCTTTAGAACTCCGTTAAGATTCTTTGTATTTTTTATTTTATCCCGATGCGCCTGCCAGCTGCATTTAAACCAAATTCTTAAGATCCAAGACATTATGATTCGATACTTTACTTCCGGAGAATCTCACGGGCCCTCCCTCACCGGCATTGTTGAAGGTGCCCCGGCAGGGCTCAATATCACAGAAGATGAGATAGAGCAGCACCTTGTGCGCCGGCAGAAAGGATATGGACGCGGCGGCCGTATGGCTTTTGAAAAAGACAGGGCCACGTTTCAGTCCGGCGTTCGGTTTGGAAAAACCACGGGTGCACCCATTGCAATGACAATGCCCAACCGGGCGTATGAAAAAGATAAAAGCAATTGGCCGGTCGTCATGGCAAAAGAAGGCCCCAGGGGAGATGTTGAACGAATCACCCTGCCCCGGCCGGGTCATGCCGATCTTGTGGGCACACAAAAATATCAATTTGATGATATCCGGCCCGTTATAGAACGCTCCAGTGCCCGGGAAACGGCCATGCGTGTAGCCTGCTGCAGTGTGGCCCGGATTTTCCTGGAGCAGCTGGGAATACGCATCGGCGGCCACGTGATCCGGATCGGGGCAGTGGGATACGATTCATGGGAAGATGTGCGTGCCATTGCCGATCCAATGCTTGAGAATGGCGCTGATCAAATTTATAAACAGGCTGATGAATCCGACGTTCGCTGCCTGGAACCCGGGCTGAGCGCTGCTATGCGCGAGGAGATTAAACTTCGCCGAAAAGACGGCACCTCCCTCGGGGGAATTTACGAGATTCTCGTTACCGGACTACCCGCAGGGCTTGGCAGTTACGTTCACTGGGATCGAAAAATCGACGGTCAGATTGCCCAGGCTATTGTGGCCACCCAGGCAATGAAGGGCGTGGAGATCGGGCTGGGATTTGAGGCCGGCCACCGGCGGGGCCATAACGTGCATGATGAAATTATCTACGACGACACATTTAAACGCCGGACAAACCGCGCCGGCGGTATCGAAGGTGGCATGACCACCGGCATGCCGATGATAATCCGCGGTGTGATGAAACCCATTCCAACAATGATCAAACCGCTGAAAACCGCTGACCTTAAGACTAAAAAAGAGGAGGATACCCGCTATGAACGGTCTGATGTCTGCGCCCTGCCTCGCGCAGTTGTCGTTGCGGAGAGCGTCATTGCCCCCGTGCTGGCAAACGCAATCCTTGAAAAATTTGGCGGGGACTCCATGGATGTGATCCTAACAAGGTACAAAAATGAAACTGGCGATGGCAGCTAATCAAAACAACATTACCCTGCTCGCAAAACGGGTCCGGAACGACCCGGACGATACGTTTTCAAAATTTGCGTTGGCGCTGGAACTCTTAAAGGCAGACAGCGTTGAAAAAGCCCGGATGCTGTTTGAAGCGATTCTGAAACAGGACCCGGAATACTTGGGGGTCTATTACCATCTCGGCAAACTTTATGAATCCCAGGGAAAGCACGAAAAAGCCCTTGAGCTTTTTGAGAACGGCATTGAACTTGCCGAAGAAAAAAACGAATTGAGAACAAAATCAGAACTACGCGAAGCTATTCAGCAGCTTCGTCTTACTATAGATGATGAGTACGATGCGTAAACAAACATTACTTTTGATTCTGCTTGCTCTCGCTGGTGTTGCCATACTTGCTATGCCACAACAAGCTGTTGCACAAAATGCCGGGCAGGTGCACACCGTGCAGCGAGGCGAAACGCTCTTCAGCATTTCAAAGATTTACGATGTGGCGGTAAGCGATATCCGTAAATGGAATAATCTTGATTCAGACAACCTGAGTGTGGGCCAGGATATTCTGGTTGGCCCTCCAAGAGGACAAAACTCCACTGTTCACATTGTTGAAGGTGGTGAGACGCTGTTTGCCATTTCAAGGCAGTACGGAGTCACTATTGCCGAGCTTCAGGCCTGGAACAACCTTGAAGGCACCCAACTTTCCGACGGCCAGGAGTTAACGATCTTTACCCCCGATAGTAGCGAACAGAATGAATCTTCACTGCCCGCCGGTTCTGATGATGACACCCAAAATAATGACGAGGAACCGGAAACACGTGAATCGATCGTAAGCGACCGCGGGGAACGAGGGACTACATATTACACGGTGCGGAGCGGTGATAACCTGATCAACATTGCAAGACAACACAACATGACCGTAGACCAGCTGCGCGATCTAAATGACCTTCAATCGGATATGATTCGGGTAGGCCAACAGCTGACTGTGCGTGACGTTCAGACGGCCCCGTCAATCGCCGAAAGTGCCGAAGAGTCCACTCCGCAGGGAAAATTTGTCAACTACAGAGTCCAGTCAGGTGAAAATACCGGGGATCTTCTTGAGAAATTTAAGATGCGCCGCGCAGAGCTCGAGGCATTAAATCCCGACCTTGACATCAACCGTGTGACCGCCGGACAGCGAATCACCGTTCTGCTTCCTCCCTCCCGGAATTTCGACAATCCCTACCGAAAAGGAGCCTCACTCGAAAATCTTGGTGAACTGCCGGCTACCACCTACGATAGCGGAAAAAAAGGTGAGCCCACAACCAGCGGAGAACTTTATAATCCTGATTATTTAACGGCGGGACATGCTAACATGCCGCTTGGTAATGTTGTATTCATCGAAAATGCAGCCACCGGCAAAGGTATTTACGTACGGATTAATGACAGGATATCAGACAACGGGATCAAACTATCCAGGAAAGCCTTCGATATGCTCGAATTCTCCTCAATCAATCAGGCCGAAGTAGTCGTCTACCTCGACCAATAATGCTATAGTTTTGACCCCCTCCACTCTCAACACCTACTTCCGCCAGACCAGAGGTCTCGTCTATAGCTATGTTTTTGCCCTTCCGCTGGTTTTCCTTTACGAATTGTTGATTCGTATCTCACAACCCGGGCAAGATCAGATGGTGCGCATCGCTGTTGATGTCTGGTTCCGAATGCTTTTTACATACGCGGGTTTAGATGCGCTTACGGCAACCTTAGTAATTACTGCCGCAGTTGGTGGAGTTATTATTTACAGTAAGCGTAAAACCCTTCCCACACTCAAGGGGCGCTATTTTCTTTGGATGCTGGCCGAATGCCTTCTATACGCCCTTTTTTTTGCTATTCTTATCAGCCAGTTTCTGGACTTGCTGCTCAATATGAACAGCCAGGAGTCTCTGAACCAGCTTACGAAGCTACAGCTTTTTGCTCTTTCTCTCGGGGCCGGGCTGTATGAAGAACTTTTTTTCAGAGTCATACTGGTTTCAGGACTTTTTTTCCTTTTCAATTTGATTTCGGATAAAACAGCTATTTCTTATAGCGCATCAGTCGTCCTTGCAGCCCTGCTATTCAGTGGTGTTCACTACGTAGGTAATTTTGCAGATAGCTGGGCAATAGAGGGATTCTTATTTCGTTTTTTGTTTGGCTTAACATTAAATGTTATTTATGTTATACGAGGGTTCGGGTGTGCCGCATGGACACATGCCATCTATGATCTAATTATCGTATTTCGTCTTTAGATACCTGCTTAAAGCTGTTCATTAAAACCTTTACGGCATATTGATAGTATCAATTTGATCAAAGACTACCCTATAGCTAACTTATTGAATGATTTATTCACCATCACGGTTGGTGAATCGGTGGTTGTATGGTAGATTTAATTTTTCACTTACGTTCTGGGTAGACGGGATGGCAGAACTCACAAAAAATGAACAACGAAAACAGGCTGATTTCAATGAGGAAATTATTCCTCATCTTGATGCCTTGTATAACTTCGGCCTCCGGCTGACGTCCGATCCCAATGACGCTGAAGATCTTGTTCAAGATACTATTGTGAAAGCTTACCGTTTTTTCAGCAGCTATGAAAAAGGGACGAACGCCAAAGCGTGGCTTTTCAGGATTTTAAAAAACTCCTACATCAACAACTACCGCAGAAAATCCAAGAGGCCTCAGGAAGTTGACTACGATGAAGTTGCAACATTTTATGAGACCATACGGGCAGAGCGTACTGACACGTCTGATCTCGAAGACACCATGTACCGGGAACTTATCGATGACGATATAACCAAAGCTCTTGATGAAATCCCTGAGGATTTCCGAACGGTGGTTCTACTTTGCGATGTTGAAGATTTTACCTACGAAGAGATTGCCAACATGCTGGATGTACCCATCGGTACGATCCGTTCCCGCCTGCACCGCGGCCGCAACCTTCTGAAAGCACAACTGCTTGAGTATGCTGATGAGCGCGGGTATATTGAAGAGTAAGCATTTCTGCCCTGATAGGACCGCAATTCAATCTATTACATAACAGAACAGACCATGGTTCTGACCCACTACTTGTTTGTCTAGCAAGTTTCACTCAGAGAGAATTATTTGGGCAGCGTCAGTCGTATGATTGTTCCTTCTCCCATTTCCGATTTCAGTACAAAGATTTTCCCGTTATGATACTCCTCAATGATTCGTTTGGTTAAACTGAGGCCAAGCCCCCATCCTCTTTTTTTGGTACTATAACCGGGTTTAAAAATTTCATTCATGTACCGGCGGTCAATTCCTGACCCCGTATCTTCCACATCAATGACTATCTTCTCCCCGTTTTCGGAAACATTCACGGATATCAACGCATCTCCCTGCGACTCTTTGACCGCATCCATCGAATTTTTTATCAGGTTTTCGATGGCCCATTGAAAGAGTTCGGGATTCAAGCGAATTTTTGCGTTTGTTGTGATTGTTTTCCGCACATCCACGTTCTTTCCAAGCTGCGGCAGCCTGCGGATCATGTAGTCGATCACCTGGTCCACAATGGGTTCAATCCGCATACTTTTTAATTCCGGCTCAGACCCGATTTTGTTAAACCGCTCGGCGATTCCTTTAATCCGGCCGATATCTTTTTCAAGTTCATAAGCAATGCTGAGATTTTCATCGTCAGCTTTATTTCCTTCTTTCAGCAGCTGCAGCCATCCGTACATACTGGAAAGTGGTGTTCCAAGCTGGTGAGCAGCCTCTTTCGCCATACCAACCCAAAGATTTGATTTTTCCGACCTGTTAATGCTCCTGTACGTCAGGTACCCGATACCGAGCAGAATGGCCAGGAATCCAAATTGCAGTATGGGGAAATACCTTAAATATTCAATCGTCTGGCTCTCACCAAAATAGACGAAATTCAGGTTTGACTGATCTCCCTGCCCACTTGAAATCACGATCGGATCATTGATACTGGCAAACTCCTCCACCAGCTCGGGCGTTGCATCGCCGTCAATAAAACGCTGGGCTACAATATTTCCTTCCTCATCCGTCAATATTGTAGGGATGGAGTACCGGGTATCCACCACCAGTTCATCGGATACAAACTGCAGTGTGGGCCGTGTGGCCTCCACCTCTTCAATCATCTGTACAACGCTATCCGGCACCTCTTCAATTTGTTCCAGAACGCGGATCGATTCCAGAAGATTGTTGGTAAGCCTGTCATGCACCGGGTCGAGGTTAAATTCGAGCGATTTTGCCCAGAGCTCTATGCTGGAACGTTCGTGTTCAAGAAGTTCATCCACGAGCATTCGGTTATAAAAAAAAGAGGCTGCCGCCAGGAGTACAAGCAGGGCAACCAGCGTTATTTTTATCCAGTTCAGGGGCAAGAGTTGTCGCATAGTAGAAATCCGGATGTTTAAGAGTCCATTCGATTGTCAATATCCGCAAACAT
>JAAAOB010000145.1 GCA_009909035.1 Bacteroidota bacterium
ATGCAAACACCTTTTTTGTCTCGGAAAATTGTCATCCTCAAACAAAATCGGTACTAAAAGGACGAATTGAACCTTTGGAGATTGAATTGGTTTTTGGCGATCCGGAGAGTCTAGATCTGACGGATGAGAACTATTTCGGAATTCTGCTTCAATACCCCGATACCTACGGCACTGTTAAAGATCTGTCTGGTTTGATTGAGTCAGCTCATGAAAATAATGTTTTTGTTACGGTTGCAGCCGATTTACTGAGCCTAACACTTCTCACACCTCCCGGCGAAATGGGGGCAGATGTGGTAGTCGGAACCACCCAGCGATTTGGTGTGCCAATGGGGTATGGTGGTCCGCATGCTGCTTATTTTGCAACCAAGGAAGAATTTAAGCGACAAATTCCCGGAAGAATTATTGGGGTGACGAAAGATGCAGAAGGCAACCCCGCATATAGAATGGCTTTGCAAACAAGGGAACAGCATATTCGGCGTGAAAAGGCCACATCGAATATTTGCACGGCCCAGGTTCTCCTCGCTGTCATTTCTGGAATGTACGCGGCCTATCACGGACCTGAGGGTTTGAAGAAGATCGCCTCAAAGGTTCACGGACTTGCAAAATTGGCATCGGCCGGACTGCAGGAGTTAGGATTTGACATGGTTAGTGATCAGTTTTTCGATACAATTACAGTCACAAACCTTAGCGCCGAACAAATCGAAGAGATACGATCGAGAGCAATTGACCGGGGAATGAATTTCCGTTATTTGGATGACGGAGTCGGCCTGTCGTTTGATGAGACAAAAGATTTGAATGATGTTGAAGATGTTTTAAATATTTTTGCAGAGGGATCAACCAAAGAGAATTCGTTTGATATTAAAAAAGCATCAAAGGTAATGAGGGTTGATTTCCCTGAACCGTTGACTCGAACGACGCCTTATTTGGAGCACCCGGTATTCAACCAGTTTCATTCCGAGCATGAGATGCTTCGATATTTGAAGGAGCTCGAAAACCGAGATTTGAGTCTAACGCACTCTATGATTTCTCTCGGATCGTGTACAATGAAACTGAATGCCACGGCAGAGATGATTCCGTTAACCTGGCCGGAGTTTGGAAAGATTCATCCTTTTGCTCCGACAGATCAGGCTAAAGGATATCATCAACTGTTTGATGAGTTGGATGAGTGGTTGTCGGAGATCACCGGGTTTGAGAAGATTTCACTTCAGCCGAATTCCGGCGCCCAGGGAGAATATACCGGTTTGATGACGATTCGTGCTTACCATCACGCCAATGGCGAAAAACAACGAGATGTGACGATCGTTCCCTCGTCCGCCCACGGAACAAACCCAGCCAGTGCAGTGATGGCCGGAATGGAAGTAGTTGTGACCAAGTGCGATGAAAACGGGAATATCGATCTTGACGATCTGCGTGAAAAAGTAGAGAAGTACAGTGATCGGTTATCATCATTGATGGTTACCTACCCATCTACGCATGGAGTTTTTGAAGAAGATATTCGCGAGATTTGCCAAATGATTCACGAACATGGTGGGCTTGTTTACATGGATGGTGCAAATATGAATGCACAAATTGGGTGGACATCACCGGCACAAATTGGAGCTGATGTTTGTCACCTGAATCTCCATAAAACATTTTGTATTCCTCATGGAGGCGGCGGTCCAGGCATGGGGCCCATTGGAGTGGTTGAAAAACTGGTTCCCTTTTTGCCTGATCATGATGTCGTGAAAATTAACGGAGGTAAGGGAATCCCGGCCGTCTCCTCGGCTCCCTGGGGGAGTGCCAGTATTTTAACGATCTCGCATGCATACATCCGGATGATGGGTGCCGACGGGTTGAAAGAGGCCACGGAAGTAGCAATCCTGAATGCGAATTACTTAAAAGATCGATTGAAAGATCACTACCCGATTTTATACACAGGGCGAGGAGGCAGATCTGCTCACGAGTTTATTGTAGATCTTCGTGATTTCAAACAGGATGTTGGAATTGATGCCACTGACGTTGCAAAACGTTTGATGGACTATGGATTCCACGCACCTACGATGTCATTCCCTGTTCCAGGTACCCTTATGATTGAGCCGACTGAAAGTGAATCGAAAGAGGAGTTAGATCGATTTTGTGATGCGATGATTCAAATCCGAAAAGAGATCCGGGAAGTGGAAAATGGCGAAGTCGATCCGGAAGAAAATGTGCTGAAACACGCACCTCATTCCATGAGAGTAGTGTTGAGTGATGATTGGAATCGGCCGTACTCACGTGAAAAAGCGGCCTTCCCGGTTCCAAATCTTCGTTTCAACAAGTTCTGGCCGGCAGTGAGCCGTGTGGACGATGCGTACGGCGACCGAAACCTCGTGTGTAGTTGCCTGCCCGTCGAAGCTTATTCAGAAGGACAAGAACCTGCGGCGGGCGAGTCGGTGTACCCGGCATAGATATCTCTTCGCCTGCCGATTGCTTTTTTCGGCTGGCGAATTGACCGACTTGATATGAAGGTTGAGGCACAAGCGTGATGCTTGCGCCATCAATGTAAGAAGTATCCGGCGTAAGAAATCCCTTCTTGAGGTGGGTACCTTAATTTTTCTTTTGAAATTAAGGCGGGAGGTGTTCGCTCTACTTTCTGAACTCCAATCCCTACTCTGTTTCAGAGTACTCCTCTTAAGGAGAGATTTAAATCCTATTCATAAAGATGATCCGTATCCACCTCGGCCAAGTCGATCATCAAACCCCCGATTTTTTCTGTCACTTCTTTCAGGAAAGCTTCTCCTTTCTCTTTGGTGGCTTTTTTTGGATTACCGATACCTGTATCAGCAGTTACCTGAGACCATTGACGCTCTGCCCAGGCCCAGCCTTCCCTAATTCCTTTAATAACTGATGGTTTCTCTGCACCATCACCGGCTTCTTCAAGCGGACGAATGAGATCTTCCCGCAGGTAAAGCATCACACTGGTTTCCATCTCATCGGCGTGGTCCCCTTTTTCCTCAAAAATTTTGGATTTGTCACCCACCTGGAACCAATTACATAAGGATAGAAACATATCAGGAAATTCAAGTCCAAGTTCTCGAAGAAGCGGTTTGAAATTATTGCCGCCATGTCCGTTTAAAACCAGCAACTTTTTAATTTCCTGGCGGTCCAGAACAGTGATAATATCACGTAAAATGTGGAGCTGAGTACTTGGGTTCAGGTTTAGGTCCAGTTTAATATCCGGTTGGCCTGTGTTCACGCCAAACGGAACGGTGGGAAAAACTATCACTTTTTTACCGGATTCCCAGGCAATTTTAGCGGACATCTCCGCAATGGCATCAACCTGGTAATTATCCGTAGCATACGGCATATGGTAGTTATGTGCTTCCGTAGCACCCCAGGGCAAAACAGCAAGCTCCACGTTCATCTCTTTGATATTCTTCCAATTGTTCTCAGCTAATAAATATGGTTTCATACAGGTCGTTGATTTCGAGTTTCGGATTACAAGTAAGTTTTAAAAAATAATTGGTTGAGACTCTTCAAAGAGCAAATTGTCAATCCCTGGATTGACTTGACCGTTCGTTTAGGTTATTAGTTTAGATGTAGGGTACAGTATGGATATTGACACGCAGTGTCAATAGCATTGGCTTGGAGGCTAGCCTCCAAAAAATTTGGGGTGTTTTCACTGCGGATCATTTCCACTTTTTGTTGGCCTTTGGGCAGCTTCTTCCAGACAGCCTCATAGTCCGCCGGAGAGCATCGCCCCAGGCTTCCATGATGGCGTTTGGTGTTATAATCACTCACCGCCTGTTTGCTGTAATACCTCAACTGACGAAAGGTATTCAGCGAACGGGGAATCAGGTATTCATTCTTAATCACCCCATTGATCCGTTCGGCAAAGGCATTGTCTTGAGCCCGCCCTCCCATACTCACCGGCATTTTGTGAGTACGAAGGATCTTCAGATACCGCCCGTCGGTATATTGACTGCCGCGATCCGAATGATGTACACAGCCTTTCAGCTCATCGCAAGAAAACCAACTCACCGCCATCTTTAAAGCCTTTATGTTCGCTTCGGCCCGAAGATTATCACTGACCGCATAGCCGACAATCCGACGCGTATACACATCAATGATGAACGTCAGGTAGTAAAAGCGATCGGCTACTTTGATGTAGGTGATATCGCTCTGCCAGACCTGGTTGGGGGCGCTTACCAGCCGCCCCTCAATCAGATTGTCAAAAACCTTATGAGCGGGAATCGTTGTGCGCATTCGGTTGACCCGTCGTCGCACGCCATAGCCCAATTGCATAAAAATATCACAAAACTTATCCCGGCCCATCCCGTCGGGCTGGATCTGCCAATAGAGCTTCTCCAACCCTTCCCCCGGGTGTTCAGCGCGGCGGGTGTCTACCTGGCCAATCACCTGACGGATCAGGTTCAGTTCAGCTTCCTCGCGGCGAAAATGGTCCCAAACTCCCTGTTTGGTAATCCCAATCACCTCATACAGTGCGTTCAGCGAATGGCCGGTCATTTCGTTGTGCTCCCGGAACCATTGGATCGCTTCGAAGAAGAACTTTTTTTTACATCCAGATCGTATTCCTCCTCGGCCAACTCGATCATCTTTTCCAAAAAATCCACTTTGATCTGTTTTTGGCCAACCATTCGTTCCAGATCAGCTATTTTGGCTTGCAAGTCTTTCACTTTCTGATCGGTGCTCTGGCTCATTTCGACAACGTTGACACGCGGAGAATCCGCTGGTGAATATTTATGAATCCATTTATAGATGGCTTGTGGAGAACAATGATACAAATCTGCCAGCTCTTTTACCGTATACTTGCCGGATCGAAACTCTTCGACGGCCTTGCGACGGATTTGTTCACTGAATTGACGGCATTTGTTTAGTTTTCGTTTGTTCATAACTTGTCTTTTAAGCGGTCAAGCTATGCTAGAGATAGACAAGTTTGCTAATCAAGAAGCCACTAACAACTAAATACAAACCAACATTTCCCATTTCATTTGCCTTGCAAGGTGAGTACCTTTCAATTCGAAATCACAC
>JAAAOB010000079.1 GCA_009909035.1 Bacteroidota bacterium
CGGTGCGGCGCCGGAATCTCATCTTGCAGAGGAGCCGGAAGCGGCCCCGATCGAGCAGATGGGGCTTGGATGGAAAAGCAGCTATAAAACAGGAAAAGCAGGGGATACGATCACCAGCGGACTGGAAGGAACCTGGACCCAAAAACCAACGGAATGGTCTCAACTCTATCTTGAAAACCTTTTTAATTACGAATGGGAAGTTCATAAAAGCCCGGCAGGAGCCTGGCAATGGAAACCAACAGGTGATGCAGCCGCAGGTACGGTTCCGGATGCACACGACCCGGAAAAAAAACATCAGCCGTTTATGCTTACTACCGATCTTTCACTGAAAGAGGACCCCGCGTATGAAAAAATTTCCCGCCGCTTTCTTGAAAACCCGGATGAATTTGCGGACGCCTTTGCACGTGCATGGTACAAGCTGACCCATCGCGACATGGGGCCTAAACAGCTCTACCTGGGGCCGGAGGTTCCGGAAGAGGAGCTGAGCTGGCAAGATCCGATCCCGGAAATTGAGTATGAACTGGTTGATGAGCAGGATATAGAGCATCTCAAAGAGACAATCCTCTCCTCCGGTTGCACGGTATCCGAGCTTGTGTCCACAGCCTGGGCATCGGCATCTACTTTCCGTGGGTCCGACAAGCGGGGTGGAGCAAATGGAGGACGCATTCGCCTGGCTCCGCAAAAAGAGTGGGAGGTGAACAACCCGGAACAGCTGTCTCGCGTGCTGGAAGTTCTTGAACAAATCCGGGATGACTTTAACAGCAGCCGGTCAGACGACACACGCATTTCCCTTGCCGACCTGATCGTTTTGGGCGGTGTTTCCGCCATCGAAAAAGCGGCGTCCGATGCCGGCCACAATGTCTCCGTGCCGTTTACTCCGGGCCGTGCCGACGCCCTGGCAGAGCAGACGGATGAGGAGTCGTTCGCATGGCTCGAACCCGCAGCCGATGGGTTCCGGAACTACTTTCAGCCGAAACATAAAACCTCGGCAGAGGAGATGCTCCTGGACAGGGCTCAGCTGCTTACGCTCACGCCACCCGAAATGACCGTGCTGCTTGGCGGTATGCGAGTTCTGAACACGAATTACAACGGGTCAACGCACGGAGTACTTACCGACAATCCCGGAACACTGACCAACGATTTCTTTTTGAACCTGCTTGACCTGGACACCACCTGGCGTGCAACCACAGATAAAAAAGAGACGTTTGTTGGCAGTGATCGCACAAGTGGTGAGCCAAAATGGACCGCCACGCGTGCAGACCTGATTTTCGGGTCAAATTCTGAGCTTCGGGCGCTGGCTGAAGTGTATGGCAGTGCGGACGCGGAGGAGAAGTTCGTTCACGATTTCATTTCCGCATGGACCAAAGTGATGACCCTGGACCGGTTTGACCTGAAATAACAGCTCACGTCCTGATGCATGTCCGGGGAGACAATACCCTGATGCCGTACAACACGATACAGTACTTCAAAGGCAGCCTGAAAAACAGGCTGCTTTTTTTAGTTTCCGATCTCCGCAACAGGGAGGCGTTAGATTGATTAGATCCTGCAAATGATGGCAATCATTCCCTCTTGATCTCGCCGTTAATCTGCTTTTTTAAACAAGACAATGCCGTTATGGCCGCCAAAGCCAAACGTATTGCTCATGACGACGTCCAGGTTTTTATCTACAGAATCACCAAAGACAATCTTCAGATGATCCGGAACATCCGGATCGCGATTTTCGGTGTTAATTGTCCCCGGCACAACGCCATCGGTAAGTGATTTAATAGAGACGATGGCTTCGGCTGCACCCGCTGCGCCCATCAGGTGGCCCGTAACAGACTTGGTTGCGCTAATAAACAGGTGGTCGGGGGCTTCGCCGAAAACTTTCTGGATCGCCTTTATTTCGCTTATATCGCCCACGGGGGTAGATGTTGCGTGCATATTCAGATGATCAACATCCTCCGGTTTCAGCCCGCCATCTTTCAAGGCACGCCTCATCCCTTCGGCCGCGCCAAGCCCCTCGGGGTGTGTGGCGGTGATATGGTATGCATCCGCCGTCATGGCGGCACCCGCAACCTCGGCATAGATCGTGGCTCCGCGTGCTTTTGCGTGTTCATACTCCTCGAGAATTAATGCGCCGGCTCCTTCACTCATTACAAACCCATCCCTTTCCAGGTCGAATGGGCGCGATGCGGTGGCGGGCTCCTCGTTGCGGGTACTCATCGCCTTCATTGCAGAAAACCCGCCAAATGATGCTTCTGTTATCGGTGCCTCTGATCCGCCGGTAATAATCACCTTTGCCTTTCCCCATCGTATGTAGTTGAAAGCATCCATAATTGCCGTATTGGAGGTGGCACACGCTGAAACGGTAGAGTAATTGATCCCCATCAGGTTATACTTCATGGAGATCATTCCGGAGGCCATATTCATAATCAGCCGCGGAACAAAAAACGGGCTGAACCTGGGTTCAAAATTATTGGCGGCGTAGTTTCGCACCTCTTCTTCAAACGTAAGCATTCCGCCCTGGCCCGTTCCCCAGATTACGCCGGTATCAAAGGGATCCATCGCCTCAAAATCGAGCCCCGAATCCTCCACAGCCTGGTCGGTTGCCACCAGCGCATACTGCGTAAATGGATCGGTCCGTTTAATCTCGTTTCGATCCAGATGGTCTTTCGGGTTATACTCTTTCAGCTCCCCGGCAAAATGGGTTCGAAACAGGGATGGGTCGAACTTGGTGATGCGCGCCGCGCCACTTTTCCCCTCTGTTACTGAATTCCAAAAATCGTTTACATTGTTACCAACTGGGGTAAGTGCTCCAAGACCGGTTACGACAACTCGTTTCATTGTAAATTTGGGTTGAATTCTAAGCAGTTCATCAATTATAATGGTAAGATAAGGCAGAACGTTATGGGATGGAAATGTCAATCATTCCAAATCGAAACTGGCTCACTATCTTAGCTCGTATGGTATATTCAGAGATGTGTTCTCATTTCTTTAAAAGGGAACCGTCAACGTTTTGAAATTTCTAAGATTATTCACCCACTCCGGCCATCAAAATCTGATCAGGTCAAGATACCACAATCTGTGGCACGCGTATATTCGTTTTCAGGATTATCTCTGAGCTTTCCACCACGTAAAAGCGAGGACTGGCTGGCCGCCAGTTTTTAAATCCTAAATGAGATGTTAGAAGCAAACCTTGCTCAATACGGCGTCTTTATCCATCGGATCAACCGTCGCATAACTATCACCATTCGAAAAGGTGACTTCACCGAAAAACATCGTGTTATAAACCAAGCACTGTTCATCATAAAATTCCGTGACGCCTCCCATAGCACGATCAGAATAGGTTGGTTCATACCTGGCCGTTAGTGTGCCATCGATAGTAAAGACTGCCAGCGTCGCACGACTTCTTTGTGAACGGCCATCAAAGACCTGTTCTACGAGAACGGTTCCATCCAGATTGTACATATTGTAATCACTCCCTGAATTTACGCCTGTGATTGAGATGAGGTTTTTATGAAGCGTCAACTCTCCGGCACCATCGTTTTTGTTATTTCCCAACACGCGCAGCCAGCCGATTTCACCAGCTCGTGTAACCTGCATTAGCAGCGTTGACCCTTTTTTATAACCGGTCACTGACTGGTTATCGACCGTGGTATCATCCGTAATTTGTCCAATGTAATAGAGATTCCCTGATTCATCACCACCAGCTCCACGAATATTCGCAAAACCATCACTATCTACACGCTTCATCCAAAGTAGCTCGCCATCGGGCGACAGAAGACCATACGTTCCAATAGTTTCCGCTCTATCCCCCGTACCCCCCTCAAACGTACCAAAACGTTCGGTTTCAATTTGCCCCCGCAGTTGATGACCGAAAGCTATCTCATTGTGCCCGTTCAAACCAAGCGCGCGCAGCTGTTGGTCGCCACGCCCTTCGAACTGATGAGACCAGAGAAAGTCGCCGTCTGGACTCATCTTGACGACAAAACTACTTTTTAGATTTGATCCAGGATATCGCTCATCACCAATTGCTATTTGTTGTCCGGATGCCATCAACAACGATACGATATTGTTATCTTTATCAATTTTCACCTCATTTCCACCCGCCGAGCGCAGCGGCTCAACAAGTTCATCAGTCTCTCCTGCTGCTCCAGCCGCAGTAAACCAGATAAATTCGCCGGTTTCACCATCAAGTTTGGCCCAAAAAGCCGAGCCGTCCCTACTCGCTGCATATTCTTGTCCATTGACGACCATCGTACCACCAAAGCCACCACTTAAAATAACGTCGTCATTTTTATCTACTGTCAAATCCCACTGATGATCATTTCCTCCCGAATCAAACGAAACAAACCAGTCTTCTTGTCCATTCTCATCAAGGCGACTCACAAATACATCATAACCGCTCGCAGCACTCCGAACTGTACCATTAAAATCAACGGATTTGGCGAATTGGCCGCCAATGTACGTATTCCCCTTTGAGTCCGTGCTCACGCCATCCATTTCATCTTTTTGATCTGGTCCCTGAACAGTGTAGCGCCAGACCGGCGATAGGTTGGTGATAGATGTGGGGCTTTTATTATCCTCAGGCGATGTGCGATCCGGGCCAGGCGGGTTTTTCTGAAAGATATCGCAGCCTGCCAAAAATATTACTGCTACGCCACAAGTCAGTAGATACGCGACTCGATTCATATCAAAGAAGCTTATTTCAATATATTACTTGAAAGAATAGGAAAATCTGTCTCGCGGTGCAATTCAGAAACGGATAGACGGCGCTACATTCGATTTATACACGGCACAAACCGCGGTTCAACGTTTGGCTTCTGAGACGTTTGCTCGTCTGCACCTCCGCCCGCGCGACATGATGAAGATCGGTCTCTTCTTTTCGAACAGGGGGCCTAAGGGCTGACATTACCCATATAATTTCATTTTTTTGAAAAATCTTTTCAAGGCACCAACAGAAAACTTGAGGCTGAAGTATCAGACATCGACCTTAAAAAGGTACCTGTTCATTTTGCCTT
>JAAAOB010000152.1 GCA_009909035.1 Bacteroidota bacterium
AAAGAAACAACAATCAAAAACGACAAGAATATGAATAGTTTTATATCAATATTTGAGATTCCAGCTACGGACATTTCGAGAGCCATTAACTTTTACAAAGAAATTTTAGGCGTGGAAATTGAAAAATTAGAGTTCCCAGGAATGGAAATGGGGCTGTTCCCTTATGAAAACCAAATGGTTACGGCAGTAATTGTTAAAGGAGAAGGAAGTGAACCTTCTTCAAAAGGAGTTACTATTTATCTGAATGGAGGAGACAACTTGCAACCTATTCTCGATAAAGTAGAAGGAAATGGTGGAAAAATAATTATCCCTAAAACACCTCACGCAGACGAGAGCGGATTTTTTGCCATTTTCCACGACTCGGAAGGAAATAAAATCGGACTTCATTCGCCAAATTAGGAAAAAGAGCGAACGCACAACAATGTGTATAAGCAATAGCGGTTTAAGTGCAAACTTGAACCGTTTTTGCGTTTATTTAAGTATATTGCTAACCGAAAAGTAGTGCTTCAAAATCCGCTACTGCTCATACACTAACCGTTGAATATTCCTCCTTTAAGTAAGCGTCGCCATATAACCACGGCATCAAGCGGACGCAACTCGCACTAACCTTGCTTGGTTTGAAGATTTAAGCTACTATTTAATTCATCAATAACTCGGGTAGCGCATCGCGCCGCTTATACCGAAGGTCGTTATGCAACCTCAAACCCCTGATAAAATTATTTTTCTTTTTTCGAGTTTATTACCATAATACAGTTGTATCCAACAAATAGAAAAAGCTATGATCAACGATAAAATAAAAAAACAGGCACTTGAACTTTCCAGTGAAGAACGAGCAGAACTTGCACATATGCTGATCGATAGTCTTAACCCGGATATAGAATTTGAATCAGAGGAGGCCTGGTCGGAAGAACTAAAGAACCGTATTGATCGATATGAGCGAGGTGAGAGTTTTTCAAAGCCGTGGAGTGAAGTGAAGAAAAATGCTCAGGCACTTCTTGATTGATGAGCAAAATGACCTTTGAATTTAACGATGCGGCAGAGGTCGAGTTTTATGATATTGTTGATTATTACAAGCAATTCGACCGATCGCTCTCTCGCGATTTTATTCATGAGTTTGAAGATGCGGTTCAGCGGTTAATAAAATTTCCAAAAGCAGGACATCCCTATCTCCACCAGACAAAGCGCATTTTTCTAAAACGATTTCCATACTCGATTGTATACAAAATATACAGGGATGAATTGATAATGGTTTTTGCCATCATGCATATGAAACGGAAACCAGATTATTGGAAAAGACGCCTTAAATAATTTAACAGGTTGCATAACCAGCGTTTCAACGCGGACTTGGCCGCTGTTTGCCTTTTCAAAATCCTTGGGCTAATAGAATTATCGAGTTTTGTTTACATTCCTAAATAAAAAGGCCAAGCCGGTTAAACGCTAGACCGTTATACCGCCAATCAAATATCAAGAAAACATCGTAACTATTTTCTTTAAGAAGAGTATATCAATTAGGAGATATTTCTACTTTCTAAACCAATACTATTAATGCTTGCAAATACTATTCTATGGGGAAAATAATTTTTGTTCTTTCATTAGTCCTTTTCGTTAATTTCTCAGCAAAAGGCCAGGAGACGCTAACATATTATTGCCCTCCTTGCAATTGCCAAGCCCATGAAACTAACGAATATTTTAAAGAGAGCGGTACTTGCCCCTATTGTGGAATGAGCTTAATACAAGCTCAAAATACAGCCGATCCCTCTATATCGTATGAACATCTTTTGGAGTATGAAGGAAAATATGAATACGTCTCAGAATCAACACTAAAAATTATGGCTTCATCAATGGATACCACGCTTTATGCTGTAATTAACAAAGCTAAATATCCATTGTATCATGTAAAAGATGATAGCTTCACTAATATTGATGATACTCCAGTTATTTTTCAGAGAAACAATCAGGGCAATATTAATGGCTATACGGTTAATGGACAGGTGTTCGAGCTAATTACAACTGATATTGAAAAATTGGTGATGTATCCTCGCAAGGAGTTGTTTAATCATCCTGAGGACTATATCTACCAAATGCCCCAAAAAGCTAACGATGGCTTGGAAGTCGGGAATATCAAAAATGCTTTTGAAAAGCCAGAACTTATCAAAGAAATGGTTAAAGAAACCATTAAAGGAGAATATCCTGATGTCCACAGTATCTTAGTTTACAAAAACGACAAGTTGGTACTTGAAGAATATTTTTATGGATATGACATAAACACCCAACATCAACTGCGTTCAGTAACAAAGGCATTCATCGGATCACTTGTAGGATTGGCAATAGAAGCAGGTGCGATCGGTAGTGAGCAGGATCAACTCTTGCCTTATTTTAAGGATGAATACAAGAGCTTTGACTATATGAACAAGCGAAAAAGAAGCATTACTATTCAGGACTTTTTAACCTATCGTCATGGCCTGGATTGTGAAAACAACAATCCGGAGAGTGAGGGAAATGAACAGCAAATGATGGAAAGTGCCGACTGGGTAAAATACACGCTCGATCTTCCAGTAGTTCATCAGCCCGGAAAAGTATCATCTTATTGCACAGGAGCAGCATTAACCTTGGGGCGGCTTGTTGAGCTTGCAACGGACAAACCCCTGGAAGAGTTTGCTGATGAACATCTCTTTGAGCCTATGAATATCACCAACTACGACTGGCGGTTTGACCCTGATTCCACAAGCCGACAAACGTTTAGTCAAATGTACCTTCAACCACGAGACCTTGTTAAGCTCGCAACGATGTATTTGAATGGTGGCAAATGGCAAGGAAAGCAAATTCTTCCTGAAAACTGGGTACGGAAAACATTTGAAGAATATACTTCCGAATTTGGCTACTTATGGGAACACAAATATTTTGTCATAGATGGAAAACAATACAATTACTACATGGCATCGGGTAATGGAGGTCAAAAAATAAATATTTGGCCTGACTACAATATGATCACAGTTTTTACTGGAGGAAATTACAATTCATATGAACTATATGGAAAAAGCACTCCTCCGAATCAAATGATCCCAAAATATATATTACCAGCACTTGATTGAACTAGCGGTATAACCAGCGCATTAACTCGGACGCACCTCGCCCTCCCTTGCTCGTTTTGTTTTCTTTGCATCAAATAGTAAACTGGAAGATGAATTAACAACAGTACGTGCGCCGGTTATGCGCCATGTCGTTATATGTCCTAATTCTAATTCAAAAACACTAGAATATTTAACCTTTCGCATACTTTTGGAGTCTCTGAAATGATAATTGAATATTTAACTAACCAAGGTTTGCTCTGGGTAAGCCTCTTGACGATGATCTGCCTTGGCATCTCGGCCTGCACATACAGCCCCGAGGAACGTCGAGTGGTGATTGATCAGGTCGTTAGATCGGGAGACACTTACACAGGATATGTACTGGTGGAGTCTAAAGTATTTCGCAATCCAACTGGATTTTTAAACACTTTTCCTAATGGAGGTATACCCCGGATTTTAAGCCAGGAAGTAAAAGTATTTGAAGTGCATGCGGAAGACCGAGAGTCCCGGTTGTTGGCGGATTTATCAGCTAATGATGCAACATGGGAATCATTTTCGGGACACATTGTTGGTTTCGATGATCAAAACAATCTATTTCTTCAATTGAGTGGCTGTGAAAAAGGTGGAAATTGTTACAATGGATTAATTAATCATCGGTTTTTTCGTATCGATCGAGAGAGAAGCCTTGAACCAATTTCTAAATTACCTTCAGACATCAAACTACCAGGTATAATGCTTGCGAGGCGCCAAGGAGAGGTCAACTACGTTCGCTTTTCTATTCGGCGGGACACCCTGAAAGCTAAGTTTCAGGAAGATAGGGATTATACTTCTGTATTTGTAACGGACGAAGAAGGAATGCTCTTTCCTGTTAACTAATTGGGCGTGACTGTTTGACAGAATCAATATTAATTTTTTAGTATTGAAATAGATTGAACTAAATGGCCATATAACAAGTTAAGGCATGGAACGAAGCCTGCCGAGTTCCATGCCGGTGTTGGACAAGCCCGGTAAAAAAGCTACATGCCGCCTCTATTTGCAATTTGAATAATGGAGGGAATAAGCAGGTGAGCACATTTCAGAAGAGCCTTTCTTTTTCCAACGCCCGGATCTGATACAATCATCAGTTCCGAGGCGGACAGCTTGAATTCCATATCCCGATACTTGCTGATGAGATAGGCTTTTTGACCTCACACTTGTTGGTTGTTTGAATCGAAGGCGTAGTTTTTCCATTCTATGGTTCATAGAGCATTAGTGGTTTGTTTTGACTGATACTGGCGGGTACTCCGACCATGATCCGGCGGTGCGTTGGGCCATCCCGCCGCCGGTCGGAATCGGGGAATGGTTCCCACGACAAACATCGTCCGGCCGCAACTGCGACAGGTAGATGGCGTTGCCGGCGGCGATTCGGGTGGCGGGGCATCCACCTGATCAATTGATGGTGTGATCGTATCAGCAGCGGCCCGGTCAAGAGTCTCTCGCAGCCTGTTCAGCCGCTCGCGATGGCGATGCCCGTACAGCCCGTAGTAGCGGACTTTTACGAACCCGCGGGGCAACACGTGTTGCAGGTAGCGACGGATAAATTCCTCGGCCCTCAGGCAACACACTTTCCATTGTTTGGTTTGTGATTGCTGATAGCGGAACGTAACGGTACCATTATCCATCGACAGAAGGCGCCCGTTGGAGATGGCCGGGCGAAAGATGTAGGTCGCCAGGTACTTCAATGCCGCCTGTCCTTTACCAACCGACTGGCTGTGAACCACCCATGAGCCACCCCACAGGGATGGATCGATCTCGCCAAACAGCTCCGGAGCTTGCTTTTTGAGCCCGTCCCGAAATTTGGCAGCAAAGATTACCGACAGGGCTTTTACCGGAACCAGAAAATCGGACCGGGATGCCAGCCAAAGCTCTTCATCTTTCCATAGCCCCCCGCCAGCCACAATCATATGCACATGGGGATGGTAGCTCAGATCCCGCCCCCAAGTGTGCAGAACACCCATCATAGCCAATTGTCCACCTACGAAACGGGAGTCCCACCCCAGGGTTTGAAGCGAGGCCGCCGCGCAGCTCATTAGCAGTCCATAGAAGAGCCTTTGATGGGAGCGTGCCATCCGGCGAAGCTCCCCCGGCAGGGTAAAGGTGACCATAAAATGATCGACCGCCAGCAGAAGCGATCCCGTTTTTTCCAGCCAGTCTTGAGCCCGCTCATTACCGCACTTGTTGCAGTTACGGTTTCCGCAGGAGTGGTAGCTATACTGGTAGTGATCGCAATCCGGGCAATGGTACGTGGCCCCGCCCATGGCCGGAGTTCGGCAGGCCGTAATGTCGCCGATCGCCTTACGGTGAATGGCGGGCATACGTCCTCCATGGACTTGAAAGTACTGCCCGCCATAGGCCCGCATTACATCGGCCACTTCCAAGGCCGGGGCCTTCATTGTGGCAACGTCAGCCCTTGGGTCAGCCCGCCCATCAGCGAGTTAATGGTATCGGCCACACCCTGGCGCATCAGGGGCGTTAGGTGGGTATAGATCAGCGTAGAGTCCAGGGACCGGTGGCCCAGATACTCACTAATAATCCGAATATCCACGCCTTCTTCGAGCAGATGCGTGGCATAGGAATGCCGCAGAGTGTGCACGTGAGCATCTTTTTTGATACCTACCTCTTTTAGGGATTTTTTGAATACGGTTTGCACCGAGCTCAACGGAAGGCACCGGGTGGCCTCCGCCTCCTTGACTCCGCTGCGCCCCGGAGCCGGAAACAGCCACTGCGGATGGCGGTGGGTTTTCCAATGGCAGCGAAGCAGCTCCAGGGTGGGCCGGGGCAGTGGCACATAGCGGTCTCTGGCTCCCTTTCCGGCCCGCACGTGGACAACCATGCGATTGGAATCAATCTGAGATATCTGCATTTCAACGGCCTCACTGATGCGAAGCCCGCATGAATAGATCAGCGTCAGGCACGCCCGGTGGCGCAACACCCTGATGTTACTCAACACGGTGCGTACTTCCTCCTGCGTAAGAACGACCGGCAGCTTGAGCCCGCGCGGCTGACGAACCAGGTCAAAAACCGGCATGGGTTTTTTGAGAATCTTCTGGTAGAAGAATTTAATCCCACATAAGGCGATGGTGGTGGTATTCGGTGCGTATTTGTCTTTGTGCCAAAGCAGGTACTCGCGAAGCTGCTCGTTGGTAATCTGGTCCGGTGATGTTTGGAAATGTTTTGTTATTTTCCGGACAGCATAGAGATAGGTATCCTGTGTGCGTTTGGAGTAACCGAAGAGCTTCATATCTTCGATCAGTCGTTTTTCAAGTGGTGTCATGGTATGCCTCCTCAATTGTTGGTTAAACGTGAGGAGGTATATTATGACCCGCCGATAAATTTTTCACGATACTTTGAGCCCGATACCAACCTGCCGCTTAGCGGCTTAGTTCAACAAGCGTTTCAAGGGGACGCGCCTCGCCAGGGCTTGCCACTTTCTGGCTTTTTAGCTCATCGTTCATTATTTATCAATTCAACATTCATTCGCGTGCAGCTTATGCGCAATGTCGTTAATGGCACTGTAAGTCAGAATTATTCTGAAACCTAAATTCCTTTTTCTTTTGTTATATTGGGGACAATCACAAAACCCAACATCATGAATAACCTCGAACATATCAAATCGCAGATCAAACCGATTCTAAAAAAGTACGGCATCAAAAAAGCCGGAATCTTCGGGTCGTCTGCGCGAAGTGAATCTGTGGTGAATGATCTGGACCTGCTTGTCAAAATTGATAAAAAGATCAGCTTGCTTGAATTTATTGGGATTCAGCAGGAATTAGAAGACGAATTGGGAATGAAAGTTGATCTTGTTGAATATGACGCCATAAAGCCTGCTTTGAAGGAGGAAATCCTCAGGGATGAAGAACCGGTACTATGAACAAGAGAAAACCTGACGTCTATCTTCAGGATATTTTGGAAAGTATTGGCCATATTCAGCATTTTCTTGAGGGTGTTTCAGAAGATGAGTTTTATCAAAATGTAGAGAAACAGGATGCGGTTTTACGAAGGCTTGAAATTATCGGGGAAGCTGTAAAGCACCTGTCTGATGAAATTCGAGAAGATCATCCAGATATCCCCTGGCGCCAGATTGCCGGGATGAGAGACATCATTATTCATGAATATTTTGGTGTCACTCTTGAAATGATCTGGATTGTTGCTACGGAGGATATTCTGGATCTGAAAGAAAATGTCGAAAAGATCTTAGGTTCCAACAAATAGCCGGATCGGCCATTAACAAGCGTTTCGTGCGGACGGGAGACGATCGGTTGCCACTGGCGTCAACCCCGCTCCGATGCAGAAACACCAAACCTATGCAGCGAACATACCTTTATAGCCCAATAGTTGTATAATTATAAGACAAAGAGGAAAGTAAAGCTGTATAGTTAAAAAAATAGAAACCTTTGACTTAGATATGATTGAGAAGATTATCTCTGGAGGACAAACCGGCGCAGATCGTGCTGCACTTGATGTTGCGTTGAGTATCGGCTATGACTGCGGCGGATGGATACCCAAAGGCCGTCTTGCCGAGGATGGGATCATCCCGAATAGCTATCCCAATCTTAAAGAAGCATCGGATGAGCGTCCGGAGACTCGCACTAAACTGAATGTGAGGAATTCAGACGCAACACTTATTTTGTCCCACGGTCCACTATTTGGAGGGTCAAAATATACAAAACAGATAGCAGACGAACTTGGCAAGCCAAGTATACACATTGATCTTGATCATTTTACAACGAACCAAGCAGTTGCAAAAATACGCGAATGGATATCGAAAGTAGAACCAAGAATTCTGAATATAGCAGGCCCACGTGCTAATGATGACCCCAGAATTTATAAAGAAACGTACTCTATTTTGGAGGTATTGCTATGATTGACACCGTTAACACAAATAGTAATCATAATGAGAATGATTTTCTAAGGATTGTACTTGCAACTCTTGAATCCACAGTTACCAACTTACGTGATTTGGATCAGGTGCGATGTCCTTTCCCAGATAGGTTCTGTGTACTTACAACGGCTACTGGTAGGGGTATTGAAATAACTGCAAGCCCGGAAAACGCAACTGGAGTATGAAAACATAAATCGGTTGTTGACCCAAATGAGGGGCGAGAGGATACATAATGAAGTCAACCAAATAGTAGTATGAGATCATCCTTGAAGCTTATTAGTGTCTTTATTTTAATTATGATTTTTGCAATCTCTTGTAAGCAAAAGGACACCTATGATTTCCAAATTGTCAATGAAACAGACTTTCACATCGATGAATTTGAATTCGATGATGAAATATTTGAGATTAACCCATATGATCAATCTCCTGTTTTTACCAGAACACTACTCTATAATTGTGTTTGTATTTCCGAACCATTAGTTGAAATTCGCATTAAAACATTTTCGGATTCAGTGAACACATTTGAAAATAGCATAGGGAACGTTTTTGCTCCTGCAAACCGATCAACTTCTGAAATCAACATATTTCGAATTACTTTGAGTGATTCACTTGAGTTTCCAAATTATGTTTTCGATATAGAATATGAACCTTAAGTTGCTAAAACGGGCAGCTATTTCACAGAATGAAGTGGCGGCATATCGATTGCAAGATGACGTCCTTTTCGGACTGCTTTTGGTGGTAGTTGACAGATGTAAGAATCGATCTGAGGTTCATAAGCCCTGCGCCGTTTAAACGCTGGGTTGTTATGGTGGAACAGCATGACCTTTTTTCGAACATTTAGATCTTTTTACCCATCAAACAGATTTTTTAAAAAATAGATTAAGAGAGAGTAGTTTTATAATTTAGTCACTGTATCGTCAATAAAATTTTTACGGAGAGATCATGAAACAGGATATCCGTTTCTGCACGGCTCCCGATGACGTAAATCTGGCCTATGCCATTTCGGGTAATGGACCGCCAATCGTTCGTGTTGCTAACTGGCTCACCCATTTGGATCTCGATTGGAAAGGGCCCATCTGGTCGCATTGGTTCCGGGAGTTTTCAAAAGATCACACCCTTATCCGATATGATCAGCGGGGCTCTGGTTTGTCTGATCGTTCAATCAAGGAGATATCCGTTGAAGCCTGGGTTCAAGA
The DNA here is from genome assembly GCA_009909035.1 of Bacteroidota bacterium. Classification (GTDB taxonomy): domain Bacteria; phylum Bacteroidota; class Rhodothermia; order Balneolales; family Balneolaceae; genus SW132. The sequence goes on from JAAAOB010000152.1 coordinate 9,186, forward strand.
TCTCGAAACAATCATAGATGATGCCGACCTGGAACAATTCCCTCTCCTTGGATTCTGCCAGGGTGGGGCCATTGCCATTACCTATGCCGTTCGCCATCCCGAGCGGGTCAGCCACCTGATACTTTATGATAGTTATAGCCGCGGGAATCTGACCGAGAGAGCTTCCCAGCAACAGAGAAAAGAAGCCAAAGCATTGACCGAAATGATTGAGGCTGGCTGGGGCAAGCAGGATACGGACATATTCCGTCGTATTTTTGCTAATCTGTTAATGCCAGGAGCCTCCAGGAAGAAACACAGATGGCTGGCAGAACTGCAGCGGCAAACCGCCTCTCCTTCTATGGCTGCCCGGCTTTGGGAAGCCTATAACCGAATTAATGTGCAAGATGTAGCCAGGGAGGTAAAAATACCCACCCTTATTTTTCATGTAAAAGGAGACAAGGTCATTCCTTTTGAAGCCGGTCGGAAATTGGCTTCTGTAATTCCTAATTCCCGGTTCGTACCTCTGGAGAGTGAAAACCATATTTTGCTTGAAGACGAACCGGCATGGGAGCGATTTTTAACCGAAGTGAAAAGCTTTATCGGTTCCTCTACGTCCCGAAAAGAGCGTCGGGGCACAGTGGAAATCTTCCCGGAGCTGACGCCCCGTGAATGTGAGGTCCTGGATTTAATTGCCAAAGGGCTGGGTAACGAAGAAATTGCCAACCGACTGTACATCAGTCCAAAAACGGTACGCAATCACAACACCCGCATCTTCCATAAGCTGCAGGTTGATTCCCGAAGCCGGGCAATCGTGTTGGCCCGGGAAGCGGGAATTGGGAAAGAATAATGTGCCTTCCATTCTATTTGCTTACCAATATTGGGACAATTGTCCCATAAAAGTGCCTTCCTTGCCAAAAAAGAAAATTAATATTTGAGACCTTCGCCTCATGACAAGCTCTCCTCATATCGCTATCGTATCTAATGAAAGGGAGTAACCAGCATCCCAAAAATTAATCTTCAACGAACGAAAGCGATAGCCATGGAATCATATAACGCGCTGACATTAAACGAGGAAAGGTTAACACTTGATAAGGAAAATCTGGAGGAATTGACAGGAAACATCCGGGGCGAAATCGTCACTCCCGGGAGCGATAACTACAATGATGCCCGAACGATCTACAATGCCATGATCGATAAAAAGCCGGCTCTGATCGTGAAATGCAGTAATGTTGCTGATGTTATCACGAGTGTAAATTATGCACGTGAACGTGACTTGCTTACGGCGGTTCGCTGCGGAGGCCACAATGGTGCAGGTCTGGCCCTGGCAGACGATGGATTGGTCATTGATCTTTCAGAAATGAATGGCATACGTGTGGATGCTGATGCGAAGACGGTCCAAGTGGAGGGAGGTTGCACCTGGGGTGAAGTAGATCACGCAACCCATCCGTTTGGCCTGGCAGTACCCAGCGGTATTATATCCACTACCGGCGTTTCGGGCCTGACTCTTGGCGGCGGACACGGTTATCTTTCACGTAAATATGGATTAACCGTTGATAACTTATTGGAGGCAGATGTGGTGCTGGCAGACGGGCGTATGGTTACCGCCAGCGAAGATGAAAACGAAGACCTTTTTTGGGCAATTCGCGGCGGCGGTGGTAATTTTGGAATTGTTACCTCTTTTTTATTCCAGGCACACCCGGTGGATACAATCTATGGCGGACCGATCATCTGGCCGATAGACCAGGCAGATGAAATCTTGCGGTGGTATCGGGATTTTATCAAGGATGCACCCGAGGATCTGTATGGGTGGTTTGGTTTTCACCGTGTGCCCACCGGCTCACCGTTGCCTGAAGAGCTGCACGGGAAACACGGCTGCGTCATCACCTGGTGTTACACAGGACCCATGGAAGAAGCCGAAGAACTGTTCAAACCGATTCGAGCGCTGGGTACACCGGTGCTTGATATGGCGGGCAAGATGCCATATCCGGCCCTTCAAAGTATGTTTGACGAGATGTTCTATCCACCGGGCCTGCAGTGGTACTGGAAAGCCGATTTTGTAAAGGAGATTAGTGATCAGGCACTAAACCTGCATAAAGCTTATGGTTCAGACCTTCCCACCGAGCGGTGTACCATGCACCTCTATCCCATTAACGGAGCGGTCCACAAGGTGGATGAAAATGAAACGGCATTCAGATTTCGGGATGTCACCTGGTCACGGGTCATTGTGGGCGTGGATTCGGACCCCGCCAATGCAGAGAGAATAAGTCACTGGGCGAAGGAATATTGGGAAGCGCTGCACCCGCACTCCGCCGGTGGTGGCTACGTCAACTTTATGATGGAAGAAGGCCAGGATCGAATTGAGGCCACCTACCGAGGCAATTACGAACGTCTGCAAACGGTAAAGGCCAAATATGATCCGGACAATCTGTTCAGGGTGAATCAGAATATTGAACCGAAAAGCTAATCAATTCCCTTTTTGGACAGCCAGGGAGTGGGTTAATTTTGTGGGAGTTCCTCGATAAACGAAATAATTTTCCAATATAAACCAGAATAATATGAAATCACTAAAAGCGGAATCAGTTAAAAAAAGACAGCGCCCTCTGAAAGATCACTACAAAGAAGTTCCGGAAGATGCGAAAATTACGGATCGGGCGATAACTACAGGCGATGATCCTGGCGATCCGTGGCACGGGTGCATCAAGCCGGGTAGTGTTGATCATGGTGTGGACTGGAATTTTGGTGTGCATCGTGCGGTGGGCGGCTATCACGACGCGCCCAATCCGGGCGACATTTTATGTGCGGCGCTGGCAACCTGCCTGGAATCGACGATTCGACTGATTGCTGACCGTATGAGAATCACTCTGGAAAAACTGGAAGTGGAAGCAACTGCTGATGTTGATGTTCGTGGCACACTGGTAGTTGACCGGGATGTACCTGTTGGATTTCAATCCATGCAGTGTAAGGTATATATTCGGGCGACAGATGAAACGAGCAAAGAAGAGTTGCAAAAGCTAATGGCTTATGCCGAGTATAGTTGTGTTAATTTACAAACGCTAAGAAATGGTGTACAAATAGAAACGTCCATTAAACTCTAAACTAAACTTCTTGAAACGATAAATAGTGGACTTATTTATTGCTTTGATATATCGCAACATTTATGAACTGATTCTTTAAATAACTACGGGTAGATATAGATCAAAAAAGATTTTATTTCTGCAGATTTGTAAAAAAACCGTGGCTGAGATGTAAAAGCTAAGATACATCAAAAAACCATAAAAAAAGCCTTTGAACGCTGCAAACTGGTACTAAAAATGCTTCCCTTTCTGGGGCAAAAAAACGAGAAAGGAACAGTTCGAACCCGTAAGAGATTGGCATGCAATGTGGAATGCGAATCATGTACCTATCAAAATGATATGCCTTCGTAAGTCGGTGGAGGCGCAACAGCTCCCACCCCCGGTGAATATGAAGCCGGTGCCCTATGAAGTTGTATGTCGATCATGACGCGCATGTGGGCCGCAAAGCTGCAGGTTCCTAAAAAATCTATCAAAGTGGAAGTTAAATATGAAGCTGACAGGCACTGCTTGTTCAACATTGGGGATTGGGGATGTCCTCCCACAATGGAAGAACCTGGGCTATGAGATAACCGTAAAAAGTTCAGCACCTGAGCAAGATGTGATGCGTGTTCTTGATTTGGCGCATCGTGAAAGCCATGTGCGCGGTGATTTTGAGCACGCTTTTGATGTAAAACAAACGGTTACGATCAATGAACCGCAAAAGTCAGTAACCAATTCAATTAATTCAGAGAAGTTTTTATGAAGTCGAATTTACAACGACGGGTACAGCGCTACGGCTGGGATAAATCCGCTCCATATTATGAAATGGGCTGGCAGGAACAACCTTGGCCGCCGCAGGAAAGCCTGATGTTTAAGTCCGATCCAAGGCCCAGAAAAAAGATATTGGATGTCTCCTGTGGCACCGGCCTGGAATCTTTGCCGTTAGCAGATATTGTGCAACCCGATGGATCAGTTACGGGCATTGATGTTTCGGAAAGAATGATAAATGAAGCACGTTTACGAGCTGAGAAACAGGAGATTGAGAATGTCTGCTTAAAACGTATGGATGCTGAAGCACTTGACCTCCCGGTTGATTCAATCGACCTGGTAATCTGCTCACTGGGATTGATCTATTTTTCTGATCCTCAAAAAGCTATGCGGGAAATCTATCGGGTATTCAAACCTGGAGGACGCGCTGTTGCTCTGGTCTGGGGCGAACGCAGCAATTGCGGCTGGGCGGGTGTCTTTCCCATAACCGACCGGAGTGTTAAATCGGATGTGTGCCCGCTTTTTTTTTCAACTTGGAACCAGTGGAATGCTTTCGCAAACGTTTGAACAGGTGGGATTTGAGGAGATAGCATCGCACCGTTTTTCGTATGACCTGCACTTCCGGGATATGGATCAGGCCTGCAAAGCGGCCTTTCTGGGAGGTGCAGTGGCGCTTGCCAGTCAAAAGTTTGATCAGGATACCCGCAAGAAAGCGAACATGAAATATCTGCAATCTATAAAACAGTACCGTAACGGAAAGGTTACGAAGTGCCCGGAGAGTTTGTGATCGCCAAAGCAATTCCATCGGAGAAACAGCCATGATATTTATTAACAAAAAGCTCTGAGGGAGTTGAAATCCCAAAAAGAAACTCCAGAGAACAACTCCGTCGCAGCATGTTTCTGGCATCGGCCGATAGTGAAGGAAGCATTATTTTTATTACGCCTCCCGGTCCTCTGGGCACACAAGGTCAGATCGCCAGGTGTGCGCTGACCGACGAGCTGGAATGGCATGGGGTAGGCCTGTATCATCCTAATGGCAGAAGCTATGGGGTTCGAACGTGGACCGAAAGGCACTCATGCAGAACAGATTGCCTTTATCTTTAAGCAGAACGAGGGTTAATTATAATATGAGACTTGCCAAGGGTTTTACCGCAGGTATCCCTTCGATATAAAAAACTTGAACTTGGCAAGTCTCTTTTTCACATTTTGATCAATGGATATCTACAGCAAAACATATGAGGTACAGTGGGCTGATTTGGACCCCAATCGCCATATGCGACATTCGGTCTATTTGGATTATGCCGCCCAAACCCGGGTAGCTCTCTTTAGCGATCATGGTTTACCGATGGATAAGATTTCTCAAATGGGATTGGGTCCGATACTATTCAGAGAAGAGATAAAATATATTCGAGAAGTCAAAGGGATGGAGGAGGTAGTTGTGAACTGTGAGCTAAATTGGATGTATGAAGATGGCTCGCGCTGGAGTTTTTTCCATCAGATGTTCAAGAAAGGTGATTTGCCGGTTGCTGAACTGACTGTGGACGGTGCCTGGATAGATCTGGAATCCCGAACGTTGGGCACTCCATCCGATAATCTCATAAAAATTATGAGACAGTTTCCAAGAACTAAAGGTTTTAAGTGGATGTCTGTCAAACAAAAGTAGTAATTAGATATTAACCGTTGATGAATATAGGATGGTTAGGCCTGATTTTTTTGAGTTAGAAACCTTATTTGTAGACCCGTTTATATTTTTTGGCTCTATATTGTTTTGTGTGGGTAGAATAAGATCAATGGTCCTTCCCTATTCTTTCTCCTGATACTTTTTTGACGTCAACCCTGCTAAAGCAGGACTAAAAGAAGAAAGTAGCAGAAACCGCCAGGCGGTGGAATTGCTCGCTTGCAATTAAAAGGCTGGTAGGATCGGGTATTATAAGACTTTTGAATCCTTTACAAGATATCCTTCGTGGGTGGTTCGTGACGCCTGTCCCGACAGCTTTTTGAATCGGGGCATCATGGCAAAATGCAAAGGTCATTTTAAATTTACCCACACAAAACAAGATAAAGCCCATTTATTGCTTAGCCGCGCTGCTCCCTGGAGATCCTATTCTTCATTTACCAGATCCAGCTTGCGGATAAGGTACCAAAAGAAACGAAAATTCTTCTGAACCCTATAGCTTAGACACAATTATTTCCAGATGGTTCTCATCAATATCAAGCGCATTAAGCGGAAACGCCTCGCCAAGCATTGCCACTTTCCAGGCTAAGGGTCGTCGGGGAGGGTCATCGCGGCGTAATTGTTGAAATGAATAATCAAGCAACCTCATAAGAAACACTCTAAGGAATTGAACTGGAAATTCATTCAGCCGTAACAACGGGTGCTGAAATGTACCCATGCAATCAGAACAAATCGGGCGTCTCTTTCAGCACAATAAAATTCACGGGTATCCCTATAATATCTATTCTCTCTATCCCTTCAGGTGTTTTATTTTCCCTTACAATTCCGTTAGTTGCCTGGTGTGAATGCAGAAAACCGGGATAGGGGATGCTTTATGAGTAAAGACAAGATTGTGATCTACGGCAGCTACGGCTATACCGGCCGGCTGATTGCCAAACAAGCGGTTGGGTTGGAATCGAATGTAATTCTCTCCGGACGAAATGAAGAGAAGCTGAGAAAACAGTCTGAAGAACTTGGTCTGCCGTATGAGGCAGCAGACCTCTCAGATCCCGGGCAAATGGACAATCTGCTAAAAGATGCCAACCTGGTCGTTCACTGCGCGGGCCCGTTTATTCACACCTACAAGCCAATGCTTGAAGCCTGCATTCGGACCCACTGCCACTACCTGGATATCACGGGTGAGATTCCGGTGTTTGAGGGAATCAAGGCAAGAGATAAAGAGATTGCAGATGCCGAAATCATGGCGATGCCCGGCACTGGGTTTGATGTTGTACCGACCGACTGCCTGTCGCTTTTCCTGAAAAAACAGCTGCCGGATGCCGATCGGCTGGAGCTGGCATTTATGGGGCTGGTCAGTGGAGTATCTCACGGAACGGCTCAGACGATGGCAGAAAATCTTGGAAATGGCGGGGCGGTCAGGGAAAATGGAAAGATCAAATCCGTGCCTGCCGCCTACAAAACCAGGGAGATTGATTTCGGCGTCAAAAAACGGACGGCCGTTTCCATTCCGTGGGGGGATGTATCCACGGCGCATCATACCACGGGGATCGAAAATATCACGGTCTATACGGCGATGAAGCCTTCGGCGGTAAAGATTCTGAAACTGTCCAACTGGATTGCCCCTGTTTTGAGGTTATCACCACTACGAACCGTGATAAAAAAGCGGATCAGCCGGACCGTTACCGGCCCCGGCAGGCGAGCCAGGGAGAAGGGTAAAAGTTACATCTGGGGAGAGGTTCAAAACCCGAATGGAAATATCGTATCGGCCCGCCTCACCACTCCCGAGGGATACAAATTAACTGCTCAAACTGCCGTTCATATCACCCAAAAAATAGGTTCCGGTGACTTTAAACTGGGCTATCAAACGCCGGCCTCGGCCTATGGGGAGGAGTTGATTCTTGAGGTTGAAGGGGTATCTCGATCAATTTCTTCTGATTGATACAGCCCAAGAAAAAGACTTCCGAAGTCTTTTAATCCCTACCAACACGTTTGCCCGTTTATTATAACTGCGAACTTTAACAATACATTGTGAGACGTCGGACGTCTGATACAGCTCAAGAAAAAGACTTCCGGAGTCTTTTAATCCCTACCAACACGTTTGCCCGTTTATTATAACTGCGAACTTTAAGAATACATTGTGAGACGTCGGACGTCTGATACAGCTCAAAAAAAAGACTTCCGAAGTTTTTCTATCCCTACCAACACGTTTGTCCGTTTATTATAACTGCGAACTTTAAGAATACATTGTGAGACTTCGGAAGTCTGATAGAGCCCAAGAAAGAGACTTCCGAAGTCTTTCTATCCATTCCAATACCATTGCCCGTTTATTATAACTACGAAGCTTAATGATGTTTTTGTGAGACGTCGGACGTCTAATAAACGATGATACCGATAAATAGATGCGGCATAAAGGTTTTGATGGGAGAGAGAAAGTGACAGAATTGCCTAAACGCTTACATTTTGTCATTCCCCAATCCCCCCGTACATTACCGGTTTGATGAAACTGAAAACCGACTGAATTTGATATGAAACGAATTGTTGTTCTTTTTTCTCTTCTGTTGATTACCGTATCCTGCACCTCTCCCGGGGAGAGGCTGCAGACTATTTTTGAGGACCACTGGGAGTACCGGCTCCAAAGCAACCCGCTGTTTGCAACCAACCAGGGCGACCACCGGTTTGATGACCGGCTGCCTGAATCCAACCTGGAATTTCTCGAAGAAGATTATCGGCAAACCACAGGGTTTCTGGAACGGCTGGATGGCATTGACCGGGATGCCCTCGATGATGAGGTCTGCCTGAATTACGATATTTTCCGGATTCAGCTCGAAAACGCCGTCCGCGCCTACGAGCTGAATCATCACCTGTTGCCGCTGAATGGTTGGTGGGACTATCACGCCGCGTTTGCCGATCTGGCCAATCGCATGCCGCTGGATAACCTGGCCGACTACGAAAACTACCTGAGCCGTCTGGAGGCATTTCCGGGCTACAATTCGGGATACATTGAGCGGATGGAGCGCGGTCTGGAGCTGGGGATGGTACGCCCAAAAGTAGTGTTTGATGACTACCTGGCCTCGGTGGAAGCGCACATCACAGAAAACCCCACGGAAAGCACGCTGTATGAGCCCTTAACCGATTTCCCGGAATCATTACAAGAGGAGGAGCGGGAGCGATTAGCGGAAGAGGCCCGGGAAATTATTTCCGGAATTGTGGTACCGGAATACGAGCATCTGCGTGATTTCCTGCAGGACCGATACATTCCGGGGAGTTCGGAATCGATCGCCATTTCCGGTATTGAGGGCGGCGGGGAGTACTACGACTACCTGATATCAAACTACACTACCCTAAATCTGGCCGCCGATCAGATTCATCAAACCGGCCTGGACGAGGTGGACAGAATTCGCGCTGAGATGATGAAAATTTTGAAGAGTGAGGGATTTGGTGAGGATTTTGACGGATTTGTAGAGTTCCTTAGAACCGATCCGCAGTTCTACGCCGAAACGCCGGAGGAGCTGCTGAAGGAGACCGCTTTTGTGCTGAAAACGATGGACGGCAAACTGCCGGAGCTGTTCAACACGCTGCCGCGCCTACCTTACGGAATCCGCCCGATACCCGGCTACCTGGCGCCACGAACGGCAACGGCTTACTACAGCCGCGGTGCCGCCGATGGAACTCGGGCCGGGTACTATGCCGTAAATACGCACGACCTGCAAAGTCGCCCGCTCTACGAAGTGACGGCTCTCTCACTGCACGAAGCGGTTCCCGGCCACCACTTGCAGATTTCCCTGCAGCAGGAGCTGGAGGATCTGCCGGAGTTCCGTACCGTCGCCGGGTTTACGGCCTACACGGAAGGGTGGGCGCTCTACTCGGAACGGCTGGGGCTGGAGGTCGGGATGTACAACGATCCCTACCAGGACTTTGGCCGGCTGAGCTACGAGATGTGGCGGGCGCTGCGGCTGGTGGTAGACACCGGCATGCATGCCAAAGGATGGAGCAGACAAGAGGCGATCAATTATATGGCGGAGAACTCCGCCCTGTCGCTTCACAACATTCGAAGTGAAGTCAATCGCTATATCTTCTGGCCCGGCCAGGCGCTGGCCTACAAGATGGGGGAGATCAAGATCCGGGAGCTGCGGGTGATGGCTGAAGAGGAGCTGGGCAGTGATTTTGACCTGCGCGAATTTCACGATGTGGTGCTGCTCAGTGGGGCGGTTCCCCTGCAGGTGCTGGAAGATAACGTGCTGCGGTGGGTTGATGATCAGGGAAAATGAACAGGATACAGTTCTACAGCTGTTATTTTCTACTCACAAGTTTCCTCGCAGAACCAAATAGAAAAGCCCGGAAACGAATTTGCTTCCGGGCTTTGAGTATCATCGTGATGTTTGTGATGAATTAATTAGCGGACGCCATTTCGCCTTCACCATCCGGTATCCAGCTTTCAACCAGCTCTTCGTTCTCATTCATCCACTCCATGGTGACCTGTGCGACATCCTGGTCAGACTCTTCCACGGCTACCATCAGGTCGCCGAGCTGCTCCTCGGTAAAGTGCATATTTTTGAGAAACTGGGCCAGTTCGGGTTTCTCCTCTTCAAGATTTTGCCGACCCATAATGTGTATGTTACCGGTTTCCCACATCATGTTGTCGTCATCTTGCTTGAGGAATTTCAGATCCCAGCGCCCGAATTTCCAGTGCGGTTGCCATCCGGTTACTACGATCCACTCTTCATTTTCGATGGCACTGCTCAGGGCAGCGGTCATTGCCGGGCCACTCGAGGTGATCAATTCATAATTGAGATCGTACGCTTCAATGACCTTTTCTGTTGTCTGCATCACACCGGCACCGGCATCAATCCCGGTAATTTCACTGTTAAACTGCTCAACATAATCGTTCATATTTGAGATACTGTCCACGTCAACATAGGTGGGAACAACCAGCCCGCTTTGTGTTCCCTCATAGACATGGCCGAGATCCACGATATCCTCTTCGAACCGGTCCACATAATCTTTGTGAAGAACAGGAAGCCATGTCTCCATAAACGCATCCTGATCTCCATTGGCGATAGATGTGTAAGCCGGACCTACATCAGCGGATGTAATTTCAACCTCATATCCCATCTTCTCTTCCAGGACATTTTTTGCAAGATTGGTATAGGCAATTCCCTCAGCCCAGTTTACGTAGACAAGATCCGCAGTTTTTTGGGTCTCATCCGTAGATTGGCAGCTTGCTGCTACAAACGCTGCAATCGTAACAAGTGCCACCACGGTCCATATGTTTTGTAGTGATTGTTGTAAATAATTCATGGTCTCCGATTTATATTTAATGTTATGATTTGAGGTTTAGTGTTATTGTAACAATGTGCATATTTGAAACGTTGGGATCTCAGGATTGCCCCTCTTGGGTTGATGTCCCCACAGATTGTGTGATTCTGTCCAGAAAAATGGCAAGTATCACAATGGCAATTCCCCCCTCAAATCCCAGCCCGATATTCAGCTGCTGAATTCCAACAAGTACCGGCTGGCCCAGCCCACCGGCCCCAATGAGCGAGGCTATGACTACCATGGATAGTGCAAGCATAATGGTTTGGTTTACACCGGCCAGGATGGTGGGCAGTGCCACGGGCAGCTCCACCTTGAAGAGCATTTGCCGCGGGTTTGATCCAAAGGCGAGGGCAGCCTCTTTCACCTCTTCCGGTACCTGCCGAATGCCAAGGTTAGTCAAACGAACGGCCGGTGGTGTGGCAAAAACAAGCGTAGAAATAACGCCCGGAACCTTGCCAAGCTGAAAAAACAGGACGGCGGGAATCAGGTAAACAAATGCCGGCATGGTCTGCATAAAGTCCAGGACCGGCCGCACCAACTTCTCAACAAGATCATTTTTTGATGCCCAGATGCCCACGGGTATTCCGATAATCAGCGCAATCAGCACCGCGGTAAAAATCAGGGCAAGGGTATCCATGGTTTCGGGCCACAGGTTCATTCCTTCAATCAAAAAAAGTCCAGCGGTTGTGAATATGGCAACGCCTTTACCTGAAATATACCAGGCAACGCCTGTTAAAATAAAAATCATGACCAGCGGGTGCGGCCACATTAAGATTGCTTCAAACGCCTCGAGTGCGGTACTGACGGTGACGGTAACGGCGTCAAAAAAGCCGCTCCAATTGTCGATCATCCACTGTATAATGACTTCGAAAAATCGTCCAACAGGTATTTCAATCATGGCTGCAGCGTCTTAACTATGTTCAGGTACAGTCTTTGGTTCTGCTTCGTTAGTTGGAGATGTGCCGTTCAGGTTGACCTCACTGATGATCGAGGCCCGGTCGACGATCCCGAGCAGCTTTCGGTCATCATTGAGCACGGCAACAGGATAGATGCTCGAGAGTGCCGTGGGCAGTAAATGCTTGATAGGTGTATCGGGAGCTGCCGTACCCGCATCATCGCGAATGATATCCTCGACCGATTTCACACCTTTATTCTTGAGTTCAGTTGCATCGTCGATTGTAATAATTCCTTTGTAGCGGCGATTCTCATCAAGCACATACAGCGTCGATACTCCCTTTTTCTTCATTTTCCTGACCGCAACACCGGGGCCGTCTTTTTTGATATTAATGGAAGGCGCCTTCCGCATGATCGTCTGTGCCGTAATAATTTTAGTCCTGTCCACATTCTGTACAAAGGCTTTCACGTAGTCATCCGCCGGTTCGGTGAGAATCTGTTCCGGGGAGCCGATCTGCACAATGGCCCCATCTTTCATTATGGCTATTCTGTCCCCGATCTTCAGGGCCTCGTCCAGGTCGTGCGTGATAAAGACAATGGTTTTGCTCATTCGCTGCTGCAGTTCAAGCAGTTCATCCTGCATGTCGGCCCGGATCAGCGGATCAAGGGCGCTAAATGCCTCATCCATCAGCAGGATCTCCGGATCGTTGGCGAGAGCCCGCGCAAGGCCCACCCGCTGCTGCATGCCGCCGCTAAGTTCATTCGGTTTTTTATGTTCGTATCCCTCCAGCCCTACCATCGCAATGGCCTCACCAGCCTTTTGATCCCGTTCATCTTTTTCCATCCCGCCGATTTCAAGACCGTAGGCAACATTGTTGATGACGGACCGGTGAGGAAAGAGTCCAAAGTTTTGAAACACCATCGACATTCGTTTGCGTCGGAGTTTAAGCAGATGCTCCTTATCGGCATCCATGATATTCTCTCTGTCGTCCCCGATCAGAACCTTACCTTGTGTAGGCTCAATCAGGCGGTTCAGGCATCGAAGCACGGTGGATTTTCCGCTGCCCGAAAGACCCATAATCACAAACGTCTCCTGCTTTTGAACTTCGAAGGAGGCGCTGTTGATTGCTACGGTGAGCCCGGTTTTGTTCAGTATTTCATCTTTACTCATCCCGTCTTTTAAAAGGGGAATGGCTTCTTCAGGTTTCTTGCCAAATATTTTATATAAGTTTTGTACCGTAATTGCGGCCATATCAAAAATTGAATTCAAAAAAGGTGATACACAGCGGGTTTTAACTTCAACTATCCCAATGAATAACAAACATTTTGCAGGATGAATTCATAGATCGTTAAGTCTGGTAATATTATGATTTTACGGGAGGAATAAAAGAATGGGACCCACACCTTTTATTTAAACGGGACGGTGTGACGATCGAATGAGCGGGAAGTTCAAGAGGGCGATGAATTTTATAACAAATGAAGGTAACAATAAAGCGGAAAAATCGTAGATAGATCAGACATGCCAGAAACCAGCGATCTGTTTGCCCTATGAACCGACTTTCCCACAAAGATACCGTTCTATTGTGCGAAGGTGATAAATGTCAGCTGGTCAACCTGTCGGACGTGCGGTATTTTGAAACCTACGGAAACTATTGCAGAACCTGTTTTACGGAAGGCACACTGCTGATCAATCGATCCCTGCAGTATCTTGAAACCCGATTACCTTCCCGAACCTTTTTTAGAGTGAACCGGCAGTATATCGTAAACCTGCACCACATCGAAAACCTTCAAAAGAGTGAAAATAGCCAGTTTAAAATCACGTTGAGATGCGGAAAAGAGATCGATGTATCACGCCGGCGATCGGCCCGTTTGCAGGAGCAACTGGGGTTATAAATATTTTTAGGCCATTGACGTCATCCTCCCCCGATGCGTGATCTCCTGTGGTTACGACACACCGTTTGCCCCCCTTGCTTCTATCTTTGAACAAGGTATTCCCATCAATATTGTTCCAATAAGGGTGCCATTTCGCAGTGGAAGGCACCACGCCGCATAATCATTCCTGTTGTTTTTGTTGGGAATCGCAGAGTTCTCAGGTCGTCTTTATCGTGTAAATTAAACACCTGATGCCTTAACAGATCTTCTGAATTTATATGTTTCAAAAAAAAGCCCGGCATTTTGGCCGGGCTTGGTCATCTTTAGATTGGTAAATGGTACGTTTGGAATCTGATATTTGGGTCAGGATAGCGGGTTCTCAAAGCCGCCATACCGGTTAAAATACTCAACGCGGAGCTCACCATCTTTCATCAGGATGACTTCGTACCGGATGGAATCTTCAGAGAAATTCTTTATGATTCGTTTATTT